>JBDNSL010000045.1:0-19196 GCA_047719095.1 Acetobacter sp.
ACTCCACTCCCCTACCCGCCCACCCTGCCGGACAAGACTGGCCCACCCATGCCCTGCATTCCACCAGATAACGGGCGTTGTGCAGGCAAGACCCACAAGCGCCCCGCAGAATGGCCAGGGGGTACGCAGCCATGCCCGCCCGCCCTTGGTGCCAAGCAGCCACACCACCAGCCCTGCCACAGGCAGGAGTATGGTATATTTACTATCAAACCCTAGCCCTGCCGCCAGCCCGACAACAAGCCACATACCCCGCTGCCGCCCGATGCAGGCATGGACCAGCCCCCACACCATAAGGGACATGAACAAAAGCAAAGGGGCATCGGGGGTCATGACCAGAGCGCCCAAGCCTACGCCAAGGGTGCCATTGAACAGAACGCCTGCACGAATACCCGCCACACGGGCCTGCTCTGGCGCTACCTGCCCCCGTAACCAGCCATAGGCTGCCTGAACGATCAGCACCGTTCCAAGGCATATGGAAACCGGCCCCATAAGGCGCACGCCCAAAGCCGTGTCCCCCGCAAGGAACAGGCCTAGACGCACCCACACTGCCACCATGGGCGGGTGGTCAAAATACCCACCGGCCGGGGCCTGCGCCCATATGCGGTAATAGGCCTCGTCCGGAGCAAGGGGAATACTGGCGGCCAGCACAAGGCGCACAAGGGTAAGGAGGGCCAGCCCCCCCCACCAGTACGCGCAGCGTGCGCTGTGGCCGCGCAAGGTTAACGCGATCTCCAGATAATTGTGGAGGATATGGTGTAATTCCAGACCACGGCCAGCACGGCCCCAGCCAAGCTGGCATCATCCAACCGGTAGCTTTGCGTGTACATCATGTGGGCCACGCCAACATCGGCCAAAGCGCCAACGGAGCAGACCAGCATAAACACCAGCAGCCCCCATACACAGCGCTGGCCGTGCAGGCGGCGGTCCCGATAGGTAAAATTGTTATCGAGGTAAAAATTCACAACCATTGCAGCAACAGTGCCAATGGCCTGCGCCGTGGAAAAATCGCCCCAGAACAGGCGGACCAGATGCATGACGCCCAGATTGGCCCCAACCCCGGCCAGCCCGACAAGGCAGAATGCCACAAAGCGCAAAGGCACCAGTCCGTGGGAAAACTTTTCCAGCAGAAGTGCTGCAAACTGGATCATGACCAAGGCGTCCAGCTTGCTCTCGCCTGCCACGCGCGGGCGGAAGCCACAGGCTATTTCCTGCACCTTGAGCGGCTTTTTTGATGACAGCAGCAGGTCGAGCAAAATTTTGAACCCGGTCCCAGACAGCCTTGGCGCAATGTCCGCAAAGGTCTGCTGCCGCAAGGCAAAAAAGCCACTCATGGGGTCAGTCAGCTTGACGGGCAAAAAGCACTGCGCAAGCCATATCCCGCCATCGGACAGGGCGTGGCGCCATGCATTGGCCAGCCCTTCGTTGCTGCCGCCCTCAACATGGCGGCTGCCAACGGCCACATCACACGCGCCACTGCCAACTGCGTCAATCAGTGCAATCAGGCGGCTTTCATCATGTTGCAGGTCACCATCCATAACTGCGACGACCTGCGCCGAGGAGGACAGAACCCCTTCAATAACGGCTGTGGACAGCCCCCTGCGGCCAATACGGCAAATGCCGCGCACATAGGCCTTCTGCCGTGCCAGCGCACGAACCGCATCTGTTGTTTTGTCGGGAGAATTGTCATCAACAAAAATGACTTCCCAATGTCGGCCAGCCAAGGCTTTTTCAAGCATGGCAACAAGTGGGCCCACATTGGCGACTTCATTATAACACGGCACGACAATGCTGATCTCGGGGCTGCCCGCCACCGTATTGCCATCTAATAGACTTCCGGCAGACATTACTCCGGCGTTCCTTCCTTAATTACAGGTAGCGGCACGCCTTCACGTTCAAGGCTGGTCCGAATGGTCTGGAGGGTCTGCACCCGAATAACGTGCGAAGCCTCGGTTAACTGACGGGTTAATGCGTTTTCGTGGGCGGCATCACGCGCGATCAGGCGGACAAGAAAATCCCCCCCACCGCGAATCATGTGGCACTCGCGCACTTCTGGCCATTCGGCAAGCTGGCGCTCAAAGGCGGACAGCACTGTCTCTTTCTGGCTATCCAGCCCGATCAGCGCAAAAAAGATAATCGGCCAGCCAAGGGCCGTGGCATCGGGCTGGGCATGGTAGCCACGAATAATACCCTCCTCCTCCAGCCGCCGCACGCGCCGCAGGCATGGGGGGGCGGAAATGCCAACACGCCGCGCCAGTTCGACATTGGTCATACGACCATCATCTTGCAGCTCGGCTACGATACGAAGATCAACAGCGTCCAGATCCGTCACCTTATCCGACCTATCCTGTGCAAGATGCAACTCCCAGAAAAGAGTGGCGAGTATATGCCACGCTCCCCGCCATGCCGCAAACTCAACTCTCAACACTTGCTCAACGCAAAGCCACCCGTCATATCCTTTTATCCAACATCATCTGGACCATGCCTGCGCGGCATTACGGCAGCCGCACTGCATTGCTTTGGGGAACTCTTCTGGCATGACTGAAACCATTACGACCGACCTGCTTGTTATTGGCGCAGGCCCCGCAGGATATACTGCGGCCATTTACGCTGCCCGCGCCAACCTCTCCCCCGTTCTGGTGGCGGGCCTGCAACCGGGTGGGCAGCTGACCATTACAACCGACGTGGAAAACTACCCCGGCTTTGCCAAAGCCGTGCAGGGGCCGTGGCTGATGGAGCAGATGGCCGAACAGGCCCTTAATGTTGGCACACGGATTGAATACGACATTATTACCGAGGTGGACTTCAGCACGGGTTCCCCCTTCCGGCTGGTCGGGGATTCCGGAACCATCTACATGGCGGGGGCTGTTATTATCGCTACAGGCGCACAGGCGCGCTGGCTGGGCCTGCCAAGCGAAAAGCGGCTCCAGGGTGGGGGCGTTTCCGCCTGCGCCACCTGCGACGGTTTTTTCTACCGTGGCAAAAAGGTTGCCGTGGTTGGTGGCGGCAACACGGCTGTGGAAGAGGCCCTGTACCTGACCCACCACGCCTCCCACGTAACCCTGATCCACCGCCGCGACTCCCTGCGTGCGGAAAAAATTCTACAGGACCGGCTGTTCAGCCACCCCAGAATTTCGGTCATATGGGATAGCGAGGTGGAGGATATTCTGGCAACTGGCACGCCCGAGGTGGTGAGTGCGGTGCGCCTGCGCAACCTCAAGGACAACAGCGAAACCACGCTTGATATCGATGGCCTGTTTATTGCCATTGGCCATGCCCCGACCACGGGCATTTTCAAGGGCCAGATCGCACTGGACACCGAAGGGTATATTGAAACCACCCCCGGAACGACCCGCACATCCGTACCCGGCGTTTTTGCTGCGGGCGATGTACAGGACAAAATATACCGTCAGGCGGTAACGGCTGCGGGTAGCGGATGCATGGCAGCATTGGATGCGGAGCGGTATCTGGCAGAAGTGCCCAAAACGTAAGGCTGCCCATACCTTGACCACGTGCAGTAATTACTGCACGTAGTAGCTTTGAAAGCATGGTATTGTGCTTTTGTAATTTCAGTCAATTTAGCAGGAGGCGTGCGTGGACTGGGACAAACTCCGGGTTTTCCATGCCGTAGCGGAAGCCGGTTCCTTTACCCACGCGGGGGATGTGCTTAACCTAAGCCAGTCTGCCGTATCCAGACAGATTTCTGCTCTGGAAGATGTTCTTCAGGTCCCCCTATTCCATCGCCATGCGCGTGGGTTGATCCTGACTGAGCAGGGGGAAACCTTGCATAAAACAGTGCGGGAGGTGTTCTCCAAACTGGAGATGACACAGACCCTGCTGACAGAGAGCAAGGAAAAAGCCGCAGGCCGCCTACGGGTTACAACCACAACAGGCTTTGGCAACTGCTGGCTTATGCCACGACTCCATAAGTTTATGGAAGCCAACCCCGAAATTGATATCTGCCTGATTCTGGAAGACAATGATCTGGACTTGGGTATGCGCGAGGCCGATGTGGCTGTGCGGATGCACGCACCACGCCAGCCAGACCTGATCCAGAGGCATCTGGCGGACTTCAATCTGCCAATTTTCGCAGCGCCACAGTATATTGAGCGCCACGGAATGCCGACCAGTCTGGAAGATATCAAAAACCACCAGCTTGTTCTGTTTGGTGAACACCACCCACCGGTTGCCCATATTAACTGGCTGACCGAAGCAGGGCAGATCAGCAGCCACACCCGCCCTGCACGCCTTGAGGTCAACAGCATGGCCGCCATGGCATCCGCCATAGCAGCAGGCTTGGGCATTGGCTCCATTCCCTCTTATGCAGCCAGCAAATTTCCGGATCTGGTGCAGATCCTGCCGGAAATTACGACCCCAACAGTTGATGCCTATTTTGTTTACCCCGAGGAATTGCGCAGCTCCAAGCGGGTTGCCGTTTTCCGTGACTTCCTGATGAGCGAACTCGGCATTCGTTAAGCCCGCCATCAGCGTGTTTTAAAACCCCGGCCTTTTCCTTTTCAGGACTGGCCGGGGTTTTGTATTCAAAAACTGCTATACTTTAAGAGCGCGGCTGATATTCAAGAAACACAATTCTTGCAAACGACCAGACTGCTTGAAAAATTAACGTTCCGCCCAAAAAATATGCCAAAATCGAGTCAGGACTGACTTACAAACACCATAATAATATTAAGAAAATTTATAATTTGTGGCACTACCCCCTAGAATATCAATACTTGGCGGCCACCATTCTGCGCCGACTATAGTGATCAGCCATGGTTAACCAAAATATTACGAATAATTTATACAAGCCCCTCTAAATATTGAAAAAATCAACTGATCATTCCATCATTTTATACCATGCGGACCTCGAATTTTGATTTTTTGTATATTGGTAGTTCACAAAGTTTAAATAATTGAGTATGGTTCTTATTATTCACACTGAATTTTAATTAGGCCTGTCATGAGTGAGATCCAGAACTATTCGCCTCTCCTAGATCTTGTATCCGAGATCGTGTCCGCGCACGTCTCCAACAACCAGACGGACCCTGCTGCTATTCCGGTTCTGATCAAGGAAGTTTTTCAAGCCCTCAAAACGGCTGACCAGCCGCAGAGCGAGCCTGAAAAATTGCAGCCAGCTGTTCCAGTCAAACGTTCGGTGTTCCCGGACTATATCGTCTGCCTTGAAGACGGTAAAAAACTGAAGATGCTTAAACGCCACCTTCAGAGCGCTTATGGCATGTCCCCCGAGCAGTACCGCGAACGTTGGAACCTGCCTGCGGACTACCCCATGGTTGCCCCCAACTACGCGGAACGTCGCTCCACTCTGGCGCGTGAAATCGGTCTTGGCCGTAAAATCCACGCAGCAGGGGATGAAGACGATGCATCCGGTCGCGCAAAGCGCGGCAAAAAGGCAACGACAGCCTAAGATCGTTATCAATGCACTGGCGGTCTGGCGCTTCTGCCCGACCGTCACGCATTTTTTATCTTGACGCTCAGCCTTAGAGAACGGAATGCTTGCATCTGTCTGGCACAGTGTTGGTCAGGCCTTACTTCTCTACCCTACTCGGCAGGGGGCTTTATGACGCGGTCTGAACTGATTGCCATTCTGATAGAAAAAAACCCACACTTGCAGCTAAGAGAGGCGACGCTGCTGGTGAATACGGTTTTTGGCAGCATAACAAGCAGCCTGTCAGCAGGAAACCGCGTTGAACTCCGTGGCTTTGGTGCTTTTTCCGTGAAGGAGAGAGAACCCCGTCTAGGCCGCAACCCCAAAACCGGGGAGCAGGTCAAGGTAAGCAAAAAGCTGGTCCCATTTTTTAAAACCGGCAAAGAACTGCATCAGCGCCTTAACAAGGTGGATGCAGCCTAACAGGCTTTTTCCCCAGTCTTTCTATCAGCCTACCGGGCCAGAATACTGGCCGCCAGGCGCAAATCTTCCACAAATCGTGCATATTCGCGCATCCTGCTGGCCTCATCTGGCAAACGCAGCAGGTAGGACGGGTGCACAGTCACCAGTCCTTGCGTAGTCCCGTCCAGTGGGAACAGCCGTGACCGGGTGCGCGCAATTGTGGTCGGCTTTTGCAAAACACTGCTGGCAGCCGTAGCACCCAGCATAACCAGCAATGCAGGCCTGACCAGACGGCGCTCCGCATCCAGCCAGACCCGGCAGGCCGCCATATGCTCAGCCTCTGGCTTGTGGTGCAGGCGGCGGCTCCCATTCCATGTAAAATGGAAATGCTTGAGCGCATTGGTCACATAGACCTGATCGCGCTGGATCCCGGCCTCTTGCAGGGCTTTATCCAGCATTTGCCCAGCAGGCCCCACAAAGGGCCGCCCCTGCTGATCTTCCTGATCTCCCGGCTGCTCGCCAACCAGCATGATGGCGGCATGCTCTGGCCCTTCGCCAAATACCGTGCGTGATGCGGGGCGCCACAAGGCACAGGCCCGGCAGTCCATGGCCTGAGCACCCAGCATGGCCAGAGTGGTAGCGGCCTCCACATCATTGCGTCGTGGCGGCAATACACTCAGGGCGTAGCCACGCCAGATGCCTGTTCCGTCCATCTGCCATTGCGTGGCCGTGTCTGGCTGTTGTGTCTGTGTTGGCGCAGCAAAGCGTAGTGTGCTGCCTGTCCACTCCATCTGCCGGTAAGGGGTCACCACCTGCCACGGGCGCGCATTGCGCTCCATGCAAAAGCGGGAGTTAGCCTCCACAATATAATGTTCAGGACTAGTACAGAAATAACTGTCTGCTTTGCTGGCACTAAAAGCCGAAAACGCCTCTCGGAACCGTAGCGTATCTGCCCTAACCGCAGCCACGGACTGCCTGAGCCACATCAGGTCCGGGTCAGAGGCATCGGTCAGGTCCAGCCCATCATGCGCCAGACGGTACACAATGCGGTACAGCCGTGTAAAACGCTCCGCATCACGCCGTTGCAAGGCCTGCCCCAACACCCCCACAAACCGGCGAGACAGATTTAAGGCAGGGGAAAAAGTCGGCTGGTCTGTGGCGGGGGTAGCGGTCCAGAGTGCATCCTGCCCAACGCTGCCCACACGCCAACGTAAAGAATCTGGCAAAGCACCAGCAAGGGCATACTGTCTGGTCGCATTGCGCCATGTTGCAAAATCAACCTGGTGCGCAAGAACGACCTCAGCCATACCCCAACCCCCTTACCTACCCTGCCCTACGCCTCAATCGGCCCTGAATACGCGTGATCATACCTGCCACCTCGGCCACACCAAGAACATGCAGGAGTAGTGCGTAAAAAACCGCCCCCCCTGTAACCATACCGGCCAGCCAGAGTGCTCGGGTTACAAAAATGGAGGGCAACACCACAACACTTCCCACAGCCCAAAGCCCCGCCCCCATCAACAGAGCGGCCACACACACACGCACCATGTGCGAGAGGGTTTTGCGGTACACAAGCAAAGCATTTTTGCGCTGCAACAGAACAACCAGAAAAGCCACGTTAACACAGGCCGTAACGCTGCTGGCCAAGGGGGGGCCTACATGAGCCAGAGGCTTCATGAATAGCAGGTTGAGAATAAAATTCAGCGCCAGAACACCAATACCGACATACACCGGTGTCCGTGTGTCTCCACGTGCAAAAAATGCGGGAGAGAGCACCTTGACCAGAATAAACGCAGGCAACCCCAAGGTGTAGGCCCGCAAGGACTGGGCCGACAAAAGAGCGTCATGCTCGGTAAAAGAACCATGGCCAAACAGAACAATCATGATCGGGCCAGCCAGAACCAGCAGCCCGGCAACGGCAGGCAGGGTCAGCAGCACAACATATTCCATGGAGCGGTTCTGGGCGTTATGTGCGCCTTCCACATCGCCTGAACTCAGGTGCCGTGTAAGCACAGGCAGCAAGGTTGTGCCCGCAGCAGCCCCCAGCACCCCCAGCGGCAACTGGTTGATCCGGTCCGCAAAATACATGAGCGAGACACTACCCGCAGGCAGCAACGTGCCAATAATGGTGTCCACCGTCAGGTTGATCTGGCCGACGCCACTCCCGATCAACCCCGGCACCATGCGGCGTAACAAAAGGCGGATACGTGGGGTTAACCTTGGCCAAAGCGGCATAAGGCCAAACTGCGCCCGCTCACACGCCCAGGCCAGCAGCCCCAACTGCACCACGCCAGAGGCCGTAACCCCCCATGCCGCAGCATACGCCACGCTGGGGAAAAACGGAGACACTCCAACAATGGCAAGAATACCAACCACATTGAACGCCAGATACGCAGCGGACGCCATGCCAAAACGGTGCAGCCCATTAAGCACCCCAGCCAGCAAAGCCGCAGCACAGATCATGACCAGATAGGGAAAAGTAATGCGGCTCAGGCTGACAGCCAGTTCGTACCGTTCCCCGTCTTGCAAAAAACCGGGGGCAATAACGCGCAGCACCTGCGGCATAAACACTTCGCCCAGCACACACAAAAATATCAGCCACGCCAGCATGACCCCAAGCGTGCGGCGCGCAAACAGGCGTGCTTCATCCCGGCCTTCCTGCGCCATAACGGTGGAGAACATGGGTACAAAAGCAGCGTTAAACGCACCCTCGCCAAACAGGCGACGGAACATGTTGGGCAGGCGAAAGGCAACCTGATACGCATCCTGCAAGGGACCAGCCCCCATAAAGGCCGCCAGAAGCTGGTCACGTATCAGTCCAAGAATGCGGCTGAGCATGGTCCAGCCGCCAACTGTCAGAAAATTTCTGAGCATGGGATATCCGCTTCAATGTGCAGGCAAGCAGCGGAACACTAGAGATAAATTGAGAAAAAGATACTGCCAATCGCCCTCAAATGGGCCGCAACACAAACTGTGCCACACTACGTGCGCTATATTATTCGCCCACAACACAGTATGCTACGCCCAGCACATAAAGAGCGGTCTGTACAAAACAGAACCATTGGAAAGACACATCGCGCATGCCCAATACGCCCCCGTCTTCATTAGTGCCTACGCACCAGCGTTGCGGCCTTATCAAGGCCAGCCAACGCTCCAAGCGGGGACAGGAAATGGCGCGCAGTCTTCTCGCCCTCTTTATTGTGGTAATTGCCCTGTACACCATACAGGGGTTTCTGCCCGCTTTGGCGTGGGGTGGGGTTTTTGCCATTGCAACATGGCCTCTCTACAGCAGTGCATGCCGCATGTGGCCAAATGCCGCACGCGGTACACTGCTACCGCTGCTCTTTACGGCGGTTATGGCGCTCCTGTTTGTTATTCCCCTGACCCTGCTGACACTTGAAGCCATTGGAGAAGCCCAAAGCGCGCTGGCATGGCTGGACCACGCCCGCAAATTTGGCCTGCCCGTGCCTGATGTTATTCAGCAACTCCCCATAGGGGCCTCAACCATTGCGCATTTATGGGAGACGCATCTGTCCAACCCGCGCGATGTCTCTGGCCTGCTGGGGGCCTTGGATAACAAGGGGGTTATGGTCACACGGGCATTGGGTAGCCAGATCGCGCACCGGGGCACGCTGTTCTGCTTTTCCATTCTTACCCTGTTTTTTCTCTACAAGGACGGAGTTTCCGTCATTCGCCAGTGCCGCGTTGCCTCCAGCCGGGCTTTTGGCCGCAGGGGGGAAAGTATTGCACGCCAGATTGTGGCTTCCATCCATGGCTCAGTGCAGGGGCTGGTTCTGGTCGGGATTGGTGAAGGCGTGCTGATGGGCATTGTCTATCTTTTTGCCCATGCCCCCCACCCTGCCCTGTTTGGCGTTATTACCGCCGTTGCCGCCATGATCCCTTTTTGCGCCATGATTGCGATCAGCCTTGTTTCCCTGCTTATCCTGATCTCGGGCGCATCTGTTGCTGCTGTTGTTACGTTCTGCATTGGGGCCACGGTTATTTTTGTAGCCGACCACTTTGTGCGCCCAACCCTGATTGGAGGCACAACAAAGCTGCCCTTCCTTTGGGTGCTGCTTGGCATTTTGGGTGGTGCGGAAATGTGGGGGCTTATTGGCCTGTTTATTGGCCCCGCCGCCATGGCAGCACTCAACCTGATCTGGCGGCGCTGGGCATACGGAAACAATGCAGAGGTCTGAAGTAGACATCTGCATTTACCCCCAAGGTGGGGTTATTTAGCATTTACGATTTTGGAAAAAATATCGGGCAGGCGGGATTCGAACCCACGACCCCCAGTCCCCCAGACTGATGCGCTACCAGACTGCGCTACTGCCCGTTAAGTGTGGGTGCTGTTTAGCAACACCCTAGGGAGGGCGCAACCCACCCAACCTGTTTTTTTTACTTTTTTTATCAATCAGGCCAAAATCTTGCGGCGAATGGCCTCAAGCTCAACCAGCACATCGGCCAGATCTGAGCGCAAGCGCACATTCTGCTCCATAACCTGCACCAAAGCCTGTTCCAGCCCGGCTTCAACTGCGGCAGGCAGTTCGGCCGCAACGGCTGCGATCTGCTGATAATCAACAACTACGGCATCATCCGTTACTGGCGCATCTGGCAGATTTTCTGGCGGGGAGGCTGCGTGGTCCACATCTTCCACGCTCACAACGGCAGTTGGTGCCTGTGCAGTAGCCAAGGCCCCTTCGCGCAGCAGGCGCTGCACACCTTTTGCGGTGTAACCCTGATTATAAAGCAGGTCTGCAATCTGGCTAAGGAGTGCCACATCATCAGGTCGGTAGTAGCGTCTGCCCCCGCCTCTTTTTAGCGGGCGAACCTGATGGAACTGTGTCTCCCACAAACGCAGGGTATGCTGGGGCACGTGCAGTTCATCCGCGACCTCACTAATGGTGCGGAAAGCATGAGGGCCTTTTTCACCCCCTTCCGACTCCAGAATGTCCATGCCTGTATCGGGCATGCCATGCTCGGCGTCATAGGGGGTGGTTGTGCCATCAATCGTCATACTCGACTCCCGGCTCTGTCTCCTCATGGTTGACTTCGGCCCTCAGCAACTGGCTGGAACGAAACACCAGAACGGAGCGGGGAAGAATAGGCACTTCTTCCCCTGTTTTGGGGTTGCGCCCGCAGCGCTGCCCCTTTTTACGGACTGAGAACGTGCCAAAACCACTGATTTTGACACTTTCGCCCCGTTCAAGCGCCTGCATGACTGTCTCCAGAACATCTTCTAGGAGCACAGACGACTCTTTACGAGACAACCCTACCTGCTGATAGATCTGCTCTATCAAAGATGCACGTGTGACAGTTTCCATGTGCAGAAAGGTAACACGCCTGTGCGGCGCGTCAATTCATTCACAATGATGTCACTTGTCTGTTATCGGTCCGGTTACAGGCGAACCAGCACGGAACCCCATGTCAGACCGCCGCCCAGTGCTTCCATCAGCACCAGTTCGCCTTTTTGAATTCGGCCATCTCGCACGGCTTCATCCAGTGCAAGGGGAATGGAAGCAGCGGACGTATTGGCGTGCCGGTCAACTGTTACAACAACCCGCTCTGCGGGAAGTCCCAGTTTTTTACCCACACCTTCGATAATACGAATATTGGCCTGATGCGGCACAAGCCAGTCCACATCTGCGTAACCAAGCCCTTCCGCCTTCAATGCTTCATCCACGGAAGACGAAAGTTTGGCAACAGCATGGCGGAACACATCGCGCCCGCTCATTTTCAGGTGCCCACTTTTGTCTGGCTGGCCTACGGCGCCATCCACATACAGCAGGTCGCCCGTTGTGCCATCGGAATGCAGATGGGTGGACAAAATCCCGCGCTTATCGGATTCGTCATCAGAGGCAGAGACCACAACAGCCCCTGCCCCATCGCCGAACAGAACGCACGTGCCTCTGTCTTCCCAGTCCACAATGCGCGAATAAACTTCGCTGCCAATGACAAGAGCATTACGGGCCTGCCCGGAGCGGATAAAGGAATCCGCCGTTGCCAGAGCAAAAATAAAACCCGAACAGGCCGCAGCAATATCAAACCCAAAGCCGTGGGTCATACCCAGAGCGGCCTGAATCCGTACAGCGGTTGCGGGGAAAGCCTGGTCGGGGGTGGAGGTTGCTACCAGAACAACATCAATATCGCTTGCACTCAGCCCGGCGTAATCAAGGGCTTTGCGTGCGGCGGCGGCCCCCATGCTTGTCGCGCTGTCATCGGGGCCAGCAATGTGGCGGCGGGTAATGCCTGTGCGGGTTCTGATCCAGTCATCCGATGTGGCCAGCCGGGTCGCCAGCTCTTCGTTCGTGACAACTCTTTCTGGCAGAAATCCGCCAAAACCCACCAGAAGCGAACGTTTCGCCATGACCGTTCTTTCATTTTCCGCCAGCGCAGGCCGCCCATAGGCTTACCCGCGCACAACATTCGTTCCGCTTATTCAGGAAACCGGAAGGGCTGGTTCACAATCTTCTTCCACCTGCGGGCGCATCAACAGCGCCCCCATATGGGCAAGACGCTCACGAATGCTTTCATTAAAACCATGTGTGACCATATCCATGGCCACATCGACCGCAGCGGCGAACCCCTCGGCATCTGTGCCGCCGTGAGATTTAACCACCACACCATTCAGGCCCACAAAAACGGCGCCATTGTAACGGCGTGGATCAAGCCACTCTTTCATCCGCTCCAGTCCGGGACGGACGAGCAGATAACCAAGGCGGGAAATTATGCCGCGCTGGAACACCTGACGTAAAAGGGTAGTGGCCATTTTAAGCACACCCTCGCCAGTTTTAAGCGCAACATTTCCGGTAAACCCGTCAGTAACAACCACATCTGTGGTGCCTGCGGTTATGTCATGCCCTTCCACAAACCCGTGGAACTGTGCCGCTAAAGGACTTTCACGCAGGGTTTCAGCCGCTACGCGCAGTTTTTCATCGCCCTTAAGCTCTTCAGCGCCAATATTGAGCAGGCCAATGGTTGGCGCGGGCAGCCCCAGAACGGACTTGGCAAAAGCTTCGCCCATTACGGCAAACTCGACCAGATTGCGCCAGTCGCATACGACGTTCGCTCCCAGATCCAGCATGACTACATCGCCCTTGATTGTCGGGCTGATAGCCGCCATGGCCGGGCGGGAAATGCCGGGCAGCGTCTTGATCACAATTTTGGCCAAGGCCAGCATGGCACCACTGTTGCCTGCGGACACAACCCCTTGGGCGCGCCCACTGGCCACGGCGTCCATGGCAAGTCGCATGGAGGACTGACGCATCCGCAATGCGGATGTTGGCTTCATGTCCATAGAGACGGACACATCCGTATGCCACACCGTGCATATGGAGGCAGCCTTGGGATACTTCGCCAGCAAAGGAAGCAGGCGCGCTTCATCCCCGATCAGGAGCACCTTGATATTGCGGTGCCGTTCGGCGGCAACAGCAAGCCCGGCAACAACCACTTCTGGAGCCCCATCACCCCCCATCCCATCCACGGCAAGGTTGAACACCTCGTTGGAATCGGAAGGAAAACTTTCTGGAATCTCGGTCTTGCTCATGCCTGCTTCTCTGCCATGCCGCAGATGCCTTACCCCCATTACCCCGCGTGCTACGGATGCAGCACGCGTTTCCACGCCTGAAAAATCAGGCGCGAACGGCGACCTTGAGTGCCTTGCCTGCGGCAATCACTTCACGGCCATCGTAATGACCGCAATGACTGCAGACATTGTGAGGACGCTTCAGTTCGCCACAGTTGGAGCATTCAGCATGAGCTTCTGCACGCAGAGCTTCATGGCTGCGACGCATGCCACGACGTGAAGGCGAGGTTTTCTTTTTGGGTACAGCCATAAGCCCAGCCCCTTCTCATAAAAATGGTTAGAACAACACGCCCGGCCACGCATTCACGCCACCAGACGACATAACAGGTTTAACACCAGCACTGAGCCGCGGCCTCTAGCAGACAGCAAGCGTTTTCGCAAGCAATCCTACAAGAAAACCCCACACCCACACTTGGGCAATTACGCGTTTCCACCCCGCCAGCGGGCCAGACCAGCAAACGGGCTGGCCTTTTTTTCCGGCTCTTCCTCAAGACCGCGCTGTTCCACCTCTTCCTCATCCATGATCAGGCCGGGAGGGAGAGCAACATCCGGCGCATGCGGATAAGGCTCGAGATCGAGCGCAAACTGCTCAACAACAGCCTCGCCCAGATCAACGTCCTGCCCCTCATACGGAATTTCATCAATCGCGTCCATATCCGGCGCGTCGCCTTCCACAAACTGGCTGGCCGGAACAAAGCGGACAACGAACGATCCCGCCATCATATCCTCAAACGCCTCCATGCTCACAACACAGGTCTGCGTGTAACGGACAGCCAGAGCCCCTTCGGCCGTCACAACACCACGCCCGTCATCCCTGAGCCGGTAGCGGCAGCGCAGCATGCTCACATCCTGCAGACCCAGACGTCTGGCTATCCGCTTACACTCGTCCGGCGTGGCCTCCACCGTCATGTCCGTTCCCAGCATTCCGATTCGGCGCACGGCCAGAGGGCGAGAGAATTCTGGCTTTTCGGTCATGGAAGTCTCCTGAAGTAACGCTGAAACAAGCAGGCGGGATGCGCTCGGGACAAAGCTTTCTGACCACCGCCTGAACAATCTACCACACAAGCGGAATTTTATGGAGTAATGTCCGGGCACGAGCGGCATAAAGCGTGCTCTTTTTGCCATTCAGCGATTGACGCCCCGCACGCGTTGGGGCATCGGACAGACATGGCCGTTGCCAGTTGGATGACGATCATGGATCACAATCTTACGCTTGGGACACCCTGACCAGATGACGCCGCCACGCAGGAACAAGATGATGCGCCTTAAAAGTGCCTGTGGTGCTTTTGCTACCGTTCTTGTGCTTTCTGGCTGTCAGGTTTTTGGCCCCACCCCAACCCCAAGGGGGTCGCTGATCGAGCCGGAGGAATACAGCCAGCTCGAACCCGGCAGCAGCACCCGCGCCGACGCCATAGATCTTATGGGCTCCCCCACCACCAAGGGCGCGTTTGACGATAATATCTGGATTTACATTTCCATGACCACCCATCTGGTGCCCATGGATTTCCCCGGCATTATCAAGCAGGACCTTGTGGTCCTCAAGTTCAACAACGCAGGAACGCTGGAAAGCATGCGTACGTTGAGCCGCAAGGACGCCAAAACCGTTGCCATGATCCAAAAAATTACCCCCACACCGGGCACCAAGATCAACGCTTTGCAGCAGATTTTGGGTAACGTGGGCCGCTATAACCCCATGCAGAACATGATGGGGTCAGGCGCTGCCGGTGGGCAGGGCGGTATGTTCAACAGCAATTCCGGCCCCGGGCACTTTGGCTCGGGTAACTCGCTGTAAATAACCCGCACGCGGTGGGGCAACACCCCTAGTCCGGCAGGTACAGGCGCACCCGCAAGCCCCCTTCGGGCGCGCTCTCCAGCTCCATTTCACCCCCGTGGGCACGCACAATGTCACGCGCAATGGTCAACCCCAGACCTGTGCCACCACCGTGCCCGCTTTCAAACGCGCGGAGCACCTGCGCCCGGCGACCCGGCGGAATGCCCGGTCCATTATCATCCACCAGAATGCACACCCCCCCAGCCACGCTGCGTGCGCTCAGCACCACACTGGCACCATGCCTGCGGGCATTGTCGAACAGGTTGCCCAAAGTGCGCCGCATGGCATCGGGGCGCATATGCGCGTGCAGCCCCGGTTCCACCACCACGGCGCGAACCTGCACGTTGGCGCGCCGCGCAGCCCCCACAACATCCTCCACAAACGGCAGCACTTCCACCCGCTGCACACTCTCCGAGCCTTCACCACGGGCAAAGGAGAGGTAGCTGTCGATCATGTGCTCCATTTCGGCAATGTCCCCGATCATCTCATCCAGATCTTCGCTCATGCCTTTGGCGCAGACAGCCCCTTCACGCGGCATCATGGCCAAAGAAAGCCGCAGGCGGGTTAATGGCGTACGCAAGTCATGCGATACACCGGCCAGAACGCCCGTACGTTGCGCCACAAAGCGGGTAATGCGGTCCTGCATGCGGTTAAAGGCCACGGCGGCCTTACGCACCTCCTGCGCGCCTGCAGGGCGTATTGGCCCAATATCGCGCCCCATGCCAAACTGCTCCGCCGCCAGCGCCAACTGCCGAATGGCCCGCACCTGATTGCGCATGAACAGCCCAGCGATCATGAACAAAAGCAGGGTGCTGCCAACTGTCCATGCAACAAACAGCCATATCTGCCCCATATCCAGCCGTTTGCGCGGGGTATCTATTTCCAGCACGCCATCGGGCAACTGGATGTAAATGCGTACCGTGTGGTGAAAATGCTTCCAGCTGATAAAAAACGGGTAGCTGATGGCCTGATGCAAGGCACGCACAAGGTCATCATCCATTGGGCCAAGCACATGGGTGGACCCCACGCGGGAGAGTTTTTCGCCCGGTCGCCAGATTTCTATAAGCTGCAACTGCTCACGCGCCTGGGCGACAAACCATTCCTTGTCGGACGGGTTTTTCAACCGTTCCAGCGCGTTAAGGGACAGAACAATTTCTGCCGTAACGGAGCCGGTCAGCCGCCGGGACACTACCTTGAGGAAGTTGCCATAATACAACTCCAGCGCGATTCCCTGCGTGATCAGCAGCGGAAAGAGGACAATCAGCAACGAGCGCCCCAGCAGTGAGCGGGGCAGCACACGCCTGACCGATTTTTCCACCTTGAGCGAATTCCACCGCCCCCGCGGAAAAAGACGAAAGCCCTTGCGCCCGGCCATACGCGCTACAGGCCCGGCTTAAGCACATACCCCCGCCCGCGCACCGTATGCAAAAAGCGCGGCTCACGCGGGTCGGGTTCTATGCAACGGCGCAGGCGCGTGACCTGCACATCCACCGCGCGCTCGCCTATTTCGGTCATGTCCATGGCCTTGGCAATGTCTTCTCGCGTGAATGTCTCGTTGGGTTTGCGCGCCAGAACGGACAGTAAGGCCGCCTCCCCCCCGGTCAGGTGGATGTTGCCCGCAGGCCCGCTCAGCAGCAGCCTGACGGGGTCAAACTCCTTATCACCCAGCCGGACAATACGCAGGTTGTCCGTGGGCGGTGGGGGCTGGTGCCGCCGGAGGTGCGCCTTGAGCCGCAACAGCAGTTCACGCGGTTCAAACGGCTTGCCCAGATAGTCGTCCGCCCCTGCTTCCAGCCCTGTAATACGGTCCTCAGGCTCACCTCGTGCGGTCAGGAGCAGAATGGGCAGGTCCTGCCCGGACTCGCGCAGCGCACGGGTCAGTTCCAGCCCGTTTTCGCCGGGCATTGTCACGTCCAGCACAAGGGCGTCGGGCTGAATACCTTCCAGCGTGTGCCGTGCTTCCGCCGCATTAGCGGCCACACTGACCCGGAACCCATGTTCAAAAAGATAGCGTTGCAGCAGTCGGCGCAGGCGCGGGTCATCATCGACCACCATAACGTGGGACGCCACTTCGCCTTCCGTGCCTGTTGTATGTTCAGACATGTTAACGCCCTTCCCTTCGTCCTGCGCTCTCTTCGCTCAGCAGTTCCCTGCTGTGCTCGGACAACATCCCGCCAATAACACGCCGGAACCCCTCCACCGCGGCCCCGCCTGCCTCACGGTAGGCAGCAACCAGCCTTTGGCGCATGACTGCAAACAGCCGGGCCTCTGCTGCCTTGCCCGTGGGGCTTAAAAACAGCAGCTTCTGCCGCCTGTCCTGCCGTCCCACGTTGCTGTGGAGGTAGGCCCGTGCGTCCAGTTCGTGCAATGTGCGCCCCAGACTTTGTTTGGTCACGCCCAGAATATCCTGCAATCGACTGACCGGAATGCCGGGGCTAAAGGCCAGAACCTGCAACACGCGGTAATGCGCGCGGCCCAGACCGTCCTCCTCCAGCACCGGGGCCACGGCTTCGGCCATGTCACGCGCGGCTAAAAACATGAGCGTTTGCGCCAGTCGCAGGCTTTCCTCGCGCAAAAAAAGCAGGTCCGAACCCGCACGGTGGTCATGCGGGGGGGGTATGGCCATTACCCCTTACCCCGCAGCGGATGATGGCGTGGGGGCAGATACGCCAAACCGGGCCTTTATACGCCCGATACGCAGCACATCGGCCAGCCGCCTGTCCACAAAAGCTTCAAACCCCGCCCTGTCCTCGCCCCGGCTCAGCCAGTACAGGAACACCGAGGCATATAGACCGCCCAAGGTCAGCCTTTTGCTCACATAGGTCAGGCCTGTCGCATCATCCTGTGCGGCCTGCCATATGGCGTTGACCGTGCGCACCCATGCCCGCCGGAAGGCCTTTTGCCCTTTGATGGACAAAAATACCGTCATGCCCCGCCGTGCAGCACTACGCCGCCCGCCATCGGACGGCAGGCGGAGCAGAATGGCCTGCCGCACCCTCTGGCTCAGCCTTGGCTCAAGCGTGTCCTGCATGGCCTCCACCATGGCGCGGTCACACAGGTCGGACCAGGCTTCCACCAGTTCCACCAGCCCTGCGGGAAAAAGCAGGTCCGCATCTGGCCCCGCCACGGACCTGAGCGCGCTCAGGCTCCACCCGCACTCCCCCGCAACAGCTGCCAGTTTACGCAAGGCCGCATCACGCGCTGCATCGCGCTCCATGGGGGCGGGTATCACGCCTGCGGCCAGTGTTGCCACCGCCAGAGAAAGTGCCTGTTCCAGTTTTCCCGGCAGTATGCTCATGCCTGTACCCCATAGCGTGTTATTTCCGCCTCAAAACCAAAGCGGGCCATATCCGTCATACGCATGGGATAGAGGATTCCGTCCAGATGATCCATTTCATGCTGCATGACATTGGCGCAAAAGCCCGATGCCACCCCCTGTACCCGCGCGCCATGCTCGTCCCATCCGCTATAGCGCACCCGGCGGTAACGCGGCACCTCCCCCCTGAAGCCGGGAATGGACAGGCACCCTTCAAGCCGGGGCCGCATATCCGCACCATCTGGCTCCAGCGTGGGGTTGATCAGGGCCTGCACGGGACGCGGCGGGTCATCCTCGCCCTCGCTGCGTGCAGGGGGCACGGAATACAGGAATACCCTGAGCGGCACATGAACCTGCGGGGCCGCAAGCCCCACACCACCAGCCTGAGTGAGTGTTTCACGCATATTCTGTAACAGATCGCGGATATGGGGGGCGTTTATATCCTCCACCTCGGCCGCACGTTGGAGCAGAACCGGGTGGCCCATACGGGCTATGGCAAGAACCGACATGCTTTTGTTGTCCTGTTTTTTTGCACATCCACACTAAAACACACGGAAGTGCGGTTCTGATACGCAAGAACGAATTGTATCTTGTCTTAAGGCCGTGTTATAGAGACCGC
>JBDNSL010000046.1:0-5123 GCA_047719095.1 Acetobacter sp.
GGGTAGGGGGGGTATAACCCCGGCATGGCTGCCGGGTGGTAAGTGCGCGCGCGATTAAAGTTGCGGACAATGCGGTGGAGGGGGGCAGGGCCTGTGCTATAGGAAGGGCATGTCCTATGCTGATTTTGTCCATCTTCGTGTGCACTCCGCCTACTCGCTCAGTCAGGGGGCAATCCGGGTGCCAGAAATTGCGTCTCTGGCGCAGGAAATGCGCATGCCTGCCGTGGCAATTGCCGATTCGGGCAATCTGTTCGGGGCGCTTGAGTTTTCGCAGTACTGCACAAAAAGTGGCATTCAGCCCATTATTGGCGGCCAGATTGGCCTGCCTGCACGGAACGATAAGCCCGGCGCCCCCGCAGAGCCGGTTGTGCTGCTGGCCCAGAACGAGGTGGGGCTGGCCAACCTTCAGTTCCTTTCCTCCGAAGGGTTCAAAACGTCCGACCCGTCCGACCCGTTCGTGGGGCTGGACGTGCTGTGCGAACGTGCCGAAGGGTTAATGCTGCTCACAGGCGGCACACGCGGCCCCCTGTTTCAGATGTTGGCCGAAGGGCAGAAGGACGAGGCCACACGTTGGCTGGCCCGCATGCACGAGGCATTTGGCGACAGGCTGGTGGTGGAGTTGCACCGCCACGGGCTGGCCATGGAAAAAGCGGTGGAGCCGGGTGTTCTAAGCCTTGCCAGCCAGTTTGGCCTGCCCCTTGTGGCCACCAATGAATGCTTCTTTCCCAAGCCGGAAATGTACGAGGCGCATGACGCGCTGGTGTGTATTGCCCAAGGCCGCACCATGGCGGAAAAAGACCGCTTTCGTGTCACACCCGAACACTGGTTTAAACCCCCGCAAAAGATGCGCGCCCTGTTCGCGGACCTGCCCGATGCGTGTGACAACACGCTCGAAATTGCGCGGCGCTGCGCCATAAAAGTGGAAACCCGCAAGCCCCTGCTGCCCGTGTGCCCCAAAGTGCGCGAAGGTGCGACCGAAGACCAGACCCTGCGCGCCATGGCGTGGGAAGGGCTGGAGCGCCGCATGGCCACCATGGTGCTGGATGAGGCCCTGCAGACCCGCTACCGCGAGCGGCTGACGTTTGAGCTGGATATTATCTCCAAAATGGGGTTCCCCGGCTACTTCATGATCGTGGCCGACTTTATCCAGTGGGCCAAGGCGCACGGCATTCCGGTGGGGCCGGGGCGTGGCTCGGGTGCTGGCTCGCTGGCGGCATGGGCGCTTACCATTACCGATATAGACCCCATCCCCTTCAACCTGCTGTTCGAGCGGTTTCTCAACCCCGAACGTGTGTCCATGCCTGACTTTGATATCGACTTCTGTCAGGACCGGCGTGATGAGGTTATTGCCTATGTCCGGCGTGAATACGGGGCCGACCGCGTAGCCCAGATTATTACCTTTGGTAAGTTGCAGGCCCGTGCGGCCGTGCGTGATGTGGGGCGTGTGCTGGGGCTGCCGTATGGCATGGTCAACCGCGTGGCCGAGCTTATTCCCAACAACCCCGCCAAGCCCGTAACGCTGAAGGAAGCCATAGCGGGCGAGCCAAAATTGCAGGAAATGCGCGACAACGACGAGGCCCTGCGCAGACTGCTCGAAATTGCCCAGCAGCTTGAAGGCCTGTTCCGCCACGCCAGCACCCATGCCGCAGGGGTGGTTATTGGGGACCGGCCATTGGTCGAGCTTGTGCCGCTGTACCGAGACCCCAAGAGCGACACCCTTGTTACCCAGTACAACATGAAGTTTGTTGAGCAGGCCGGACTGGTCAAGTTTGACTTTCTGGGCCTGACAACACTGACCATTCTCAAACGGGGTGTGGATTTTATCCACCGTATGGGCAAGGAGGTAGACCTTGCCGCCATCCCCCTGAACGATGCAGCCACATACGACATGCTCAGCCGGGGGGACACGGCAGGCGTGTTCCAGTTTGAAGGTGCGGGCATGCGCGACGTGCTCAAGCAGATGCGCCCCACCCGGCTGGAAGACCTGATTGCCGCCGTGGCTTTGTACCGTCCCGGCCCCATGGCCAATATTCCCGACTACTGCCGCCGTAAACATGGCGAGGCATGGGAACCCCCGCATGAGGAAATCCGCGAAATTCTTGAAGAGACCTACGGCATTATGGTCTATCAGGAACAGGTTATGCAGATTGCCCAGAAAATGGCGGGCTACAGTCTGGGTGGGGCTGACCTTCTGCGCCGCGCCATGGGTAAAAAAATCCGTGCGGAAATGGACCACCAGCGCGAGATTTTTACCAAAGGTGCCACCGGGCGCGGCATAGATCACGATAAGGCGGTAGAGGTGTTTGACCTCATGGCCAAGTTTGCTGACTACGGGTTTAACAAATCCCACGCAGCAGCCTACGCTCTGGTTTCGTACCAGACCGCGTGGATGAAGGCCAACCACCCCGTGGCCTTTTTGGCCGCGTGCATGTCGCTCGCGCGCGAACGGACAGAAAAACTGGCAGCCCTCCGGCAGGAGGCCGAGCGCATGGGCATTAGCGTGCTCCCGCCCGACATCAACCATTCCGAGGCCGATTTTGCCGTGGAGGTGCTGCCCAATGGGGAATACGCTATTCGCTACGCGCTGGCAGCGGTTAAAAAAGTTGGTTTTGGGGCCATGGAAGTTCTGGTTGCCACACGCGGGGGCAAGCCTTTTACCGATCTGGCAGATTTTGCAACGCGTATAGACCCCAAGCACATCAACCGCATGCAAATGGAAAATCTGGCCAAGGCAGGCGCGTTTGAATGCCTTGATAAAAACCGTGCCCGTGTCTTCCATTCTGCCGATGCGCTTTTGCGCCGTGCCCATAGTCAGGCGCAGGAGGCGGCCTCCGGCCAGATCGGCCTGTTTGGCGGGGGAGGGGAGAAGGAACCCCTGCGTCTGGCGGATGGTCCGGACTGGCCCGAGTTTGAAAAACTGGCGATGGAGGCAGATGCTATCGGCTTTCACATGACCGCACACCCGCTGGATGCCTACGGTCCCGTTTTGCGTAGGCTTGGGGTTGTCAAATCCTCCAATCTGTTGGCCGCAGCAGAGGCCGGGGTAGGCCGGGTTAAAATTGCGGGCTGTGTTGTGGACCGCAAGGAGCGGCCCACCCGCACGGGCAATAAAATGGCATGGGTGCGCCTGTCCGATGCCACAGGCGGGTGCGAGGTGACCGTGTTTTCCGAAGTGCTGACCCGTGTGCGTGACAGTCTGGTAGCCGGGCGGGCAGTGCTGGTCACAGCCGAACTTAAGCTGGAGGGCGAGGCCATGCGCATAACCGCCTCCGACATTGTGGAACTGGAAGAAGCCGCAGCACAGGGCCAGAGCGAAATGCGGATATGGCTGGAAAAGGCAGAGGCCCTGCCAGCCCTGCAAACCGTGCTGGGCGAACAGAAGGGGGGGGCAGGGCGCATTGTGCTGCTGCCCGGCGTTGCCGAAAGCTGCGATGTGGAAATCCGGCTGCGGGGGGGCTACAAGGTTACCCCCCTTCTGGGGCAAAAACTGCGCACACTGGTAGGTATTTCCCGCGTGGAGCAGGTCTAGCCCGTGGCGTGGGTGCGCGCACTACCATGGCGGACGCCAGATACGGTTCTGGCCCTGTGGGGGGCTGCCCCATGGTGTGCTTTTCTTGATAGCGGCGGGGTGTTGGACGGGCGCAACCGCTGGCGTATTTTCTGCCATACTCCCCGGCATGTTCTAAAGGTTTATACAAACAGGGCGGAGCTGGATGGCGCGCCCATTGCTCTGGATGGTTGTGGGCATGTCTTGCAGATCCTGCGCAAAATAAACCGTGTTTACGAAAAATCTTCTCCGCAGGAGGGTGTGCCTTTTTGTGGCGGCTGGGTTGGTTTTGCAAGCTATGCGTATGGCATGGCCATGCAAGCCGTGCCCACCCGCCATACAGGTGCGGAGGAACCCGTTTTTGCCGCCGCTTTTTACGACCATGCCTATCTATGGGACCGTAAAAACCGGCAGGTGTGTGTTGCGGGGCTGGGGGTGCTAAACGCGCAGGAAATGAACCGGGCCGAGGCCGCGTGGCACGCCCTGCCCGAGCAGGATGTGCCTGTAGCACCCATGCCGCGTTTGCCCTTGCGGGCTAATCAGACGCAGGCCGCATATTGTCAGGCCGTGCAGGCTGCCCAAAACTATATTGCTCAGGGCGATATTTTTCAGGCCAACATAACCTGCCAGCATGTGGCGGACCTGCCGCCGGGTGCGTGTGCCGCCAGCCTGTACCGCAGGTTGCGCAAGGTGGCTCCCGCACCGTTTGGGGCCTATTTGTCCTGCGGGGCGGATTTTTCCATTCTGTCGTGTTCGCCCGAGCGGTTTTTGCAGGTGGATGGTACAGGCCGTATTGCCACACGCCCCATAAAAGGCACCGCTCCACGCGGCAGAACCGAGGTCGAGGACCACCATCTGGCGCAACGCCTTGCCAATGATGATAAGGAACGGGCCGAAAACCTGATGATTGTGGACCTGATGCGCCACGATATAGGGCGTGTTGCCCGTATTGGCAGTGTTTGTGTGCCCGAACTGTGGGGGGTGGAGCGGTTCGCGCATGTGCACCATCTGGTCTCGGAGGTGCAGGGGCAGTTGCGCGATGGGTGCGATGTATTTGACCTGCTGGCCGCCACCCTGCCGCCCGGTTCGGTTACGGGTGCCCCCAAACACAGGGCCATGGAAATTATAGACGAGCTGGAAGCCGCCCCCCGTGGGGCCTATTGTGGCACGGTTTTTTGCATTGGCGTGGACGGGCGCATGGACAGTTCGGTCATTATCCGCAGTTTTGTGGCCCATGCGGGCCAACTACGCATGGGCACGGGCGGGGGCATTACCTTTTTGTCCGACCCACAAAGGGAATACGAGGAAATGCGGCTAAAGCTGGCCCCCTTTGCTGCCTTTACGGAGGGAGCATGACATTTGTCTGGCTCAATGGCGCACTCTGCCCGCGTGATAAAGCCCGCATAAGCCCCGCCGACCGGGGGTTTACGCTGGGCGATGGTGTGTTTGAGACCATGCGTGTGGTGGGGGGGGGGGGGGGGGGGGTGCGGCCCCCCCCCCCCCCCCCCCGCGGGGGGGGGGGGGGGGGGGTGGGGCGGCCCCGCGCCGCCCGCCGCGGGGGCGGGGGGGGGGCCAC
>JBDNSL010000046.1:5133-19171 GCA_047719095.1 Acetobacter sp.
CCCCGCGCCGGCGGGCGTCACACCCCCCCCCCCGCCGCCCGGGGGGGGGTGTTAGGGGGGGGGGGGGGGGGGGGGGCGGCGGGGGGGGGGGGGGGGGGGGCGGGCCCCCCCCCCCCCCCCCCACATGGCCCGGCTTTGTGCGGGTGGGGCTGTGCTGGACCTGCCCGTGCCAGCGCAGGAGGTTGTCCACGGTGCGGCCACCGCGTTGCTGGGGGCCTGTGGGCTGGATAATGCGGTGCTACGGCTGAGTGTCGCGCGCGGCGAAGGCCCAAGGGGTCTGCTGCCCCCCGCCCATGCCCGGCCCACGGTGCTGCTGACCGCCACAGCAGGCGCGTTTTCACTCAGCTCTGTGCGGGTTGTGACCAGCCGCCTGATCCGGCGGGACGAGACATCGCCCCTGTCCTATATTAAAAGCCTGAACTACCTGCCCGGCATTCTGGCCCGGCAGGAGGCCGAGCGCATGGGGGCGCAGGACGCGCTTTTGCTCAATACGCACGGGCGGGTGGCGGAAAGCACAATCAGTAACGTGCTGGTCGCAACGGATGCGGGGGTGTTTACCCCCCCCGTGGCCGAGGGTGCGCTGGCAGGTATTGCCCGCCAGCTCCTGCTTGAACGCAACCTTGTGCGCGAAAAACCGCTTACCCCCGCAGACCTGCCCGGTGCGCGGGGGGTGTGGCTGGTCAACTCCCTTTCGTTGCGGGTGGTGCAGGCCTTGAACGGGCAGGACCAGCAGGTAGATCCGGCATGGACCACCCGGCTGGAGCATGCCCTGTGCCATGCGGCATAGCCTTGGTGGGGGTTATACCCTTTTCGTCCAGAGGGCAGGCATGCGACGATAAGGGCTTGTGCTGACCGGGTGGAATGCTCAATCGTGCGCCGGTCCTTTTCAGGCCGGAATGATATGCATCGGAACAGCCGGTCTGTGGTATTCTGATGAGGTGACATCATGCAACAGGCAGCAACAGCTACGGAGCAGCAGGCAGAGCAGGGGCATGCCCCCCGCTATGATCTGAGGCAGATCGATGTTGATCCCAATTTCTGGTACCCTGTGGCATGGTCCAGCAAGGTACGGCAGGGCAAGGCGTTTGCCGCCCGTTTTGCAGGCCACCCCATTGCGCTGATCCGCCCGGAATACGGCCCGGTCTACGCGCTGGAAGACCGCTGCGCCCACCGTCAGGTCCCGCTGAGTAAAGGCGTTGTGGACGACAAGGGCTGCATCAAGTGCTGTTATCATGGCTGGGCGTTTGACCAGCAGGGCAAATGCGTAACCGTGCCCTACCTGAATAAGGAAGGCGTGGGTCGCCCGGTTAAATCCTACCCCTGCCGCGAAAAAAGCGGGCTGATCTTTATCTTCCCCGGTGACCCAGAACTGG
Organism: Acetobacter sp.; assembly: GCA_047719095.1. Classification (GTDB taxonomy): domain Bacteria; phylum Pseudomonadota; class Alphaproteobacteria; order Acetobacterales; family Acetobacteraceae; genus Acetobacter. The sequence goes on from JBDNSL010000046.1 coordinate 6,507, forward strand.
CGGACAAGGTGCCCGTGCCCGATATCGCGCAGGTGGGGAACCCCGAATACAAGACCCGCCAGTTCAGCCCGCGCCTGAAGTGCCACTACACGTTCATGCACGAAAACCTGATGGACATGAACCACCAGTTCCTGCACCGCCGCCAGATGGGGTCCATCACTGCGCGTTTTTTAGGGCAGGACAAGGGTGAGAACTTTATGGAGGCGCGCTACAGCTTTGCCCGCAAGGGCGGCAACCAGCCGCTGGCCGAAGCCCTGATCTTTGGCAAACATCATGATGATGGCCGCGAACAGCCGGTGGAAGAGGTTGTGTCCATCCGCACCACCTATCCGTACCAGACCCTCCAGATCCACGATAAGGACGGAGACCTGATCATGGATCTGTGGGCGTGCTACCTGCCATTGGGTGAAACCCAGCAGGTTACACAGGCGTTTGGTCTTTTGTCGGTTAAAAAGCCCAAATGGACTTTTCTGCTCGATATTGCATGGCCGGTGCTTGGCCTGTTTACACATCGCATCTTTGAAGAAGACCGCGAAATTGTGGAAATGGAGCAAAACGCGTGGCGTGAGCTGGGCGGAGACCGCAATGTTGAGGTGTTCCCCGTGGTTAAAAGCCTGCGCGACCTGCTGGCCCGCAGCGGGGTGCCCAATCGCTACGCCAAACCGCTCGATCAGGGCTGAGTACATTTTTTGGCCTTGCCCGCAGGGCCAAAAAACGCCATATAGAGCCGCCCCGGCCCATGCCGGGGTATAACACACGCGAGGCCTACACCTCTGGTGCCCAGCCAAATGGCCGGGTGGTGTCTCGCGGAGGTTTAACCAGTTAGGTAGGATTACGCCCCATGGCGATGCCCGATTTCACACTGCGCCAGCTGCTTGAAGCTGGTGTTCACTTTGGTCACCACACACGCCGCTGGAACCCGCGCATGGCGCCGTTCCTGTTCGGTGTGCGCAACCAGGTTCACATCATCGACCTCCAGCAGACCGTTGGCCTGCTCGACCGCGCCCTCAAGGCGATTCGTGATGTTGTCGCCGGTGGTGGCCGCGTTCTGTTCGTTGGCACCAAGCGCGCCGCACAGGACCCGATTGCAGAAGCAGCACGCCGCTGCGGTCAGTACTACGTCAACCACCGTTGGCTGGGCGGCATGCTCACCAACTGGAAGACCATTCAGGGCTCCATCAAGCGTCTGCGCCAGATTGAAGAAACGCTCGAAGGCGCGACTTCCGGCCTGACCAAGAAGGAAGTGCTGGAACTGACCCGCCAGCGCGACAAGCTCGAACGCTCCCTTGGTGGTATCAAGGAAATGGGTGGTCTGCCCGACATTCTGTTCGTGATCGACACGAACAAGGAAAAGCTGGCCATTGAAGAAGCCAACAAGCTGGGTATCCCGGTTGTGGCCATTCTGGACAGCAACTCCGACCCGCGTGGCGTGACCTACCCGGTCCCCGGCAACGATGACGCCATTCGCGCCATTGGTCTTTATTGCGACCTCGTTTCCGGCTCCGTGCTCGACGGTATTTCCGCCGAACTGGGTGCTGCGGGCCATGACGTGGGTGCTTCTGAAGAACTGCCGGTTGAACCCGCTCTGGAAGCGGCTCCGGTGGCGGAAGAAGCTCCGGTAGCAGGCTGAAGCCTTTAAAAAACAGCCCGGCTTAGACCGGGCTGTTTTTTGCATGAGAGGCCTGTGGTTTTTACAGGCAACGGAATATTCTGCCACGCGCCCTGTCAGGGGCGCGTTGCGGTTTTCTAAGGAGTAGGAATATGGCGGAAATTACCGCAGCACTGGTCAAGGAACTGCGCGAAAAAACCGGCGCAGGCATGATGGATTGCAAAAAGGCGCTGAACGAAGCGCAGGGTGATATCGAAGCCGCCATTGACTGGCTGCGCACCAAGGGCCTTGCCGCCGCCGCCAAAAAATCTGGCCGCGTGGCAGCAGAAGGTCTGGTGGCCGTTGCTTCTGGCGACAAAATTGCCGCCATGGTTGAAGTCAACGCCGAAACCGACTTTGTCGCCCGTAACGAAGCCTTCCAGAATTTTGTGGAATCCGTGGCTCAGGTTGCACTCAAGGTTGGTGATAACCTTGAAGCCATCAAGGCCGCTACGCTGGACACGGGCCGCACCGTGGCTGACGAACTGACCCACCTGATCGCCACCATTGGCGAAAACATGACCCTGCGCCGCGCACGCGTGTTTACCGTGCCTTCCGGTGTGGTTGCCACCTACGTCCACGGTGCCCTGCGCCCCGGTCTGGGCAAGATTGGCGTTCTGGCAGCTATTGAAGCCCCTACGGCTGACGATGCCATTGAACAGCTTGGCCGTCAGGTTGGCATGCATGTTGCCGCTACCCGCCCGTCCGCTCTGGACGTGAGCAGCCTGAACCAGGATGAAGTCGAGCGTGAACGCGCTGTTCTGATCGAACAGTCCCGCGCATCGGGCAAGCCGGAAGCCATTATTGAAAAGATGGTCGAAGGCCGTATCCGCAAGTTCTATGAAGAAGTTGTTCTTCTGGAGCAGGTGTGGGTGCATGACGGTGAAACCCGCGTGAAGGACGTTGTTAAAAAAGCTGGCGTCAAGCTGGCAGGTTTTGACCGCTTCCACCTCGGTGAAGGCATTGAAAAGACCGTGGACGACTTTGCAGCCGAAGTTGCCAAGGTTTCTGGCGTCTAAGACCGGGCCTTTTACATGTTGAACAAGGGCGGGACTTCTCTGGAAAGGGAGGCTCCCGCCCTTGTTGTTTTTGTAGCACCACAGGGCGAAAGCAGTGCCCGCGTCCATTTGTTGACCGAGGCAGACGGGCTGGTGCGCGCACTGGCCTATGGCGGTGCCAGTCGTGCTGGCCGTGCCTTGTGGCAGCCGGGCAACGTGGTTAAGGCCCGCCTGACCCAACGTGGCGAGGGAGCACCCACGCGCGTGTCGGGCGAGTTGCTGTATGGCTGTGCTGCGCGTATTCTCAGCATGCCGCTCGCACTGGCCATGATGCAGTCTGTTTGCGTGCTGGCCGATGCAACCTTGCCTGAGGGCGAGCCATGCCCGGCCTTTTTTGGCGCAACCCTCAAACTTCTTTCCTTTATTGGCTACAGCCCAGATGTGGCGGAGCAGACCGGCCTGCCCAATTATATTGAGTGGGAACTGGCCCTGCTGGACGTGCTGGGCTTTGGGCTGGACCTGAGTGCCTGCGCCGTAACCGGGCAGACAGGCGCTCTGGCCTATGTCTCCCCCCGCACGGGGCGGGCTGTTAGCGTGGAAGGGGCAGGAGCGTGGAAGGACCGGCTGTTGCCCTTACCCCCCTTTGTGCGTGACCCCGAGCAGATGGGCAGTTGGCCGGACTGGCTGGACGGGCTGCGCCTGAGTGGGCATTTTCTGGCGCGTGATGCGTTTGGCCAGCGCCATCTGCCCCTGCCAGCCGCCCGGCAAAGGCTGGTTGCACGGGTGGAAAAGCTGCTGGCGGACACGAACACGCCCTGATCTGCGCGCCAAGGCTGGCACAACCGGGCCTGTGGCGGTATGTCTGGGGCCGACCACATCGCACCGTTTTTTCTGGGGCAGAGCATGACCGAGACATTTGAAGGCCATATTGAGGAGACAAAACTGGCGGATGCGCTAAGCGAGCGTTATCTGGCCTATGCTTTGTCCACCATTATGTCACGTTCGCTGCCCGATGTGCGCGATGGGCTTAAACCCGTGCACAGGCGGCTGGTTTACGCCATGCACCAGCTCAAGCTGGACCCGACCTCGGGGTTTAAAAAATGCGCCCGCGTTGTGGGTGACGTTATTGGTAAGTTCCACCCCCATGGCGATGCGTCGGTGTACGAGGCACTGGTGCGTCTGGCACAGGATTTTGCCGCCCGCTACCCGCTGGTGGAAGGGCAGGGCAATTTTGGCTCCATCGATGGCGATAACGCCGCCGCCATGCGGTACACCGAAGCCCGCCTGACCGAAGTGGCCGTGGCCCTGCTGGACGGGATAGAGAGCGATGCGGTGGATTTTCGCCCCACGTATGATGGCGAAGAACACGAACCCATTGTTCTGCCCGCAGCCTTCCCCAACCTTTTAGCCAACGGGGCTGCCGGTATTGCCGTGGGCATGGCCACCAGCATTCCCCCCCATAATGCTGCGGAAGTGTGTGCCGCCGCAGCCCTGCTTGCCCGCACACCCACCGCCACAACGCAGGACCTGCTGGCCCTTATGCCGGGGCCGGACTTTCCCACCGGCGGGCTGATTGTGGAGGACGCCTCCGCCATTTTGCAGGCGTACGAGACAGGGCGTGGCGGTTTTCGCATGCGTGCGCGCTGGGCCGTGGAGCAGGGGCGCTTTGGCACGTGGCATATTGTGGTCTCGGAAATTCCGTATCAGGTGCAAAAATCCCGCCTGATCGAACTGGTGGCCGACCTGCTGGAGCAGAAAAAACTGCCCCTGCTGGGCGACATCCGTGACGAAAGTACGGACGAGATCCGCCTGATTCTGGAGCCAAAAACACGCGGGATCGAACCCGAAGTGCTGATGGAAACCATGTTCCGCGCGACCCCGCTGGAAAGCCGGTTCCCCCTGAACATGAACGTGCTTGGGGCGGACCGTGCGCCCGGTGTGCTGGGGCTTAAGCAGGTGTTGCAGGCATGGCTGGACCACCGGCACGAGGTGCTGGAACGGCGCAGCCGCCACCGTCTTGCAGCCGTAGAGCGACGGCTGGAAATTCTTGCGGGCTTTTTGATCGTTTACCTCAATCTGGATGAGGTGATTCGTATCATCCGCGAGGAGGACGATGCCAAGGCCAGCCTTATGGCCACGTTTGGCCTGACCGACATGCAGGCCGAATCGGTGCTGAACATGCGCCTGCGGAGCCTGCGCAGGCTGGAGGAAATGGAAATCCGCAAGGAGCATGACGCGCTCTCGGCTGAAAAAGCCGGGCTGCTTGCTCTGCTGGGGGATGAAAAACAGCGCTGGAAGCAGATCGGGCAGGAACTGGACAAAATGGTCAAGGTGTTTGCCAAGGGCCGCGTTGGGCCAAGGCGCAGCACCATTTTGTCCGCGCCCAAGCCGGTTGATATCTCGGTTGTAGAAACCGTGGAACGCGAACCCCTGACCATGATCCTTTCCCAAAAGGGCTGGGTGCGCGCCATTAAGGGCCATGCGGTTGATCTGGAAAGCCAGAAGTTCAAGGAGGGCGATGCCCTTAAACTGGCCATTCCCTGCCAGAGCACGGACAGGCTGTGCTTTTTTGCAACCGATGGTCGGGCCTTTACGGTCAAGGGGGCTGACCTGCCACGCGGGCGTGGAGACGGCCAGCCCGTGCGTCTGCTGGTAGACCTGCCTAATGACGAAGAACTGCTGGCAGTTTTTGTGCTTGAAGAAGGCGGCAGGCGTCTTGTTGTGTCCAGTGCTGGGCGCGGCATGGTTGTGGAGGACGACGCCCTTGTGTCCGAAAAGCGTTCGGGGCGGCAGGTGCTTAACCTCAAGGGCGATGAGTCCGCGCAACTGTGCATTCCAGCACAAGGCGACCACGTGGCAGTGCTGGGCGATAACCGCCGGTTTTTGATTTTCCCGCTCGACCAGCTCCCCGTTATGGGGCGTGGCCTTGGGGTTGCGTTGCAAAAATATGCCGATGGCGGAAAGTTACGTCAGGCCATTGTATTTGCCGCAGCCGAAGGGCTGGTCTGGCCCGGTGCTGTGCGCTGTCGCGCCATGGCGGACTTGCAGGACTGGCTGGGCAAGCGTGCAAGTGTTGGCAAACTGGCCCCCACATGGGCGAACAAAAAGGGCTGATACCCACGTGGGCCGTGCCACAACAGTGGTTCATGCCAGAATAACGGGCGGTCCAGAACAGCAGGCGGGCTAAAATAACGGACGGGCTAGAATAAGGGCGCGTCGGGGAACAGGCCGCGCCGCTCTGTGCTGACAGGCTGGTCAGGTTCCAGTGGGCGCCATGCATCATGGCGCAGGATTTCGGCCGGGCGGAAGCGGCTTTTATAGGTCATTTTGGGGCTGCCCGGAATCCAGTAGCCCAGATAAAGGTAAGGGCGGCCCAGCAGGAACGTCTGCCGCACCAGAAACAGCACAACATAAACGCCCAGCGAGCGCGCAGCCTGCTGCGTGTCGTAAAAGCTGTACACGGCGGACAGCCCATCATCGAGCGTATCGGTCAGGCTGACGGCCACCAGCTTCTGGTCTGGGGTGCGGAATTCTATGATCTGCGTATCAACCGTGGTTTCTTCAACCATAATCCGGTAGTCGCGCGGGCCCATGTTCGCCATTTCGCCGTCTGCGTGGCGGGTGTTCAGGTACCGGCGGAACAGGTCATACTGTTCGCCCGTGGCAATGGGGGGCAGGAGGGTGGCACTCAGGTCCGTGTTGCGGGTCCATACCCGGCGTTGCGTGCGGTTGGGTGCAAAGTCGGCAACAGGCAGACGGATGGGAATGCAGGCCGAACACCCCTCGCACAACGGTGCGTAGGCCAGTGTATGGCTCCGCCTGAAGCCGGTGGCGGACAGGCGGCTGTGCAGGCTGTCGGCGTCTGGCACGGACAGATCAGCCAGAATCTTGCGTTCCATGCGCGCAGGCAGATACGGGCATGGCTGGGCGGTAGTGGTGTAAAAAAACTGCGGATTGCGCAGCGGTGGCGTCATAATCGGCAATCCCGGATGCATGGCGGGCCAGTGGTGCTGGCCCGCTTATGCCCGGCACGGGCCAGGCTTGAGGTGGTTACAGGCCCGATCTTTCCCGAATATGCTGGGCTGCTTCAATGGCAAAATACGTGAGCACGCCATTGGCACCAGCGCGGCGGAAGGCCATCAGGCTTTCCATGATGGCGCGGTCGCGGTCGAGCCAGCCATTGTTGATGGCTGCCATGAGCATCGCATATTCTCCCGAGACCTGATACGCAAAAGTCGGCACGCTAAACGTGTCTTTTACGCGGCGGATAATGTCCAGATACGGCATGCCGGGCTTGACCATGACCATGTCGGCCCCTTCGGCAATGTCCATCTCCACTTCGCGCAGGGCTTCGTCGCTGTTGGCGGGGTCCATCTGGTAGGTTTTTTTGTCCCCTTTCAGCAGCCCGCCAGAGCCAAGCGCATCGCGGAACGGGCCATAAAAGGCGGATGCATATTTAGCTGCGTAGGACATGATGCGGGTGTTGATCAGGCCATTGCCGTCAAGGTCCTGCCGGATGGAGGCGATGCGACCGTCCATCATGTCCGAAGGGGCAATAATATCCACCCCCGCGCGGGCCTGATTAACAGCCTGCCGGGACAGGATCTGGACCGAGGCGTCATTGACCACGTAGCCATCCTCGATCACGCCATCATGGCCGTGGCTGGTGTAGGGGTCCAGCGCCACGTCCCCGATCAGGGCCATGTCGGGGAATTCCTTTTTCAGCAGTCTGGCCGCGCGACACATCAGGTTGTCGGGGTTGAGCGCTTCGGTTCCGGCTTCATCACGCGCGTCCGTCGGGGTGATGGGGAACAGGGCAAGGGCTGGAATACCCAGCTTTGCAGCCGGTTCCACATGTCTGGCGAGCCGGTCCAGTGTGACGCGGTGCGCGCCGGGCATGGAGGAAACCTCGGTTGTGACACCTGTCCCTTCCATGAAAAAAATCGGCCAGATCAGGTTGCTGATGCCCAGTGAGTTTTCGGCAACCAGACGGCGTGTCGCATCGTCAAACCGGTTGCGGCGCGGGCGGGTCAAAGGGAAACGACCAGCCATCATGGGCGGGATCTCCTTGCACGGTGTTTGCCACGGGGCAGGCTTGGCCGGTTACCCATGACGGTACGGGGTGAACAGAACGGGCGAAGTATGCGCTCCTGCCCCTGTTATGCAACCCCGCCGGGCAAAGGTCAGCCCCGCGCGGTGTTGTCGTGCTCAGGATGCGCGAATCCGTAGTTGATAGGGGTGGCATGCCGGGGAGCCATGTTTACTCCTTGTCCCAAAGAGGGCGTGGGCAAAAGTGTGGAATAGAAAAAAGGGGAGAGTTCTGCCCTTTTTGCGTTTTTCTCCTGTCAGGTGTGCGTGGAACGGGGTAAGAGAGCACCCAGCGCTTGTGTCTGTTATAAAAAGCAGTGTGGAACATGGTCTGGCAAAGAGCGAGCCGGAACCGTATAGAGTGACCACCATCTGCCGCCCGGCAGGCATGTTGCCAAACGACAGTTTGATTTTGAGGGAACACCCGAATGAGCCACACGGATCTGGACCGTTTTTTTCATGCGCCGCTGACCCAGACGGATCCGGACGTTGCGTCCGCCATTGCCGCAGAGCTGACCCGCCAGCAGGACGGCATTGAACTGATCGCCAGCGAAAACATGGCCTCTGAGGCCGTTTTGCAGGCACAGGGCAGTGTGTTGACCAACAAATACGCCGAGGGCTACCCCGGCCGCCGCTACTATGGCGGCTGCGTGGAAGTGGACAAGGTGGAAACTCTGGCCATTGAGCGTGCCAAAACGCTGTTTGGTGCAGGCTTTGCCAACGTGCAGCCCCACTCGGGCGCTAACGCCAATCAGGCGGCGTTCATGGCCATGGGCAAACCCGGTGATACCGTTCTGGGCATGAGCCTTGCCGCTGGTGGCCACCTGACCCACGGTGCGGCCCCCAACTATTCGGGCAAGTGGTTTAACGCCGTGCAGTACGGTGTACGCCAGCAGGACGGCATTCTGGACTACGACCAGATGGAAAGCCTTGCGCGCGAACACAAGCCGTCCATTATTGTGGCCGGTGGTTCCGCCTACCCGCGGATTATCGACTTTGCCCGTTTCCGCCGTATTGCGGACGAAGTGGGCGCGCTGCTTATGGTGGACATGGCCCATTTTGCCGGTCTGGTGGCAGCCGGTCTGTACCCCAACCCCATGAACTATGCGGATATTGTTACCTCCACCACGCATAAAACCCTGCGTGGCCCGCGCGGCGGCCTGATCCTGACCAACAGCGAAGCTCTGGCCAAAAAGATCAACTCCGCCGTGTTCCCCGGCCTGCAGGGCGGCCCGCTCATGCATGTGATTGCGGGTAAAGCCGTGGCGTTTGGTGAAGCCCTGCGCCCCGAGTTTAAGGAATACCAGCACGCAGTGCAGAAAAACGCCGCTGTTCTGGCAGAAGTGCTGGTCGAGCGTGGGTTTGACATTGTGACCGGTGGCACCGATTCCCACCTTCTGCTGGTTGACCTGCGGCCCAAAAAAGTGACCGGCAAGGCCGCTGAACAGGCTCTGGAACGCGCAGGCATTACAGCCAACAAAAACGCCATTCCGTTTGACCCCGAAAAGCCCGCCATTACGTCTGGCGTGCGTCTGGGCAGCCCGGCCGCCACGGCACGCGGCTTCCGCGAGGAAGAGTTCCGTCAGGTCGGTGAAATGATTGACGAAGTGCTGACAGCCCTCGCAGCATCGGGTGGTGAAGGTGATACGGTGGTGGAAAACGCTGTGCATGAGCGGGTGAAAGCCCTGTGCGCCCGTTTCCCCATTTATACGCGCTAAACCACGCGTAAAACTGGTGACGGCAAAAACGCGGGAGAGCTTCTCCCGCGTTTTTTTATGGGGTGTGCGTGCCCACTCTGCCGCTCTGGTGGAGATATGTGAAAAAACGTCGCACGCAGCTTTCCGCGTTGACGGGGTGGAACACCCCCCGTAAACCTCTGCTTTCCCGAACCCAGCGAAGCCCGAATAGGCGCAGCCTGATTAGCGCCGGAGGCGCTGCGTTATCATGTCCATGACTTTTGCCGACCTTGCCCTGACCCAGCCTTTGCTGAACGCTCTGGCTGAGGAAGGGTACACAAACCCCACCCCCATTCAGGCCCAGTCCATTCCCTTTCTGCTGCAAGGGCGTGACCTTTTGGGCATGGCCCAGACGGGTACGGGCAAAACAGCCGCCTTTGCGCTGCCTCTACTGCACCGTCTGGCCCAAACGCCCCGCCCGGCCCCAAAAAATGGTGCCCGTGTGCTGGTGCTGGCCCCCACGCGTGAGCTTGTCTCCCAGATTGCAGATGGGTTTGAAAACTTTGGCCGGTACCTCAAGCCCCGCGTGACCACCATTTTTGGCGGTGTCGCGCAGATGCATCAGGTCAATGCGCTCAAGGACGGTGTGGATATTATTGTCGCAGCCCCCGGCCGACTGCTGGATCTGGTGGAACAGGGGCTGTGCGACCTGTCCCAGCTGGAAGCACTGGTGCTTGATGAGGCAGACCAGATGCTGGACATGGGCTTTGCCAAGTCGATCGAGCGGCTTGTAGCAACCCTGCCAGTTGAGCGGCACACGGTGCTGCTGTCGGCCACAATGCCCAAATCCATAGCCGCACTGGCCGAAAACCTGCTGCGCGACCCCGCCAAGGTTGAAATTGCTCCCCCCTCCACCACGGTGGACCGGATTGAGCAGTCCGTTATGTTCATGGATGCAGGGCACAAGAAGGAGGCCCTTTTGTCTCTGCTACAAACGCCGGGCATGGGGCAGGCCGTGGTGTTTACCCTGCAAAAGAACATCGCCAACGAAGTGTGCGCCTTTATTACCGAGGCGGGCATTACGGCCGAAGCCCTGCATGGCAACAAATCGCAGGGCCAGCGCGAGCGTGCGCTGGAGGCGTTCCGTAACGGCACAGCGCAGGTGCTGGTGGCAACCGATATTGCCGCACGCGGCATTGACGTGGACACGGTTACCCATGTTTTCAACCATGACCTGCCCAGCCTGCCCGAAAGCTATGTCCACCGCATAGGCCGCACCGGCCGTGCCGGGCGCAGCGGTTTTGCCATTACCCTGTGTGATGCCGAACAGCGCGCGTGGTTGCATGATGTCGAGCGCGAAATTGGCCGTGTGCTGGACGTACAGACCGAGCACCCATGGCATTCGGATGATGCACAGAACTCCACCATGCGTGCCCCGGTGCTGGGGGGAGGGCCTGTGAAAAAGGTTAAGCCCCCGCCGCCCAAGCGCGAACGCAAAGTATGGACCGAGGAAGAAAAAGCTGCTGCGCGTGAGGCAGCACAGCACGCAAAAGCACGCAGCTAAAACGCGTGCTGGCCGGGCTGGGGTGTAAAAAATCCTGCACCCCAGCCCGGTGGCAATGCCAGAAAAGGCGAAGTGGCTAGTTTTCGCGCTCGGTCAACCATGTTGCGTGTGTCACACCTTTTTCGGTTTCCAGCCTGTTGACTACCTTTTCCAGCTCGTCCGTATCCAGCACGTTGCTGCTTAGGGTTGCCGCAATTTCAATACTGCCTTCAGCATGGTCGGATAGTTCCACTTCGGCCACGGGAAAGCGCGCCTCTTCCAGCCGGTCCACAACAAGGTCGCGCAGTGTGCCCGCATGGGCGTGATCGGTAAGCACGCTAACAGAGTACGTAGCCTCATCCGACTGGCTGGCAAGGGGAATGCGGTCAATCGCACGCACCAGTGGGCGCAGCAGGGTGTTGCCTGCAATAATAAAGAGGGTGAGCATACCTGCCTCGGCCACCATGTCGGTGCCAGAGCAGGCCCCAACGGCTGCGGAGCACCACAAGGTTGCTGCCGTGTTAAGGCCGCGCACATTGGCGCCATCCTTCATGATCACGCCTGCACCTAAAAAGCCTACGCCAGACACCACATAGGCAATAACCCGCACGGCATCCGCACTGCCTGCCAGATGTTGGGCCAGATCCACAAAGGCTGCGGCCCCAAGGGCGACCAGCGCATTGGTGCGCAGGCCCGCCGTGCGCTGCCTGTACTGCCGCTCCGCACCAATAAGCGTGCCAAAAACAAAAGCGGACAGGTAGCTGATAAACGTATCACGAAAAGAGTGTGGGTCGAATGTGGTGACAAAATGCATGGATCTGCATTCCCATTAAAGCATGCTTACTGGAACACGCGTTTTGGCCATAGTGGCAAGGCAGGGTGCTTAGGGATACAGCCTCTGTCAAGCGCCATGGTCCGGCGTGTTGCGCGGTATTAAAGAAGGCGCGCAAGCCGGACCGCCGTATGCCCACGGCGGGGGCGCAGGTTGGGTATAACCAGCATGCAGTTGTCATAGGGGGTACGGATTTCGTCCATGCCATCCATGGCAATAACCGTGCCTGCGTGTTCAATAACATCGCCCCCCACAAAGGGGCGGAGGAAGGCAAAGCCTGCTGTCTGGGCCTCCACGCAGTCGGTTACCATGGCGTTTATGCTTGGTTGAGCGGTGGGGCCGGGCTGTGTCGTGTCTGGCTGGGCATGCTGGGGCGGAGCCATGCCGTGTTGGGCCAGAAACACGCGGGCGGTCAGTTCGCTTTGCTGGGCGGCGTTGCGTGTCCAGTGTTGCCCGGCTTCTAGCAGGCAGGCGCGGGCTGTACCTGTTGGGTCGGAAAAACGGTGGTAATCAATCAGCCGGGGGCCAGTGGGGTGGCCCTGGTCCAGCACAACCTGCGGCGGCGTGGGCTGGCCGCAGGCCAGAGTGCTGGCCATAAGCAGGTTGCGCTCGGCCATACTGGTCAGCAGCAGTGTGGCCGATGGCCATGTCATGGTGTGCAGGTCAAGGAGCACGTCCACCGTGTCTATCACGGGGGCAAGTTCGCGCACCCGGCGCATTTCCAAAGAAGAATGGTCCGAACGGATGAGTTCGGGCATCCACAGCCTGTTCATGTCCTCCTCAATATAGCGGAACTGGGAGGGGCGGCGCGGGTCGAACGCCGCATAGGCTTCCAGATTGAGAAAAATAAGGCTCAGTCGGCCATAGGGGGGGCTGGGCG
>JBDNSL010000047.1:0-18856 GCA_047719095.1 Acetobacter sp.
GCCTTCATACAGGCATCAGGAGAACAGGCGTGACGCAGGAAGCGCGGGGAGAACGCATTGCAAAGTGGCTGGCACGCTCAGGAGTGGCCAGCCGGCGCGATGCAGAGCGCATGATTGAGGAAGGGCGCGTGCGGCTGAACAGCCAGACCGTTACGCACCCTGCAACCTTTGTCACCGATGATGATATGGTTCTGGTGGACAACCAGCCGGTTGCAGCCCCCGAGCGCACAAGGCTGTGGCGCTACCACAAACCCGACGGGCTGGTGACAACCCACAAGGACCCCGAGGGACGGCCAACCGTTTTTTCCTCCCTGCCAGAGGGCATGCCCCGCGTGATCAGCGTGGGTCGGCTTGACCTGAACAGCGAGGGGCTTTTGCTGCTGACCAATGATGGCGAACTGGCCCGCAGGCTGGAGCTACCCTCCAACGGCTGGCTGCGCCGCTACCGTGTGCGCGTGTTTGGCATGGTGGACGAGTCCCGTCTGGCCTCCCTCGCCCAAGGCTCCGTGCTCGATGGCGTGCGTTATGGCCCCATTATTGCAGCCCTCGATTCGCGCAAGGGTGATAACGCGTGGCTGACCGTCTCCCTCAAGGAAGGCAAAAACCGCGAGATCCGTAAGGTCATGGCCGGGCTTAACCTGCATGTCAGCCGCCTGATCCGTACAAGCTACGGGCCGTTCCCCCTTGGCACGCTGCTCAAGGGCGAACTGGAGGAAATTCCCCCCCGTGTGCTGCGTGACCAGTTGCCCAAGGCCCCGGAAAAAACCACCCAGTCAAACACCGCACTCCGCAACAAGGCCCGCTGATGGTCCGCATTATTGCCGGTGCGCGCAAAGGCCGGGTGCTGGCCACCCCCACAGGTGGCACCACGCGCCCCACGGCAGACCGTGTGCGCCAGGCGTTGTTTGACGTGCTGGCCCATGCGCCATGGGGCGGTGCAGCCCTGCTGGAAGGGGCGCATGTGCTGGACGCCTTTGCAGGCACGGGGGCACTTGGGCTGGAGGCCCTGTCACGCGGGGCGGGCCACGCCGTTTTTTTTGAAACCGACCGCCCGGCCCTTGCCGCCCTGCGCGCCAATGTTCACGCCTGCGGGTGGGATGAGCAGTGCCAGATTTACCCGCGAGATGTCACCAACCCGCCCACGGCACGCGCCACCCCGGCCACCTTGGTGTTTTTGGACCCGCCCTACCACAAGGGCCTGCCTACCAAGGCGCTGGCGGCCCTGAAGGCAAAGGGCTGGTTAGCCCCCAACGCCGTGGCCGTGATTGAGACAGGGCGCGACGAACCCCTACCCTTTACGGACGAGACCGAAGGTGCCCCCCCCTGCCCGCACGCCCTGCTGGCAGAGCGCCAGCATGGGGCGGCCCGCCTGTCCATCTGGCGGCTGGCATAAGGGTGCTGCGGGGGCAACATCCGCGTAGACCATAGGCCCCATGCTGGGCTACACAGACCAGAACAAAACGATTTTACAGGTTACAGAAGGCAAAGAGAAACATGGCTGGAAGCGTTAACAAGGTCATTTTGGTCGGCAATCTGGGCAAAGACCCCGAAGTCCGCACCAGCCAGAGCGGGCAGAAAATTGTGTCCTTCTCCCTCGCCACCAGCGACACATGGAACGACCGCGCCTCGGGCGAAAAGCGCGAGCGGACGGAATGGCACCGTGTTGTCATTTTTAACGACCGTCTGGCCGAAGTTGCCGAGCGCTTCCTGCGCAAAGGCCGCAAGGTGTACCTTGAAGGTGCGTTGCAAACCCGCAAATGGACCGACCAGGGCGGACAGGAACGCTATACGACCGAAGTGATCGTAGAACGCTTCCGTGGCGAACTGGTCCTGCTGGACAGCCGCAATGGCGGCGAAGGTGAAGGCGGTGGCTTTGGTGGGGGCAACGGTGGCGGTGGCGGCGGCAGCAGCTACGGCGGCTACAACACCGGCGGCGGCAATGCAGACTACGGCAATGGTGGTGCTGGTGGTGGCTCCTCCCGCCTGCCTGCCCCACAGCGTGGTGGTGGCGCGCCTTCTGGCGGGTGGGATGCCTCGGGCAGTGGCGATCTGGATGACGAAATTCCGTTCTAAGCGCCTGTCATACGGCAACGCACATCCCAAGGGGCCGCACTGTTGCGGCCCTTTTTTTTGGGGGCCAGGTCACTCACTTTCCCCAACATGGGGTTATGTACGCCACCAAAGCAAAAAACCCGCATGCATGGGTGCGGGAGACTGATCCGATTTTATTGAAATTTTAATAATGTCCTGATTTGTGTTTATTACTTTTTCCAAATATCAGTTTTTCTTTATCTTACTGACCGATCATTCCGCTTTTCTTTGTGCATGAGTGCATAAATTTCTTGGCGCACGGGCATGATGCCGCTATAAGCCGCGTCATTCTTTCAAGGCAGGCTTCCTGTCATTGCAAAGGCTGACGACAGACATGATTACTTTACCGCCAGATTATCGCCCGTCAGAAGATGAAGAGTTCATGAATCCTCTTCAGACGGAATACTTCCGGCAGAAACTGCTCAAATGGCGCGCTGATCTTTTGAAAGAGGCGGGGGATACCCTGGCCAGTCTTTCCGAAGGTGGCATTCATGAGGCCGATATTACCGACCGCGCAAGCGTGGAAACGGACCGCGCCCTTGAACTGCGCACCCGTGACCGCGCCCGCAAGCTGATTGGCAAGATCAACCTTGCTCTCCAGCGGGTTGAAAACGGCAGCTATGGCTACTGTGAGGAAACCGGTGAGCCCATCGGCCTGAAGCGTCTGGAAGCCCGCCCGATCGCCACCCTGTCCATCGAGGCGCAGGAGCAGCACGAGCGTATGGAAAAAACGCATAGGGACGATTAATTTTCGTCTTTTTTTGTTCTCCCCACTCTTGCGGTGGTGCGCCCAAAAGGCTAGAACCCCGCAAGCAGTGCTGCTGTAGCTCAGTGGTAGAGCACTCCCTTGGTAAGGGAGAGGTCGACAGTTCAATCCTGTCCAGCAGCACCAGCAACTTTCCCCCTCCATAATTATTTACCGGCCCTGTGCACAGGCGCGCAAAACAGCGCGCATCCTGCCTGATGATGCCGCGTGTTCGGGCCTTGGCCTGCATCCCCACAGACCCTCAACACAAAAAAAGACCCCACACCATGGCGGGGCCTTTTGCACAGTGGCCGTGGCACGCCAGACCGGCCGATCTGGCCCAGTCTGGTGCATGCCGTAGCATATCAGCCGCGCGGGGGGCCTTTAGCGCCACCCGGCCCACCGCCATGCTGCCCACCACCGCCGGGACCACCGGGGCCACCCCCCTGTGCGCCACCGCCGCCGGGGCGTTGTCCGCCACCACCACCGGGGGCACCCCCGCCAGAACCACCACCGGGTCGGCCACCGCCGCCGGGGCGGGCACCACCCTCTGGGCGGCCACCACCACCCGGCCGGGACCAGCCACCGCCATTGCCCCCACCATTACCACCGGGACGACCGGGGCCGACACCGGGCCTGCCCACGGGGCGCGGCGCTGGGCGTGACCAGCCACCCCCACCGGAATACCCGCCGCCATAACCATAATAATCGTCATAGCGTACGCTGGGGCCTGCATATCCATACGGATAATACGGGCGTGGCCCCATACCATCGGGGCCAACACACCCCGCCAGAGTTGTTAAAGACCCCAATGCCGCCAGAGCGCACACAAGACGTTTCATAACAATGGCCTCCTGCTGGTGGCCGGGCCTTCAGGGGCCGACCTTCACCAGCACATGATGTTTTTTGCCAGCAGAAAGCCTGATGGCGCCGTCCACACTATCGTGCTCCACAATCAGGCGATTTTCATCCGCTATCACGGCATTGTTGAGGCGCGCCCCACCCCCGCGAACCAAACGCCGGGCCTCGCCATTGGTTTTGGCAAGCCCTGCTTCCACCAGAAGGCGGAATACGGGAATCCCTTCAGCAAGGTCTGGCTGGGTCACGTTATGCACGGGCAGGTCGGCCGCAGTCACCGCCCCTTCCTCAAAAGTCTGGCGGGCGGCTTCGGCTGCGGCCAATGCGGCCTCGCGCCCGTGGCACAGGGCGGTGGCCTCGGTTGCGAGCACCTTTTTGGCTTCGTTAATCTGGGCACCGGGCAGGCTTTCCAGCCGCGCACATTCCTCAAGCGAGAGATCCGTGAACAGGCGCAAAAAGCGCCCTACATCGGCATCTTCCGTGTTGCGCCAGAACTGCCAGTAATCAAACACGGGCAGGCGTTTGGGCGACAGCCACACGGCCCCGCTGGCCGTTTTGCCCATTTTGGCACCCGATGAGGTGGTCAGCAGCGGGGTGGTCAGGCCCATGACGGACTTCTGGTCCGTGCGGCGCACAAGTTCCACACCCGAGATAATGTTGCCCCACTGGTCGGACCCGCCAAGCTGGAGCACCAGACCGTATTTGCGGCTGAGTTCGCGGAAGTCATAGGACTGGAGAATGGAGTAATTGAACTCCAGAAAGGTCAGCCCCTGCTCGCGCTCAAGCCGGTTTTTAACGGAGTCGAACGCCAACATGCGGTTGATGGAAAAATGCACCCCCACATCACGCAGCAGGTCGATATAGGACAGCTTGTCCAGCCAGTCCGCATTGTTGACCAAAAGTGCCTCGGCCGCCCCCGTGCCAAAGCTGAGGAACTGGCGCAGGCAGCCCTCTATACCGGCAAGGTTGGTCTGGATAATGTCTTCTGTCATCAGCCCGCGTGCTTCCTCGCGGAAGGACGGGTCGCCAATGCGTGCAGTACCACCCCCCACAAGGGCGATCGGGCGGTGGCCATGCTTTTGCAGCAGCCGCAACATCATAATCTGGATCAGCCCGCCCACATGCAGGCTGTCTGCTGTTGGGTCAAAGCCGATATAGGCCGAAATGGACTGCCGTTCCATCAGTGCGTCCAGCGCCTGCGCATCCGTGCACTGGAAAATGAAACCACGTGCCGCGGCCTCGCGCATGAAAGAACTCTGAAATCCGCTTTCGACCATTTTCCTGTCCCTATCCTCCGGCCCGCATCAGGCGGGCAGACCCCAAGGCCCACGCTCTAGCATGAGAGCGCGCGCCACAGGAACCGCCCACAGCAGGCCCAAACGCACCCTGTTGCGTGTTTTATGCCGTGCCACCCACGGTCAGCCCGGTCATTTTAAGGGTGGGCTGGCCCACGCCCACCGGCACGCCCTGACCAGCCTTGCCACAGGTGCCAATACCGGGGTCCAGCTCCAGATTGCCCCCGATCATGGAAACCTGTGTCATGGCTTCTGCCCCGCTACCAATCAGGGTTGCCCCCTTGACCGGGGCCGTTACCCGGCCGTTTTCGATCAGATAGGCTTCCGATGCGGCAAAAACGAACTTGCCCGAGGTAATATCCACCTGCCCGCCGCCAAAATGCACGGCATACAGCCCACGCTTGACCGAGCGGATCATCTCCTCCGTGGTGGCGTTGCCGGGGAGCATAATGGTGTTGGTCATGCGCGGCAGGGGCATATGCGCGTAGGACTGGCGGCGGCCATTGCCCGTGGGCGCCACCCCCATAAGCCGCGCATTCAGCCGGTCCTGCAGGTAGCCTTTGAGAATACCATCCTCAATCAGCACCGTGCGGCCTGTGGGTGTGCCCTCGTCATCTATGGTCAGGCTGCCGCGCCGGTCGGGCATGGAACCATCATCAATAACCGTTACACCGGGGGAGGCCACGCGCGTGCCCATGCGCCCGGCAAAAACGGACGTGCCCTTGCGGTTAAAGTCCCCTTCCAGCCCATGGCCCACGGCTTCGTGCAGCAAAATGCCGGGCCAGCCAGCACCCAGCACCACTTCCATTTCCCCCGCAGGGGCCGCCTGAGACTCCAGAGCGACAAGTGCCTGCCGCAGGGCCTCGTCCACAGCGCCCTGCCATGTTTCCGCGTTGAGCAGGCGGTTGATCTCATACCGCCCACCAAGGCCGTGGCTCCCGCTCTCGCGCTTGCCTGCATGCTCCACCACAACCGACACATTCAGCCGCACCAGTGGCCGCAGGTCGGCCACGCGCGCGCCATCGGCACGGATGATCTGCACGGCCTGCCACTCGCCCGAGAGCGAGGCCATAACCTGCACCACGCGCGAGTCCTTGCCCCGTGCGTAGGCATCTATGCTGGAGAGCAGGCCCGAGCGGGCGGCAAAATCCGTATCTCCCAGCGGGTTGGAATCCGTGTAAAGCCGCTGGTTGGTGGGGCGTGGAGGGGGGGCCATCTGCCCCGAGCGGCCTGCACGCACGGCACTGACCGCATCGGCCGCACGCAGCAAGGATGTGCGGCTCATCTCATCCGAGTGGGCAAAGCCTGTCTCTTCCCCCAGAACCGCGCGCAGGCCAAAGCCCGTGCTGGTGTTGAAGGAGGCGGAGCGGATAACTCCGTCATCGAGTGCGATGGATTCGCTCTCGCGGTATTCAAGGAACAGTTCCCCGTCGTCCATGCCGTTTAGCGCCGTGCGGGTCAGCTTTTCGGCGTCATCGCGGTTAAGCTGGGCCTGCCCGTTGGTAAAGAACAACTGGTCTGTGGCAGCCAACGCGCCTGCGTGTGAGGGAGAGAAAGACATGGACCAAAGCCCTCCGTCTGGAAAATATCCGTACTGGGAATAACGGCGGCCCGCATGGCCCGCCGCCTGTTTTGCCTGAATGCCAGAAGCGGCGCGGGTCAGATACCCGGCAGCTCGTTAACCGTAACCACCCGCCAGCCTGTTTCCAGCCGTTCAAGAATGGTGAGCGAGAGATTCTGTACCGAAAAATGCAAAGCCGTCTCGGCATGGATCCGCAGCGCATGGGCCAGGGCTGCGCGAATAACACCGCCGTGGGCCACGGCCACAATATTACGCCCCGCATGCGTTCTGGCCAGCCGGTCCAGCAGGCGGCCCACGCGGCTGCATACCTCGATCACACTTTCGCCCTCGGGGGGGCAGTCACTCGCGGCAACGGGCCAGAACGGGTGGGGTGGCAGGGTCAGGTGGGATGGCAGGGCATGGTATTCCAGCCCCTGCCATGTGCCCAGATTCTGCTCGATCAGGTCCGGCTCCACGGTAAGGGGGCGGGGGCCGTAGCCTGCCTCCTCAATCGCCTGTGCGGTGCGCCGTGTGCGAGAGAGCGGGCTGATAAACCACTGTGCATCCTGCGGCAGGCGTTCGGCCAGTGCGCGGTACATGGGTTTTTGGGCAATCAGGCTGTCAGGGCAGAGCGGCACGTCCATGCTGCCATACATGCGCATGCGGGCGTTCTCTTCCACCAAAGCATGGCGGATCAGCCAGAAGCGGGTAATTCCGGTGGGAAGCTCAGGCCCATCCAGAAAATGATCCTGAGAGGAGGATGAGGCTTTTTCGGCAATCATGTGTTCGCTCATGCCCCTGTTGTGGAATCAGCTTTGCCCGAGTGCAAGAGAAGAAATGCCACACCCGCCCTAAGCTGTGGCCTGCCGGGCCATGGCATGCTGGACCACGCCCACCGTATGGCGCGCAGGAGCACCATCCCCCGTGGGCTGGCGCATGTCATCAAGGTCCGCAAGGTCTGGCCAGTGGCGCAGAATAAGGGCTAGTTTGGCCAGCATCCGCCCCACGGGGTGGTCCTGTGGGGCCGCGCCCTCGTGCGTACCACACGCATCCGCCGTGCCAGAAATATGCCGCGCGGAAGCCGAAACACGCAAAGCCCCCATACCCTCCGCCTCCCCCTTGGCTGTCATAATGGCCACCGGTTGCCCCACATGGCACGGCAGGGCCGCAAGGGCGCGCTCCCCATCGCCTACACCCGCCCCCATGTGGTGGCTCAGGTCCGCCAGAAGCAAACCATGCAGGCGCTTTGTCTGTTCAAAATCAAGCGCGCCCCCCTCCGCCAGCACACAAAATGCCAGAATGCTGGGCAGGCTGTCCCACACACCTAGCTGGGGGGGCAACGGCACCGATGGCAGCAGCCGCACAAAGGGGCACGCCGCCAGAGCAGCCCTTGCCCCGGCCATAAACTGGTGCAAGCGGGTGTATTTCTGCGCGTCCTCCACAGCGGCAAATGCTGCCATTTCCGCCCGTGCACCACTCCAGCGTACAAACAGGCCCGCGTTCAGCCCTGCTGGCAGGGTTTGGGTTGCGGGCAGGTCTGGCCATTCGGCCCGCGTGGCGTAAGCCGCCAGACCCGCTGGCAGGCTGTTGTGGCGCAGGCGGGCCAGCCAGTTATCGGGCAGCAGCAGCGCACCGCTAAAGGGGGGGCCGGTAAAAAACTTGGACCCTGTCACCATAACCGCCCAGCCCCAGTCCATGTACTGGCGCACGGGTTCTGGCCGCAGGCGGGCCTGACAGGCATCTACCAGCACATCCACCCCGCCGGGGTGCAACGCGCACAGGGCGCGCACGCGGCCTGCGGGCAACACAAGCTGCCCGGTTTTGGAGACATGCAGCACATACAAAAGCACACGCCGCCCGGCCTGTGCCGCACGGGTAATGTGGCGCGCACACTCCGCGAACAGCACGTCATCGGGCACGCGCTCCCCCCCGGCCCCACGCAGGGGCAGGGCAACATGCTCTGCATCGCGCGCAAACCCGTTTATGGGCATGCCTTTTTGTACGGCCTGCCCGCGTGCGGTGCGGTTGGCAAAATGGCGGCCACATGTGGCCAGCGGCACACCGCTGCCTGTTTCCTCCACACCGGGGAGCAGGGTGGTTAATGCGGAACAGGCCATGCCCATAAGGGCTGTAACCGCTAACGCGCAATCTGTCCCCGAGGGGGCAAGCACAACCCGCCCTGCGCTATCCAGATGGTAAAAGGAGGCCAGAAACGCCTTGACCTGCTCCACCTCCTCCACGCCTTCGCGCCCGTCCACTGCAAGGCGGATCAGCCGGACACTGGCATGGTGGATGGCCCGCGCCGCAGCCAACGTGGGGGTGGATGCGGTGGAGGATGAAAAATCCAGCTCCCCGTAGCGGGGGAAGGACTGGCAGCCATAACGGTTAAGCCCGGTCCGGGCGGCGGGGTCGAGCCGTTCGTCCCCGCCTTGCACAACCAGCCATTCCGCTGGCTGCACCACAGGCCAGACCGTGCAGGCCCAGTTGTGCAGGTCCTGCGCGTCCACCCTGTGCGGGCGTAGCGCCGGGGCAACAAAAAGGGCCATGTCCGCAACACATTCCGCCAGTTGGGCAGCAGGGGGCACAGCCTTGCCCGCAAGCCCCGCCCCCCACGAACACGGCATGGGCTGTGGCCTGTCTGGCGGGCAGAATGGCCCCGTGCGCCATGCACACGCTGTAACCCTTGCCGCAGCCAGCAACAGGCGCGCCATGGGCTGGCCCACCACAGCATCTTGCGCGTTGGCCTGCGTGCTGGCCGCAATTTTGGCATGGGTTGGCCCTGGTGGGGGGGCCTCTGCCCCTCCGTCTTGGGGTGAGGGCCTTACAAGGGCTGCGACCTCAAGCGCCAGACGGGCAAAAAACCATGCATCCGCTGCCCCAAGCCGCTGCTGGCCGCACAGGATTGTTCCATCGGGCTGAACACAGGCAGGACGCTCAAAAACCGGATGTTGCACACTAAAGCACGGTGCCAGCATATGCCGCAGGGACGGAGAAAACTGCATAGACTGAAAAACATCGGTCAAATTACTTGCGTCCATCTACTCGGCATACTCCGGAGCGGAAAATAAACAAAACAGACATCCGCACCGCTCTTCGGGCCTGCAACCCCTGATTTTTAGCCAGCATGCTCCCGGCCCAGCCCGGAGCAAACCCGCCCGCCCCACACCTGTTACGGACTTGTTACCCCCCTATATTGTCGATCCCCTGCGTCTGAACAAGCGGTACACGCTCCACTCCCCTATGTGCGGCACACCACACGGCATACCCCACGCGCGCCACACGCCCGGAGTGCACACACCAAAATCTTGTGCAAAGGATGCGGTTCGCAAGACTCGACAGGACTGCTAAGGAGAAAGCAGTCACCCTTTACAACCACCCACGCACGATTCCTGCCCACGGCCGGGAACACAGCGTGGCTTCTGGAGTCAGGACCGGCACCCTTGGCGCGCACAAGCCCTTTAAATACCAGTCATTCCCCCACCCCCCACAAAAGTGGCCTGCGCCTGCGCATGGAGGAGGGAGGGGGTGTGGCACTCTGCATTCTGGCCTGTGCCCTGCTGGCTGCTCTGGTCACTTACAACCCGACCGACCCCTCCTTCAACACCGCCACAAACCAGCCGCCAACCAACCTGCTGGGCACGGCGGGCGCATTTGTGGCCGACACGCTGCTACAGGGAATCGGGCTTGGGGCCACCGTGCCCGTGCTGATTCTGATGGCATGGGGGTGGCGTTTTATGAGCCACCGCCTGCTAGGCCATGAAACATGGATGACCTTTGGCATGCGGGTTGCCGCCATTTTATGCCTCCTGCCTGTTTCTGGCGCGTTGCTGGCGGCCATTCCGCTGCTGTTTACCGCACTCCCCACCTTTGAATGGCCCACGCAGGCCGGTATTGGCGGGGGCGTGGGCCACTCCATTGCCCAGACCTCCATTTCCGCTGGTATGGCTGCCATCGGGCCTGCGGGGGGGATGGTCATCTGGCTGCTGGGCGGGTTGCTGGCGGGGCTTTTGCTCGCACTGGGGTCTGGCCTGCGGCGGGAGGAATGGTTTGCCATCTGGCGCGTATTTGTCTTTTTCGTGCGTTTGCCCGGCAGGCTGGCAACACGCTTTGTGCGCTACTACGCCCAGCACAAGCCACAGCCTGCGGCCCCGGCAAGCCCCGCCACCACCTACGCCGCGCAGACCACCCCCGCCACAGACCCGTTTTATGGCAGCACCCTGCCCACCGGCGCACTGTTTGAGGATGAGGAGGACGAGCCTGACCACGCCTCGCCCTACCACGCCACCCCAACACCTGCGGCCACCGGCACCGCTCTGGTGCTCCACGGCACGCAGGACAGCCATAGCCCGCAACAGCCGCCCCGGCACACAACAACACCCGCACCGCTGGATAACCCCGCGCGGGCTGCGGCCATAACACCGCTCCCCGCCACCCCGGCCGAGCACGCCAACCTCCTGCCTACAGCCATAACCCCGGCCCCCGTGGCGGAAAAACCCGCCAAAAGCGGGCTGCTGGGCCGCCTGTTTTCTGGCTCCAGCCAGACCGAGAGCGCCCCCCCAAGCCCGGAACGGGCCAGCACGCGCAAAGGCGGGTGGGAACTCCCCCCCATGAGCCTGCTGCGCGCTGCCCCCAGCAACGCCCATACCGGCCCCACGCCCGAGCTGCTTAACGCCACGGCCCGCATGCTGGAGCAGGTTCTGGCCGATTACGGTGTGCAGGGCCGCATTGTGGGCATGAGTGCAGGCCCCGTAGTAACGCTGTATGAACTGGAGCCCGCACCGGGCATTCGCTCGGCCCGCATTATCGGGCTGGCTGATGATGTGGCGCGCTCACTCTCCGTGCTCAGCGTGCGTATTGCCACCGTGCCGGGACGCAACGTGATGGGGATTGAAGTTCCCAACCAGACGCGTGAGACGGTTTACCTGTCCGAACTGCTCAACCAGCCCACATGGCGGGAAGATACCGGCCAGCTCCCTCTGGCACTGGGCAAGGATATTGCGGGCGAACCCATGTTCTCCGACCTTGCGCGCATGCCCCACCTGCTGGTGGCGGGCACCACCGGCTCGGGCAAATCGGTTGGCGTGAACGCCATGATCCTCTCCCTGCTCTACCGGCATTCGCCCGATGAATGCAGGTTGATCATGATTGACCCCAAGGTGCTCGAACTCTCCATTTACGATGGCATCCCCCACCTGCTCACCCCGGTTGTGACCGAGCCCCCCAAGGCGGTTAACGCGCTCAAATGGGTTGTGCGGGAAATGGACCGCCGCTACCGCACCATGGCCCACCTGCAGGTGCGCAACATTGCAGGCTACAACGCCCGTGCGGCGGAAGCCCGGGCAGACGGGGAGGTGGTGGTCCGCCGCGTACAGACCGGCTTTGACCCCGAAACCGGCAACCCGGTGTTTGAGGAACAGTCCGTAACTCTCGACCCCATGCCCTATATCGTGGTCATTATTGACGAAATGGCCGACCTGATGATGACCGCCGGCAAGGAAATTGACGCCTGCGTGCAGCGGCTGGCCCAAAAGGCGCGTGCGGCGGGTATTCATGTTGTCATGGCAACGCAGCGCCCTTCGGTGGATGTGATTACCGGCACCATCAAAGCCAACTTCCCCACCCGTATTTCGTTCCAGGTGATCAGCAAGTTCGACAGCCGCACCATTCTGGGCGAGCAGGGGGCCGAGCAGCTACTGGGTCAGGGGGACATGCTGTTCATGCAGGGTGGTGGGCGCATTACCCGCGTACACGGCCCGTTTGTGGCCGATAGCGAGGTGGAGCAGGTCGTCAACTTCCTCAAAGAACAGGGCGAGCCGATTTATGATGAGGACGTTCTGGCCGACCCCATGGAGGAAGGTGCCTCCTCCAACGGAAGCAGCCGCGCCAGCGGGAACGAAAACGCCGAAGCCGACATGTACAACGAGGCTGTGGACATTGTCACCCGCGAGGGCAAGGCGTCCACCTCCTTCATCCAGCGCCACCTGTCCATTGGCTACAACCGTGCCGCCAAGCTGATCGAACAGATGGAAAAGGACGGCATTATCAGCCGGGCCGACCATGTGGGCCGCCGCAAGGTGCTGGTTGGCGCAGCACGGGAAGAATAGGCCCCACCCCATGCTCCCGGCCCTGCCCCCCCTGCTCTACCAAAGCCCGCATGTGGTTGTGCTCAACAAGCCCGCCGGACTGCCCGTGCATGCTGGCCCCGGCGGTGGCGCTTGCGTGGAGGACTGGTTTGCCCAGCTCTCCCGCCGCAAGGATGGTCCGTGGCTTGCCCACAGGCTGGATGCCGATACATCGGGCTGCCTTGCCATAGCCCTGCGCAAGCAGCCCCTGCTGGCCATGCAGCAGGCTTTTGCCACCAAAACCGCACGCAAGACCTACTGGGCCGTGGTGGACGGCGGGCCACAGGCCCCAAGCGGGCGCATTGACCTGCCCTTACTCAAAACCAGCACCAGAACGGGCTGGTCCATGCAGGTCGCGGAGGGAGGGGCACCCTCCACCACCACATGGCGGGTGCTGGGCAGATCGGCACAGACAAGCTGGCTGGAACTGGAGCTACAAACCGGGCGCACCCATCAGGCCCGTGTGCATTGCGCCGCCATGGGCTGGCCCATTGTGGGTGACGCCCTGTACGGCAGCCCACACCCTGCGGGCCTGCACCTGCTGGCCAGAAGCCTGAGCCTGCCCCTTGATTGCCTGCCACCCGGCCATGACCGTATTGCCGTAACTGCCCCCCCGCGCACAGGCATGCACCCCGCCCTGCACGCCTGCGGCTGGCACGAAACCGGGCACGACTGAAACCACCCGGGCGGCAACACACGCGCCCTAGCCCACAACCCTGCCTAGACCGGCCCGGTTTCACCCCTGTTAAGGGCGTCTACATGCGGCCAGACCTGCACAAGCCGGGCCAGAAAGTTCTGGCGTTGTGGGCGCAGTGCTGCACTGTCAAACATCTGGGCGCGCGCACGGCCTGCCTGCCCCATATGGGCGCGCAGGTTTGCATCCGATATCAGCCGTTCCAGCGCGTCCACCATACCCGGCAGGTCATCGGGGCTGGCGTAGAGTGCGGCTGGCCCCGCAACCTCGGGTAGCCCGCCCTTGCGCGACGTAACCACGGCGGCCCCACAGCCCATGGCCTCCAGTGCGGCCATGCCAAAGGGTTCGGCCCACCGGCTGGGCACCACCACAATGGCGGCGTGGCTCATGGCCTGCAAAACCTGTGCATGGGGCTGGTAGCCCGCCATGCTTACACCTGCCGCCTGCGCCAGACCCTGCACCGTGGCTAAAAAGTCCGTCTGGGGGGACTGGGGGCCAAACCTGTCGGCCCCGATAATTCTGGCCTGCCATGTGGGGTGGTGGGGCAGCACGCAAGCACAGGCACGCACAAAGGCGTCCACCCCCTTATCCGCCACAACCCGGCCTGCAAACAGCACAACATTGTCGCGCACAGGAATGGGTGCGGGCAGTGCGGCAAGGTCCAGCCCATTGGGCCGGACAGTTACGCAGCCCTGCGCGCCATCGGCTATAAACCGCGCCCGCACCCAGCCAGACACCGCCACAACCGCCACCCTGCGCGCCAGACCCGTGCGCTCGGGCGCAGTTTTGCACCCGCGCATACCGCACGGGTCATTATGCAGGACCAGTGAGAGCGGCATGTGGGGGAAACGCAGGCTGAGTGCGCGCGCCAGATCGGGCCGGTTATGCACCTCCACCAGATCGGGGCGAAGGCGGCCAATAACCCGCGCCACCCCGGCCCGGTACCGCCCCATGCCCCCCAAGGGGAACATAACGGAGGGTACGGGCACAAAAGGCACGTCTGTATAGGGGCTGGTTGCAGGTGGGCTGCCAAGCACCACTTCGCCCTCCCCCGCCATGCGGTGGACCAGCAGGGCTATGGCTCCGGCCTCATCAGGGGCAAAACGCTCACGCGGGGGCAGCACACTGAGCACCCGCAAAGGCTTTGGCGGCGTTCGGGCAGGCAGGCCCTCACCTTGGGAGACAGGCACGCTCATGCGCGCTCCCGGTCGGTGGTCATGGTGGGGTCAGGCCAGTGTTTCGTACATATCCAACTGCCATGCCACCGGCTCACGCGCGGCGGCGGCGTACCATTCCTGCACCAGCGCATGGTGGCGTACCGCCTGCATGTAGGCATGGGCCGTGGGGGAAAGCCCCGGCACATCATACGACAGAAAACGGCAGACAACGGGTGCAAACATAGCATCCACATTGCCCATGCCCTGCCCGCACAGGAACGGGCCACCCCGCCCTGCCCCTTCGGTCCAGATGGCGTTAATGCGCGCTATGTCCTTATGCACATCCTCGCCCAGCGGTGCGGCCAATGGGCGATTGCGCCCCAGATTCATGGGGAGGGCAGAGCGCACGGCCCGAAAGCCCGAGTGCATTTCGGCCGCGACCGAACGCGCCCACGCCCGCGTGGCCCGGTCCGTGGGCCACAGAAAACCATGGTGCTCGGCGCAGTACTCGGCAATGGAGAGCGAGTCCCATACCACAGCGCCCCTGTGCTCCAGATAGGGCACACAGCCATTGGGCGAGAGGGTTTTGAGCGCCGTGGTCTGGCCCGCACCGGCGAGTGGCACAACCTCCACCCCCACATCCAGCCCGGCCAGACGCACACATAACCAGCCACGCAGGGACCAAGACGAATAACGCTGTGTTCCAATAACCAGACGACCTTCGGCCATGCGCTCACTCTCCCTGTTTTTTTAAGCTGTGGGCTGTTGTTCCGTCCGGCGGATAAACCCGCCACCCAGAATACGGCTGCCCTGATAAAACACGCAGGCCTGACCGGGGGCGGGCATGGCCGGTTCCTCCAGCAGCACGGTTGCCCCATCTGCCGTGGGCACCACGCGGGCGGTGCGTGGCTCCTCCCGCGCGCGCATCTGCACCTTGCACACAATCCCTTCAGGGGGGGCATCCACCAGCCAGTTGACATCGCGCACGGACAGAGCACTGACAAAGGCATGCGCACGCGGGCCAATAATCACCCGTTTGCGCCCCGGCTCCACCCCTACCACCATCTGGCGTTCACCTTGCAGGCGGGCGGCGTTGCCAAGGCGTTTGCTCTGGCCCACGGTAAAACGCATTACCCCTTCATGCGCGCCCACAACATGGCCGGACTGGTCCACAATTTCGCCCGGGCCTGCCATTTCGGGGTGCATGCGCTCTACCAGATCCACGTAGGACCCATCGCTGACAAAGCACAGGTCCTGGCTGTCGGGCTTGCCTGCCACAACCAGACCATACCGCTCGGCCTCCTGCCGTACGGCGGCCTTGTCGGGCATATCACCTAGGGGGAAGCGTAAAAAATCAAGCTGGTCGCGCGTGGTGGCGAACAGGAACCAGCTCTGGTCTCGTGCCTCGTCCACCGGGCGGTGCAGTTCGGCCCCCTGCGGGCCTTCCACGCGGCGCACGTAATGGCCAGTGGCCATGGCGTCCGCCCCGATCTCCTTTGCCAACCCCAGCAGGTCGGTAAATTTGACGCCCTGATTGCACGCAACGCAGGGAACCGGCGTTTCGCCCGCTGCATACGCATCGGCAAAGCGTTCGATCACGCTGTCCTGAAAACGGCGTTCGGCATCAATAACATAATGCGGGAACCCCAGACGGTCGGCCACGGCGCGGGCATCGCGGATATCCTGCCCGGCACAGCACGCGCCTTTTTTGGCCGCCCCTCTGGAATCGTAAAGTTGAAGGGTCGCACCCACAACCTCGTGCCCTTCCTCCAAAAGACGGGCAGCCACCACGGAACTGTCCACCCCTCCGGACATGGCAACAAGAATACGCATGGGCGGGCTATCCTTCCCCTTAACTCTGTGTGTCAGGCCTTGCTGGGCAGGCGCACGACCAGACCATCGAGTTCTTCGGTCATGACAATCTGGCAGCCAAGGCGCGAGGTTTTTTCCAGCCCGAACGCAAGGTCGAGCATGTCTTCTTCATCATCGGTCGGGGCTTCCAGCCGGTCCGCCCATGCGGGGTCCACCACAACGTGGCAGGTCGCGCAGGCCAGAGACCCCTCGCACGCACCCTCAAGGTCCACATCATGCTTATGGGCAATTTCCAGCACGGACAGGCCAACCGGGGCATCGACCGTGCGTTCTGTTCCGTCCTGCTCAACAAACGTCATCTGGGGCATTGGTTTCCATCCTGCCAAAAAATATCATGGCGGCTGCGGCCTGTATGGCCTGGGCTTATTGCTACGGGTGTGGGCCTAGGGAGGGGTGGCCCGCACCCGCAAGGCAGCCTGTGCCAGACTGTCCGCCGCGCGTTCTGCTTCGGCGGTGGAGGTAAAACGTCCGGGGGACAGACGCAAGCTTCTTCCTGCCTCATCAAAGCTCAGGCCCATGGCTTCAAGCACGTAGGACGGGGCCAGTTGGGCCGAAGAGCAGGCCGAACCAAGCGAGACCTCAAGCCCCGGCATGGCCCCCAGCACGTCTACTGCAAGCAGGTCGGGGGGGAGGCGCAGGCTGAAAATACCGGGCAGGCGCGCAGCCCCATGTGCATTGACCACACACCCGGGCAACTGCGGGTGCAAACGGTCCAGAAAAACTGCCTGCAAGGCTGCCAGATGTGCTGCATCACGCGCCATCTCGGCCCGGGCAATTTTGCAGGCCTCCCCAAACCCTGCCAGCAAAAAGCCCGGCAGCGTGCCAGACCGTAGCCCCCGCTCCTGCCCGCCACCGGAGAACAGGGGGGTCAGCCGCACACGCGGGCGGCGGCGCACAAACAGCGCACCCGCCCCCTTTGGCCCATACAGCTTATGGCTGGAGACGGAGGCAAGGGCCACTGGCAGACTGTGCAGGTCAAGGGCGATCTTGCCTGCCGCCTGTGCCAGATCGGTATGCAGAAGTGCCCCTGCCTGCGCCACCAGCGCGCCCAGCGTGGCCAGGTCCTGCACAACCCCGGTTTCGTTATTGGCTGCGGCTATGGAGACAAGTGCCGTGGGGGCCTGCGCCAGAGCTGCGGCCAGCACGTCCGGCTCGACATACCCAAATGTGTTGACCCCGAGCACAACCGGCTCAAACCCTTCAAGGGCTAGGTCCTCCACACTTTGCAGCACGCATTTATGCTCGGTCGCCACGGTTATGACCCGGCGGCGGGGGCTGCCCTGAGCCGCCAGATGCCGCACAGCCCCCTTGATGGCAAGGTTGTTGGACTCGGTCGCACCAGAGGTAAACACAATCTCGCGCGCCTCCGCCCCCAGCAGGGCGGCCACTTCCGCGCGGGCGTGCTCCACCATATCGGCCGCGCGGGCACCGCTGGCATGGGTGGTGCTGTGCGGGTTGCCGTTTTCCTCCGCCAGAGCGCGCAGCACAACAGCCTGCACACGCGGGTCGCACGGTGTGGTGGCCGCGTGGTCAAAATACAATGCCGCCATGCCTACCTCCTACTCCACCAACGCCAGACCGGCCCCGGCCGCCATGCGCGTATAGCTTTGCACAAACCGCTCCACATCCGCCTCGCACACATTCCACGGCAGGGACACACGTATGGCCTGCCCCGCCTGCTCCCCCAGCCCCATGGCCTCCAGCACATGAGAAAACGCCACCTTGCCAGACGAACAGGCCGACCCTGCGGAAACACAGACCCCATCAAGGTCCAGCCGCATAAGCTGCCCCTGTGCACGGCGGCCGGGCAGAACAAGGGATGCGGTATTGCCCAACCGGGGGGCACCTGCCCCACAGACCACGGCCCCGGCCGCACTGGCGGCCTGCTCCAGACGACCGCGCAGGGGGGCCAGATCACGCGGGTTATCCAACGCATCGCACAGGGCTGCGGCCAGCCCCGCTATGGCGGGCAAGGGCTGGGTGCCACCCCGGCGGCCCTGCTCCTGCCCCCCGCCTTCAAACAGGGGGCTTAGTGGCCTTGGGGCTGGCCCACGCAGCAGCAGAGCACCCGCCCCCTTTGGCCCACCCATTTTGTGGCCAGAACAGGCCAGACTGTCGGCCCCCATATCGGCCACATGCACAGCCATGCGGCCTGCGGCCTGCACCGCATCCACATGCAAATGTGCGCCATACTGGTGGCACAGGCGGGCAACATCGGCCAACGGGTGGAGCACACCTGTCTCGTTATTAGCCAGCATGAGGCACACAAAGACCGGAGCACCGGGGGCAGACAACGCGGCCTCCAGCAGGTCCAGCCGAACCTGCCCGTTCTGGTCCACGTCCAGCCAGCCCACATCCGCCCCATCGGGCGCACCCTTGCGCACTGCGTCATGCTCGGTGCGGCCCACCAGAAAACGCCGCCCCTGCCCAAGCCCGTGCATGGCCAGCACGTTGGCCTCCG
>JBDNSL010000048.1:0-18544 GCA_047719095.1 Acetobacter sp.
GGCCATGTGCATCCAGTTCTGTATTCAGGGGGCGTGGGGGGTGGTGCCTGCGTATCTGAGCGAGTTGTCCCCCGCTTCGGTCCGGGCCACATTTCCGGGGTTGGCCTACCAGTGTGGCAACCTGATTGCGGCCAGCAATGCGCTGCTGCAAACCCGGCTTGCGGCATGGATGGGGGCAGGGCTTGCCCCAGCCCTTATGCTGAGCGTGGGGGTGGCGGCACTGGTGGTGCTGGTGTTAACCTTGCTCAACGCCCGCCTGCACCCACAAAGCACATTGGGTGAACACGCCTGACAAGCAAGGAAAACAGACCCCCATGCGTTGCTTTGGAGTTGTTGCGTGCCTGCTGGCATTCTCGGGCATGGTGGCCCTTGCCCCTACCTCCGCTGTGGCGGGGGCGCGCTCGGTCAATGCTGTGCCGCAGGTGGAGCCCCCGCAAAAGGTACCCCCGCTGGCCAGAGCGCTGGTGTTTGACCGAAGCCACCAGCCAACGCCCCAGCCTGTGGCGCTCAAGGTGGAGGACATGTCCGTTCTGGTAGAGGTGGCAGCCCGGCAGCCCTGCCCGGACAAGGCAATTCTGATGGAGCCGCAGGACAGCCCCCCCGCACCGGCCGAGCAGGGCTGCACGGTTGCCACACTTGTGGTCCATGCGCCGGGGCACTCTGTGTTCCGGCAGGCCATAGCCTCGCTGATTATGGGGGATGAGGGCGGTATGGTCAGCACCCTGCGCCTTTCCCTGTACCATCTGGACAGGAGCGGTGGGCCTTTGCAGATTGTGGTGTCGGGCTACACCATGGGTGCCCATTGCTGCACGGTGGCCGCTATTGTGGGGCTGGACGGCGCGGGCCAGTGGGCCGTAACCCACCTGCCAGAACAAGATGGAGACGCCCCGCCAACTGTTGTGGACATCAACCATGATGGCGGGCGGCAGTTTGTGCTCAAGGACCAGCGGTTCAATTACGTGTTCGCCTCCTATGTCTGGTCCGTTCTGCCTATTGTTGTGTATGATTATGCACATGCACAGCTAAGAACAGTGACCACACAGCCCGACTATGCCTCTTTTCTGCTGGCGTATTTCCGGCAGGGGTTTCCCGCGTTCAAGGCTCCCCCTCCTCCTGACCGCAAGGGGGTGAACGCCTTTTTGGCTGCCTATGTGGCCAATAGTGCTAATCTGGGCCGCTTTAGGGCCGGGTGGACATACATGCTGCACTGGTATGACCGCAGCGCGGATGATGACCAGACATGGTGCGCGTTGGACCCATCCGTGCAGGATGGCGGGGTAAGCAGTTGCCCCACTGCCTACGTGCGTAAAACGGCCTATCCGCAAAAACTGGCGCTGTTTTTGCTCCAGACAGGCTACATAACCCACGCCCAATGTGTTGCGGTGGGGTATGACCCCGAAAAAATCCAGATCGGGCAGGACGCCATCCGGGCTGCAAACACGGCGCACTGGCGTGCGGCACACCCCGGCCCGGCCCATACCGTTGCGCCGTAAGGTGCACCAGCAGTGCGCGCGCGGGTTTGTGCTGGCAGGCATTGCGGCCTAGACAGGGGGCAGACACGCCAGAACCCCTGCGAGCAAAAAGAGTGATGAAAGATCTGTTTACAGGCCATACCGTAGGCCAGTCCCGCCCGCTCAGACTGTCGGAGGATGTTGTGAGCACGGCCACCTATGGCGGGGCGGATGACTGCTACCGCTATACCCTGCGCCGGGTCTGGGAGGAGGGCAGGCCACTGGTCATGTGGCTGATGATGAACCCCTCCGTTGCGACCGAACACGGAGATGACAGAACCGTGGCCAAGTGCCAGCGTTACGCGCGGGCATGGGGCTATGGCGGCCTGTTTGTGGGCAATACCTTTGCCTATCGCTGCACGGACCAGTTGCGCCTGCTGGAAACCCCCGACCCCGTGGGGCCGGGTAACGATGCCGCCTTGCTGGACATGGCCCGCAGGGCCGACCTTGTTGTGGCGGCCTACGGCTCCCCCCACCACAAAAGCCTGCGTGCGCGCGGGCCACAGGTTGTGCAGATGCTCCAAAGCCACGGTATTGCCGTGTGCGCGCTCCGCCTGAGTGCCGGGGGGCGGCCATGCCACCCACTTTACCTACCCGCCACACTAACCCCCTTTGCCCTGCCCGTGGAGCCTGCACCGGTTTAGGCCAAAGGGTAACAAACAGGGGGCCGCTGCGTTAGCTGCAAAGGCTGGTGCAGGGGCACTGGCACGCACGTACACGCGTGGGCCACATGGGCACTGGCGCAGGGGGGGCGTGCCAAGGGGGTATCCAAGGTACGCCCAAGGCACATTCGGGGCACGCAAGGGCTTTTTCCCCGTGTTGCCCGGTGGGGTGTTTGGCGGGGCTTTTGCACGGTGCCCAAGGGCGTGCTGTGGCGCGGTGCAAGCCCGCAGGGCAGGGGCCACGGCGCTGCGGAGTTGACGGACGCGCTCCATGGGTATCCCATAAGCCCCAAAGGGTTACGCCACAAAAAGGGACAGACATAACCGTGACGCAACAGAACACGCAGGCCACATCTGGCTATCTGGCCTCGGCCGAATTTGCAGCCCAGCTTGACCGGCTGGGCGAGGTTGCCGCCCGCACAGGGCTAAACGTGGCTCCGGGGCAGCAGGTTATTATGACCGCCCCCCTCCATGCCGTGCCACTGGTGCGCCGCATTACCGAACACGCCTACAAGGCAGGTGCATCCTTGGTGAGCACCTTCTATTCGGATGAGGAAACAACGCTCGCCCGCTACCGGTACGGGGCCGAAAACACGTTTGATACCGCATCGGGCTGGCTGGCTGCTGGCATGGCGGAGGGCTTTCGCGCAGGGGCTGCGCGCATGGCCATTACCGGCTCCAACCCCGCCCTGCTGGCAGGGCAAAACCCGGACCACGTCTCCCGCGCAAGCAAGGCTGCCTCCCGCGTGAACCGCCCGGCCATGGAGATCATTACCAATTTTGATGTGAACTGGTGCATTGTGGCCGCCGCCACCCCGGCATGGGCCATGCAGGTGTTCCCCGACCTGCCCGAGGCAGACGCGGTGGAGCAGCTCTGGCGCGCCATTTTTGCCGTCTCGCGCCTGAACGGGGATGACCCGGTGGGCCAGTGGGCGGCCCATAACGCCATACTCCACCGCCGGGCTGCGTTTTTGAACGACGTGCGCTACGACGCGCTGCATTTTTCCGGCCCCGGCACGGACCTGCTGGTCGGGCTGGCTGACGGGCATGAATGGGCCGGTGGTGCAGAAAAAGCGGGCAACGGCATTGTGTGCAACCCCAACATCCCCACCGAGGAGGTGTTTACCACCCCCCACCGCCTGCGCGTGGAAGGCACGGTTGCCAGCACCAAGCCGCTCTCGCATCAGGGCACACTCATAGACGGCATAAAGGTCCGCTTTGAAGGCGGGCGGATTGTGGACATGCACGCAACCCGCGGGCAGGACGTGCTTGAGCGGGTGCTCGATACTGATGAAGGGGCCAGAAGGCTGGGCGAGGTTGCTCTTGTGCCCCACTCCTCCCCCATCTCGCGCAGTGGGCTATTGTTCCAGAACACGCTGTTTGACGAAAACGCGGCCAGCCACATAGCCCTTGGCCAGTCCTATACCAAATGCATGCTGGAAACACAGGGCCAGGACGAGGCCGCCTTGGCCGCACGCGGGGCCAATACCAGCATGATCCACATAGACTGGATGATCGGCTCGGGCGAAATTGATGTAGACGGGCTGGACGCACAGGGTGGGCGCGTGCCGCTCATGCGCGGCGGCGAATGGGTAATTGCAGCATGAAAAAGGTAGGTAACATGGTTTTTGTTCGCAAGGCGTCAACTGTTGTGGGGGCCTTGGCCCTGCTGGTGGCCGGGGCTGCACACGCCCAGAGCGTTGCCCCCTTGGGTGGGGCCACACCCCACGCACCGTCCATCACGCCCGAGCAGGTGGCCACCATGCAACATGACATGGATGCAGCCCTGCACTACAAACTGGCCCCTGATGTGCTGCCCCGGCTGAGTGCAACACTCAAGGCCATTCAGGCCGCCAACATTCAGCCACCGGGGCATGTGGGCATGTCGCTTGACCAGCAGATTGCCCTTGTGGGGCAGGTGCCGGGGCTGCCAGCTATTCTCAAGGCGCACGGGCTGGACGCACGCAGCTTTGTCATGAGCCTGACCTGCGTTGGCCTGACCGGCAGCTTGCTGAATGTTCCTCCCGGTCAGGGGGGTGCCCAAATGCCCGTACCCGATGCGGCCAATGTGGCTATTCTTAAAAACAACCCGCAGGCTTTGCAGGAGCTGGTGGGTGTTCTGCGTCAGGGTGTTTCCACCGATAACGGGGCAGCAAACGGCCAAGGTGGTGCCAGCACTGGTGGTAGTGGCACGCAGGTCAACTAAGCCACCCCCTTTAATCCTGTTGGCCTGAGCCTGCCCGGTGTGGCACGCTCAGGCCCCGGTCGGGGGAGAGGCACGGGTGGGTCTTGCCTGCCGGTGCAAATGTTACGGAGCGGGCCATGGCAGCAACAACAGGATCAGGCGGCCTGTCCGGGGCGGGGGGCTGGGGCGCTCTGGGCATGCAGGGTGCAGGCATGGCCGAAAGTGCAGTGCAGGCGACCAGACAGGCCGCAGCCCAAACCGGCCCCCAGCCCGGTAGCCCGTCCGGTAGCCCGTCCGCGCAGGCGGGAGCGCTGCCCTCCGCGGCCGAACTGGCGCAGACCGCACGCATGGCTCTGGCGCAGGCACAGGCCCAGCAGGCGGATGTTATGCTTACCCTCTCCAAAGGGGCGCAAAGCCTGCTGGCCGGGAGTGCGCTGCTGGGGCAGGCGGGGGCTGGCACAGGTGGCACATCCACCACAAATGGGGGAGCCGCCCAGAACGCGGCCCAGAGTACGGCCCAGAACGGGTTGCACACTGCCGCCCCCGATCTGGCGGAAAACGCCCCCCAACTTACAGCCCAGACCCTAACCCAGAGTGCGGCGCAGGCCACAGGGAGTGGTGTCAGCACGTTGGTGGCCGATGTTTTGCGCGCAGCCGATGCGGTGCTCAACGACCCCTTGGCAACGCCTGAGCAAAAAGCCATGGCCACAGGTCTTATGCAGCTTGCCAACACCATGGCGGGCCAGTCCGCCAGTGGCGGTGGTGCCACGGGTGCTGGTGTGGTCAGCCTGCCGCTTTTGCAACTCCTTAATGCCCAGTCCTCTGGTCCGCAGTCCGCTGCTTCTGGGGCTTTGGGGGGGGCAGTTGTGACCACATCGGGGCTGTACGGTCTGGCCAGTAACACCGCGCAGGAGGGGGCGCGGGCCATGGCGACCGCCCTGCTGGGCATGGGCACCACGCAGGAGGACGAAATTGTGCTGCCCGGCGGCATTGTGCAGTTTGCGGCCAATGCGGCGCAGGCTGCGGGGAGTACAGGCCAGTCCACCCCGGCAACTCTTTTGGGCAATGCCCTGACAACCGCCCTGCTGCCCCAGTTGTTCAAGGCCCTTACGGTTATTCTGGCGGACCAGAACGCCACCGCCGAGCAAAAGGCCGCAGCCACCACCCTGCTAGAGATGTTTGATGCAACGGAGGACACAGGGCAAATTCCCCAAGCTCTGCTTAACCCCCTGCTGGCCGCAGCCCTTATGCCCGCACTCAACCCGTCCCAGCGGGGGCGGCTGGTGCGGGCGGCTCTGGCGGGGGAGGTGGAGGATATGGGGCGTCTGGAGGAGGCTGAGCAGTCCGGGCAGGGCGGTGTGGGCGGGCTACGGGCTGCCTTGCGCAGAAATGCCGCCTATATGGCATCTGTGCAAAAACCGCTGCTCAACCTTGCACTTCAGGTCGGGCAGAAGCTGGACGCGGAGGGGGTGGAGGCCGCACTGGCGGGCTGGGCCACGGCGGGGCATACTGCGGAGCAGGATATGGAGGATGCACTTGGTGGCAGTTCCATACTCGCGTTTTCGCAAAATCTTATGGCGGATTCGCCCTATATGGCCACGTTGGCCAGCACCAGCCTGACCCCGATCCTGATCATGAGTTGGGCCGCCCTTCTATCGGGCTGTCTGCCGCGTGCTGTTCCGTTTGTGCCGCGTGTGTGGCGGCGGGCGAACAAAAAGAAGTGGCGCAGAAAAAACCGTCAGAACAAAATGAATTTTCAAAACCTGATGTTTACAAACGGCGTGGCAGAGGCCTAGCCCATAAGGGCCGGACCACTGCTGTGCTGGCCCCCTTAATGCGCTGTATCCTGCGAGCAGGTCGGTGTTGGGGGCAGGTCAAGGGTGCTGAGTGTGCCCTGCATTTTAAAATCCCCAAAATCCAGATGTAACTGGTCGGACACGCCGTTGGCAAAGTAGCGCATACCCATTTCGTATTCGGGCATCATGGTGTGGGCGTTGCGGTCGTAAAAAGCGATGTGCACGTGGCCAAATGCCAGTTTCTGCAATGCCGGGTAAGGGGTGTCCGCCGGAGGGGCGGACCAGTTGAGCAGGGTTACGTATGTATCTTCCGGCCCGTCGGGCAGGGTCCCGTCAAACAGGGGGGTGGTCAGGTCCTTTTCGCCCTTTTGGGCGGCGGCCAGAATGTGGGCGGTGTGGGCTGCGGGGAACAGGGTGCCCGCAGGCAGGGGCAGGGTTTTGGCAAGGGGCTGGCGGTACTGCACAACGCCCGAGCCATCGGGGGCAAGGCTTGCCTCCCCGCTGACAATACGCAGCACTTTGCCATTGCGCGTTTCCTGGCTTTTAAAGGTCAGGTGCCGCCCGTCCAGACTTTCCTGCGCGGCATAGTCGGACAGGAGGTGCTCCTCACCCTGTTTGCGGGTGACACTCTGTATGTCCAGCCTTTGGTGGGAGGACCAGCCAAGGCAGGTCTTGAGCACGGTGTAGCTCATGCGCCCGGTGGCGGAGAGCGTCTGCCCGCCTGCGGATTCCACCAGCCCCAGATCATACACCGCCTGTTGGGAGGCAAGCGGGGTTGTGGGTGTGGCCGCCTTTGCACCGCAAACGGGCAGGGCAAGGGCAAAAAGGGTGGATACGGTTGCGGCCAGCAGGGCGGCGCGCGGGCGCTGGGGGCGTATGGTCATACCCCCTACAAGAAAACATCCGGCGCGGTCATGCAACCGGCCGGATGTGTTTATTGCCGCGAACGTGCGGTGATCAGTCTTTTTTGACCGCAGGTTTGGGCTTGGGCAGGTTGAGTGCGAGGGAGAGTTCCTTCATGCGCTCAGGGGCTACGGGGGCGGGGGCCCCCATCATCAGGT
This sequence comes from Acetobacter sp., assembly GCA_047719095.1. GTDB lineage: Bacteria > Pseudomonadota > Alphaproteobacteria > Acetobacterales > Acetobacteraceae > Acetobacter. Next base: position 7,216 of record JBDNSL010000048.1, read on the forward strand.
CTTCGCCCTGCTGGTTGAGCGGGAACAGAATAACCTCGCGGATGTTCGGTTCATCGGCCAGCAGCATCACAATGCGGTCCACGCCGGGGGCGGAACCACCATGCGGGGGCGCTCCGTAGCGGAAGGCGTTGAGCATGCCGCCAAAGCGGGCTTCCACCTCGCTTTCGGGGTAGCCTGCAATTTCAAACGCACGCACCATGACATCTGGCAGGTGGTTACGCACCGCACCGGAGGAGAGTTCGATCCCGTTGCATACAATGTCGTACTGGTAGGCCAGAATATCCAGCGGGTCCTTGGTGTTCAGGGCTTCCAGCCCGCCCTGCGGCATGGAGAACGGGTTGTGGGAGAAGTCCACCAGCCCCGTTTCCTCATTCAGCTCGTACATGGGGAAGTCCGTGATCCAGCAGAAGCGGAAGGCGTTCTTCTCGATCAGGTCCAGTTCTTCGGCAATGCGGGTGCGCACAAGGCCGGAGAACTTGGCTACGTCATGCCCCTTGCCTGCGGCAAAGAACACGGCATCCCCGGCCTTAAGCCCCAGCTTGGCGCGAATGGCTTCAGCCCGGTCGGCCTCAAGGTTCTTGGCAATCGGGCCCTGCCCACCTTCGGCGTTGAAGGTGATGTAGCCCAGACCACCAGCCCCGTTCTCACGCGCCCAGGCATTGAGTTTGTCAAAGAATGAGCGGGGCTTGTCCCCCGCGCCGGGGGCGGGAATGGCGCGGATTTCACCACCATCGGCGGCAATGCGGGCAAACAGGCCAAAACCGGAGCCTGCAAAGTCTTCCGTGACGTCCGTAATCAGCAGCGGGTTGCGCAGGTCCGGCTTGTCGGAACCATAAACCTTCATGGCGCGAGTGTAGGGAATACGCTCGAACGGCGCGGTGCTGACCGTGCGACCGTTACCGAATTCGGTAAACAGCCCGCTCATGACCTCTTCCATCACCGCAAAAATTTCGTCCTGCGTGGCAAAGGCCATTTCAAAGTCAAGCTGGTAGAACTCACCGGGGGAGCGGTCCGCGCGGGAGGCTTCATCGCGGAAGCACGGAGCAATCTGGAAGTAGCGGTCAAACCCCGCCACCATGGCCAGTTGCTTGAACTGCTGCGGTGCCTGCGGCAGGGCGTAGAACTTGCCGGGGTGGTTGCGTGAGGGCACCAGAAAGTCGCGCGCACCCTCGGGCGAGGAGGCGGTCAGGATGGGGGTTTGCAGTTCCACAAAGTCCAGATCGGTCATGCGCTTGCGCATGCTGGCAATTACGGCGCAGCGCAGGCGGATGTTGGCGTGCACCTTTTCGCGCCGCAGGTCTATGTAGCGGTAGCGCAGGCGCAGCTCGTCGGAATAATGTTCCTGCCCGGCCACCTGCAAGGGCAGCACGGCGGCATGGGACTGCACAACAAGCTCCTGCGCCTGAACTTCAATATCACCCGTGGCAAGGTCGGGGTTGCGCGTGCCCTCGGCGCGTTCAACCACCTTGCCGGTTACCGTAATCACGCTTTCCACGCGCACGGGTTCGGCTGTGGCCATCACGTCCGATCCGGCGGGGATGACAATCTGGGTCATGCCCGTTTCGTCGCGCAGGTCAATAAACAGCAGGCCGCCATGGTCGCGCTTGCTGTGCACCCAGCCGGACAGGCGCGCAGTGGTGCCAGCATCGCCCGCGCGAAGGGCCGAGCAGCTATGGGTACGGTAAGGGTGCATGGTCTTGTCCCAAATCAATGTGGCCCGGCCTGCGGGCGGGCGCTGGTTTTGCCATAGTTCAATTGGGGTGGAGGAAGCAGGGGCAGGGCCAATATGTCAAGGCTGGAGCGGGTGTGCCTGCCTGTTTTGGTGTGGCCGGGGCATTTTGTGGCCCAATCAGGCCCGTATGCACCGGCGCAGGTCCGCCCCAAGGGCTGCAATGGTGTCCGCGCGTGCGTCCCATGCAAACATAAAGCGGTACACCCGGCCAAACAGGGTATGGAATCGCCACCCCTGTGCGCGCAGGGCGTTGGCCACATGTTCGGGCATAAGCAGGAACACTGCATTGCTTTGCACCGGCCATGCCAGTGTTACCCCGTCCAGCCCCTCTATGGTGCGGGCAAAGACCTGTGCGCTGGCGTTGGCGTGGCGGGCGTTGTCCAGCCATGCGCCGGACTGGACCATGCTGAGCCATGGCGCGGATAAAAACCGCATTTTGGCGGCAACCTGCCCGGCCTGCTGGGCACGCTCGGCAAAGCCGTGGGCCAGTTGGGGGGTAAAGAACACCACCGCATCCCCCATGGCCATGCCGTTTGTGGTGCCGCCAAAGCTGAGCGCATCCACACCGGACTGCCATGTCATGGCCGCAGGGGTGCAGCCCAGTGCCGCCACGGCGTTGGCAAAGCGTGTGCCATCCATGTGCAGGCGCAACCCGTTGTCGTGGCAGGCGTTGGCAATGGCCCGTATTTCATCCACCGAGTAGAGCAGCCCGTTCTCGGTTGGCTGGCTTATGCTGACCACCGCAGGGGTGGACGCGCCATAGCCGCGTGTGCGGTGCATGGCCTGCGTAATGGCGGCGGGGGTAAGTTTGCCCTCGCTTGTGGGGGGGGTAAGCAGCTTTGCCCCGCCGGACAAAAATGCCGTAGCCCCCCGCTCGGACGTGTCCACCCGCGCAATTTCGGAAGTGATGATGGCGCAATAGGACGGGCACAGGGTGGCCAGTGCGAGCGCATTGGCCGCCGTGCTGCTAAAGACAAAAAACACGCGGGCCTGTGGCGTGCCAAACAGGTCGGCCACGGCTTTGGCGGCAAGGCGGGTCCATGCATCATCCCCATTGGCCGGGGCGCAGGCGGCGGCCGCACGGGTTATGGCGTTAAGCGCGTGGGGGCATATGCCTGCGTCACTGTCGCAGCCAAACTGCTGGTCGGGCGTGGTTGTGGCGGGCTGGCTGGTTGCTGGCTGGCGGGTCAGGGGCATGGTGTGGGCGGGGGCCTTAGGTTTGGGGTGTGCCAGATAGGGCACAGGGCGGGACAAAGGTTGGTGCAGGGTGGGTGGACCTTGCTTGTGGCGGGGTTTTGCTGTAAGGCCGCAGCCACCGCGCAGGCACCCCTGGAGGCCTGCGTGCTCAAGTTTTTCAGGAGAAGTCAAGGTGTCCAAAATTACAACAATCCAAGCTTCTGCGCGCGCGAAGGCTGGTAAGGGGGCAGCGCGTGCGACGAGGCGTGAAGGCCTGGTGCCCGGCGTTGTGTACGGTGGCAAGCAGGAATCCACGCTGATCGCGCTCGACCCGCGTCTGGTTGTCAAGGCAATCCAGACCTCTGGCTGGCGCTCACGCGTGTATGACATCCAGATCGAAGGCGGCAAGAACGAACGCGCTCTGGTGCGTGACGTGCAGCTCCACCCGGTCAAGGATTCGCCCGTCCATATCGACTTCCTGCGTCTGGCCGCTGGCTCGCGCGTGCATGTTGAAGTGGCTGTGCACTTTGTGGGTGAAGACAAGTGCCCCGGCATCAAGCGTGGTGGCATGCTCAACATCGTGCGTCACACGGTTGACGTGGAAGTGGCGGCAGAGAACATCCCCGAGTTCTTCACTGTTGACCTGACCAAGCTCGACATCAACGACAACGTGCGTTGGGACGATGTGCAGGGGACGGAAGGCGCAACGCCTGTTTCCCACGAAGCCAACTTTGTGGTTGCCTCCATTGCCGCACCGCTGGTTGACACCTCTTCCGCAGACGGTGCCAGCGCTTCCTGATCGGAAGTTCAGGTTATCTGAAGCTTATGGAACGCGGGGGCACGTGCAGGCGCATGTGCCCCCCTTTCTGTTCATAAACACAAGGCAGAATCCGCAATGCTGCTCTGGGTCGGACTGGGTAACCCCGAGTCCTCCATGCGCCGGCACCGGCACAATGTTGGTTTTATGGCGGTCGAGGCCATTGCCGCCAGATACGGCTTTACGCCGTGGCGCAGCCGCTTCAAGGGTGAGGTAGCCGAGGGGCGCATAGGCGGCCACAAGGTGCTTGCACTGTTGCCCATGACTTACATGAACCGCTCGGGCGAGAGTGTGCAGGAAGCGGCGGCCTTTTACAAAATAGCCCCCGAGCAGATAACGCTTTTCCATGATGAGCTGGATCTGGAGCCGGGCAGGCTGCGCATCAAGCGTGGCGGCGGTGCAGCGGGCCATAACGGCCTGCGCTCGACAGACAAGATGCTGGGCACGCCCGATTACTGGCGTGTTCGTATAGGTATAGGCCACCCCGGCGCCAAGGAACGGGTGCATGGCTGGGTGCTGGGTAATTTTACACAAACAGACCAGCAGGACTGGCTCGACCCCATGCTCGCCAGCATGGCCGATGCCGCCCCCCTGCTGGCGGATGGGCATGCCGACCGGTTTATGACCAAGGTTGCACTGCCACAAGGGAGCAAGGGCTGATGGGTTTTAACTGCGGTATTGTTGGTCTGCCCAATGTGGGCAAGTCCACCCTGTTCAACGCGCTTACGGCCACGGCCACGGCGCAGGCCGCCAACTATCCGTTCTGCACGATCGAGCCGAACGTGGGCCGCGTGGCCGTGCCCGACCCCCGGCTGGACAAGCTGGTGGTTATTGGCAAGTCCCAGCGCGAAGTGCCTACAAGCCTTGAATTTGTGGATATTGCGGGCCTTGTGCGCGGTGCCTCACGCGGGGAAGGGCTGGGCAACCAGTTTTTGGCCAACATCCGCGAAGTGGACGCCATTATCCACGTTCTGCGCTGCTTTGAGGATGATGACATCACCCACGTAGAAGGGGGTGTTGACCCCGTGCGTGATGCGGAAATTATTGAAACAGAGCTGATGCTGGCAGACCTGGACTCGCTGGAAAAGCGCCTGCCCGCGCTGGAAAAACGCGCGCGCAACCGCGACGGCGAAGCCATGGCCCAGATCGAGATCATGGACCCCATCCTGACCGCCCTGCGTGATGGCCGCCCCGCGCGCACCGCCATTCCCGCCGGGGAGGAGGAAACCGTCCGCCGCCTGCAACTCATGACCAGCAAGCCCGTGCTGTATGTGTGCAATGTGGATGAGGACTCGGCTGCCACCGGCAATGCGTTCTCTGAAAAAGTGAAGGCCAAGGCCGAGGCCGAAGGGGCTGCGGTGGTCATTGTTTCCGCAGCCATCGAGGCCGAGGTGAGCCAGCTTGAAAACGAGGAACGCCGCGAGTTCCTTGAAGGTCTGGGCCTGAATGACAGCGGGTTGGACCGGGTTATTGCCGCAGGCTACAAGCTTTTGGGCCTGAGCACCTACTTTACCGTAGGCCCCAAGGAGGCGCGCGCGTGGACCATTACGGTGGGCACCAAGGCCCCGCAGGCCGCAGCCGTTATTCACAATGACTTCGAGCGTGGCTTTATCGCCTGCGAAACCATCGCATTTGACGACTATGTCCGCTATAACGGGGAGGCCGGGGCCAAGGAAGCCGGACGCCTGCGTGTTGAAGGCCGGGACTACGTTGTGCAGGACGGGGACGTTCTGCTCTTCCGCTTTAATGTCTGATACGGCACTCTAAAACGCATACAGGCCCGTCCATGTGGGGCGGGCCACACACCGCATAAAAGAAACAGGGCAATGGAGATAAGGGACGCCAGCATGAATACGGAGGAAGACAGTCGGCAGCATATGGCCACGGCGGATATGCGCGCACCAGTGCAGGGTGTGCCCTCGCCATGTTCCATGCACGATCTGGCGCACAGGGCACGGCTTGCCGGGCGCACGCTGGCGCAAAGCTCCTCCTCCGAACGCGACAAGGCCCTGTGGGCTGCGGCCAGCGCGCTGCGCGCCTCCGCCCCCGCCATTTTGCAGGCCAATGCGCGTGACCTTGCCGCCTCCACCGCAAACGAGGCGTTCCGTGACCGGCTGACCTTAACCCCCGAGCGGGTGGAAGCCATGGCCCGTGGGCTGGAAGACATTGCCGACCTGCCCGACCCCGTGGGGCAGGTGCTGGAGGAATGGTCCCGCCCTAATGGCCTGCGTATTCGCAAGGTGGCCACAGCCGTTGGCGTTATTGGCGTTATTTATGAAAGCAGGCCCAATGTCGGGGCGGATGCGGCGGGGCTGTGCATCAAATCCGGCAATGCGGTGCTGCTGCGTGGCGGGTCGGAAAGCCTGCACAGCGCACGCGCCATCCATGCCGCCATGCAGACCGGCCTGCGTAATGCTGGCCTGCCCGAAGACTCGGTGTTGATCGCACCCGATGCAGACCGCAAGCACGTGGCGGACATGCTGACAGCCGCAGGCCTTGTGGACCTGATTATCCCCCGTGGTGGCCGCTCCTTGGTGGAGCGTGTGCAGCGCGAGGCCCGCGTGCCCGTGCTCGCCCATGCCGAAGGGCTGTGCCACACCTATGTCCATTCCGCCGCCGACCACGCCATGGCGCGCCGGATTGTGCTCAACGCCAAAATGCGCCGCGTGGGCATTTGCGGTGCAACCGAAACCCTGCTGATTGATGCAGCCATTGCCTCTGTTCTGCTGCCCCAGATCATTTCCGATCTGGCCGAGCAGGGCTGCACCTTCCATGCCGATGCCGCGTCCCGGCAGATCATGCCCGACCTGCCCGCAGGCACGGAAAAAGACTTTGCCACCGAGTGGCTGGATGCGGTGCTGAACGTGGCCGTGGTCGATGGTGTGGACGAAGCACTGGACCATATTGCCCGCTTTGGCTCCTCCCATACCGAAGCCATTGTTACGGCGGACGAGGCCGTTGCCATCCGCTTCATGAATGGTGTGAGTAGTGCCGTGGTCATGTGGAATGCCTCCACCCAGTTCTGCGATGGCGGGGAATTTGGCTTTGGTGCGGAAATCGGCATTGCGACCGGGCGCTTCCATGCCCGTGGGCCGGTTGGCGTGGAACAGCTGACAACCTTCCGTTACGAGGTTATTGGCAGCGGTCAGGTTCGCCCCTGAGCGCCCAGCACCATACCAGACGGGTGCCACGCACCCGCACTGCCGCCCTTGTGGAAGCGGGCAGGCAGGGCACGCATAAGCAGGCTACCCATGAGCCGGGCATGGACGGGGCAGCCCCAAAGCTGCTGGCCCCCGGCTATGGGGCGGCTGGCAGGCAGATCCCCACATGGGGGGATGGCAGGCACAGCCGTGTGGGGCTTTTGGGTGGGTCGTTCAATCCTGCGCACAGGTGGCACCGTGCCCTTGCCCGGCGGGCCTTGCTGGAATTACGGCTTGATCAGGTGTGGCTTATGGTCTCGCCCGGCAATCCGCTCAAGGCAGGGCGGGAGATGGCGTCTTTTGCCACCCGTCTGGCCACAGCACGCCAACTGGCCGATGGGCACAAGGTTGTGGCCACCGATCTGGAGGCCCGACTCGGCACCCGTTACACGGTGGACACGCTGGCCCGGCTTAAGGCGCGCTTCCCCCATGTGCGATTTGTATGGCTGATGGGGGCCGACGGTCTGGTAACCCTGCCGCGCTGGAAGCACTGGCACCAGTTGGTGCGGCAGGTGCCTTTGGCGGTTTTCCCCCGTCCGGGGCAGAATGTTCGGGCTTTGGGCGGGCTTGCAGCACATTATCTGGCCCGCTGGCGCGTGCCTGCGCGCCGGGCCGCGGGGCTTGCCACACTTTCTCCCCCAGCTTGGGCTTTCCTTCCGGGGGTACAAAACAGTATATCTGCAACAGCCATTCGTCAGCGGGGCGGGTTTGACGCCACCACGGATCAGCCCACCACCCCATAAAGCAGTCAGTTTCAGGAGAACGGTCATAACCACCAAGCCACCCGCCGAGACGCCGGCACGCGCCCGCCCGTCCACCGCCACCGCACGCGGGGGCCGTGCGGCCTCCACCCGTGCCGCCGCAGTGCCCAAAGCGGCAGCAGCCCCCGGCTCTGTGCGCAAAAAAGCCGCAGCAGCAGGCCCCAAAGCCCCCACCAAGCGTGAGAGCGTGGACCCCGATCTGCTGGAGCAGTCCCTTGTGCTCATCACCACCAGTCTGGAGGATGACAAGGCCGAAGATCTGGTTGTGATCAACCTTGCCGGTCGTGCCTCCTTTGCCGACAAAATGGTGATTGCAACAGGTCTGGCTGACCGCCAGATTGCCGCCATGGCCCAGCATATCGAGCGTAAACTGCGCGATATTGGTATCAAGCGCGTACTGGTCGAAGGGGCTAATGGCTCGGACTGGGTGCTGCTGGATACGGGGGATATTGTGGTCCACCTGTTCAAGCCCGAAGCGCGCGCGCTGTATGGGCTGGAAAAAATGTGGGGTGCCGAACTGGATGAAAGCAACGAAGACGGCGTGACCCGTCTGTAAGTGCTGGTGTTCGTTCTGGTGCAGACGCGGCCATGCCGCCACGGGAGCCGGGTATGAGGCTGGTGGCGGTTGGCCGCATGAAAGACAAGTCCGAGCGCGCGCTGGTTGAGCGTTACCTCAAGCGGTTGCGTCCGGGCTTGGATATTGTGGAACTCCCCGACGGGCGCGGCAGCCCGGACGAGATCAAGCGGCGCGAGGCACAGGCCATTCTGGCGGCCTGCCCCGCCCAGAGCCATGTTGTGGCGCTGGATGAAGGCGGGCGCACCTACACCAGTGTGGCCTTTGCCGCAGCCCTTTCTGGCTGGCAGGACGCAGGGCGCACACCCTGTTTTGTTATTGGCGGAGCAGAGGGGCTGGATGGCACCGTTTTGCAGCGCGCCGATGCAACCCTGTCCTTTGGCACGCTTACGTGGCCGCACATGCTGGTGCGGATTATGCTGGTGGAGCAGGTTTACCGCGCGCAGGCCATTGCGGCAGGCCACCCGTACCACCGGGCAGGCAGGCCAGACTAGGCCCGACGCCTTGCAGTTATGTTATCGACAAATTTCCGCCACATCTTGCTCGCTTCAATGGTGGAAGAAAGAAGGAGATTGAAGATGATCTTCAAGGCAAAGCGTTCAATGGCGTTGCTGATGAGCCTGCTTGTGGCCGCCGCCCCCGTTGTTGCCCACGCGCAGCGTGGCCCCGGCGGCCCCGGTGGTGGTGGCCCCGGTGGCCATGGGCCAGGTGGTGGGCCGGGTGGCCCTGGTGGCGGCCATGGCGGCGGCGGTTTTCGTGGTGGTCCGGGCGGCGGCCCCGGTGGCGGTGGTTTTCGCGGTGGCCCCGGTGGCCCCGGTGGCGGCTGGCGCGGTGGTGGCGGCCCCCATGGCGGCATGTGGCGCTCGGGCGACCGGTACGATGGTGGTGGCATTTATGTGGATAACTGGCGCGGCTATCGTGGCCTGTACGCACCCCCGCCGGGTTATCGCTGGATTAACTACGGCGGCAGCTTTTTGCTCGCAGCCGTTGCCACGGGCATTATTTCCAGCGTGATTGCGGGCAGTGCTTACCCCGCAGCACCCTACCCGGTGGCAACGCCTTATCCGGCCTATGGGGGGGCTTACCCTGTGGCCCCCGTACCTTATCCACCCCCGCCGGGTTACTGAGCCTGCGGGTTGCATGAGGGAGCCACGGTTTGGCTCCCTCTTTTTTTGTCCGCCGTGTCCGCTGTTTCGGGCATGGGGTCATGGCGGTACCGCGCCATGAGGGAGAGATACTGCATAGCTCCGTGGCTTAGGTGAAAAGGCTGCACAAGGCTGGCAAGGCTGGCGCCACAGGGCGGTGCGGTGCCCAGTACGCGCACAATGGCCTCGGCCATGGCCTGCACGTTGCCCACGGGGGTAATGGCCCCTGCCTGAGGGGTATGCAGCAACTCCTCCACCGCAGGTGTGCAGTCGGTGCTGATAACCTGCCGCCCGGCGGCCAGTGCCTCCACCAGCACGGCGGCGTAGCTCTCTGCATGGGAAGACAGCACAAAGGCCCGGCACTGGTCCAGCCAAGGGCGTATGCACGGAACATAGCCCACAAGTGTAACCTGCGCGTGCAGGCCCAGATCATGGATAAGGGCTTGCAGCTTGGCCTGCTCCGGCCCGGTGCCGCACAGTGTGAGATGGATGTTGGGGACGTGCTGCCGAACAAGGGCAATTGCACGTATAAGCAGGTCAAACCCTTTAACGGGCACCAGCCGCCCGGCTGCCAGAATGTGCTGCGTGCCGGTGGGTATGGGCTTGGGCGGGCTGGGTTCCCACACAACAGGTAGGGGAATGACCGCAATATCGCCCCGTTTGAGCACGCTTTGGGTCTGCTGGGCCAGAGTGCGGCTGATGGTAACCACATGGTCGCTGTGGCGCAGCAAAAAGCGCATACGCATGTTGTACAGCCATTGCCCCAGTGCTGTGCGCCCTTTTTTGAAAATGGGGGAGCTAACCTGCGTGACAAGAATTGGCCTGATCGGGAAGGGCAGCAGGGATAGGCGGCGTGTTACCGGCCAATGCCCGTTGCCCGGCACATAGCAGGCCTTGACCGGGTGGGCGTAAAAATATCGCCCGGCGGCCCGTGCGGTTTTAGCCCCCAGTGCCCGGTCGGGAATATGGGGCGATAGGTCGGCGGTTTGTATGGGAATGGCGGGGTGGAGCAGGCCCTGCATATCCCCCACGGCTCGGCCGACAAAAACGGTTACGGCAAACCCCAGTGCGTGCCACTGGTTTGCCAGCCCTATGGCCACCCGTTCGCTCCCGCCCAGCCTGAAGTCGCGCAGGATAACGCCAATGGAAAATGTGTTTGCAGGCATGGCTGGAGTGTTCCGCATGGTTGGAATGGGGGCGCCAGGGCGGTGCAGGTCAGGCGCTGCTGTTCGGTCGGGTGGTTAGGCTGGGGTGGTCTGGTCTGTGGCGTGCGTTATTGTTGCGACCAGTTTGTAAAACTCTTCGGTGTTAAGCCCTTCGGTTTTCTCCGCACCCAGCATTTCCCACAAAAACAGGCCGTCTGCGGCAAGGCAGCACATGAGCATGAGGGGGGAGCTGTCTTGGAACAGGCCTGTGGATTTGATGGTGTCCCAGTAGGTGCGCGTCCACTCGCGCGAGAGTGCGCAGTCCGAGAGCATGACGCAGAGCAACTGGCGCAGGACAAGGTAGCTTGTCTCGGTCTGGGCGGTGGTGTTGCCCAGACCGATGTAGGCACGCGCTGCACGCCCGCTTTCCACCGGGTCGTTTTTCATGGTGGTCAGGATTTCGTCGTGCAGTTGTGCAAGTTCGCGGTGGAACAGCCCGTCTAGGAGCTGGTCCTTGTTGGGGAAGTGGTGCAAAAGCCCGCCCTTGCTGACCCCCGCTTTCTGGGCCACCAGACTGAGTGTGAGTTTTTGCACACTCTGGGGTTGCCAGTATGGTGGCTGCGGCGTCTAGCAGGTTGTTCTTGACGGTTTCGGGGTCATTTGTACGGGTTTTTTGCGGCTTCATATCCAAAACATACCGTCTGGACGGTTTTTTGTAAAGGTGCCCCAAGTGCCCCCTGTGGTGCAGGAAAGGGGCAGGGGGCCGCCCCCTTGGGGGG
>JBDNSL010000049.1:0-18053 GCA_047719095.1 Acetobacter sp.
TAAGTCGTAGGGAGCGGCAGATGTGTATTATAGACAGGTTGCGGGGGGGAGGGTTTGCAGGTCAGACCCAATACCGGGCGATGTGGCGGCACCATCATCATACGCAGCCAGATAGGCTACGGCGGTTGGCAGAAAGCGGACAAGCCCTTTGTAAGTGGCCAGTTCGGGGGGCAGGTCACGTAGCACACGGTGCAGCCTTCGGCCCCATTTGGGCACGCGACACAGGTCATTGAGGCTGGCAAAGTAGGTGCGGATGTTAAAAAGGATCGCGTTGGACTGTGGCAGTCGGTACAGGCTTTGTGATTCCACACGCACGAACAACTGCCCCCCCCACGTTTTCGGGGGTAATGGTCGTGCGGTCCGGCCCCCATACCGGGTAGTTTTCGGCGGCGGTATCAAACCGTGGGTTTACGGTCATGGTCCAGTTCAGGCGGCGCACCGGACGGTCAACCTGGAGTTTGAGCAGGTAATTGAGTGCTCGGTCAAAAATGCCCATGTCCATGGCTACGGTCGCGGGGCCATGCCATTCGTGGAAAGACATGCCAAGGTCAAAGGTGGGGGAGTAGTCCGCAGCGCCCGTTATGGTTGCGCCATCAAGGAACAGGGAGCCATCGCGCTGGTCCTGTAGTGTAAAGTCCCCCTGTGCCTGACGTGTAATGTATTCGAACGGCGGGTAGGGCAGGGTGCTGGCATCGCCATAGGTAAAGCTGTGCTTCCAGCCAAGGGGGCGGTTGTGCCATGTCCATTGGTCCCCTGCGCGGGTGAGGGTGAACAGGTCTGGGTAATCCTGAGCCATGTTGGTCATGATCAGGTCCAGTGCTTCCCACGCGGCAGTTTCCATATGGGACAGGACAACACTGCGCGAAGGCTCCTCGGCCAGCAGTTCGGCCCGGTCCGCGCATTCCGCCACGTAGTGTTCGTCCACATCAAACTGGGCGTTGAACGCCTCTGTCGGGCCGCCACGGGTATGGGGTTCAATGTTGACCGAATATTCGTAGCTGTCCTGTGTAAAAGGAAAGGGAAAGCGCAGAATGGCCGCATCGCTGTTGTGGAAACAAAAGGGAGTGCGGAAGTTTTCATCACTATGGAAACAGGCGGACATGGGCAACCTCGCTTGCTTAGAGATCCAGGGTAAGGGCATTGCTGCGCGCGCGGGAGACGCAGGGCATGATCCAGCGGCCAGAGGCTTTTTCCTCGGCGGATAAAAAGTCGTCGCGGTGTTCGGGTTCACCGTCCACAACGGCGGTGCGGCACATGCCACACGCCCCGCCCCGGCACAGGCAGGGTGCATCAACCCCCGCGGATTCCAGTGCATCGAGCAAGGACTGGTCAGCAGCCACCGCAACACTGCGCTCGGAGCGGGTAAGGTGAACCACAAAGGGTTTACCCCCACCGGCTCCAAAGTTTTCCCTGTGTATCCGGCCTGCGGGCCAGCCCATGGCTGTGGCCTCGGTGTGGATATGTTCCATCATGGCGTGTGGGCCACAGGTATAAATATAGGTGCCCAAAGGCTGGCGGGCGAACAGGGTAGGCAGGTCAAGGCCCGCACGGCTGGTGTGTACCTGCGTGCGCCCGGCACCAAATGGCGCCAGAAGTGCGGTAAACACGTCCCTCTCGGCCGGGGTGCAGACCTGATGGAACTCAACGGCTCCCCCTCTGTCCAGCTGGGCACTGGCCAGAGCGAGAAGGGGGGTAACCCCCACGCCTGCACCAATAAGCAGCACCTTGCGTGCTGTGCTTTCCAGCGCCAGAAAGTTTGAGGGGGCAGTGGCGGCAAGCTCCATGCCCACCTGCAACTGTGTGTGTATGAACGCAGACCCGCCCCCGCGTGAGGTTGTGGCGTGGCGGACAATAATTTCGTAGAACGCGCCGTGTTCGCCCACCTGTGTAATGGAGTAGGCGTTGCGGCGGAGGCCGCCGGCTACGGGCAATGCGAGTACAATGTGCGAACCCGGTGTTACGCGCGGGAGCGGCCTGCCCTGCACATCGGCCACACGTAACCGCCGCAGGGTGGGGGAGAGGTGCTCGGCTGTTAGAACGCGAAGGCTCAGGCTGGTCATGCGTTCAACTCCTTGGTGGGGGGGAATACGCCGGGTTGTTCGGCATCGGCCTGCACTCCAAGGTAAGCACCCAGCCTGCGGGAAAAGTGGTCTCGTACTTCAAGGCGTGCGCCGCAGCCCGAACAGGTGAGCAAGGTGGTGGTTGCCCCTGGCGTAAGCGTGTGGCAGTGCGCGCACATAACCGTACGGGCGGGCGTGCCTGTGCGCAGGAGTGCGTATTCCTCCACCGACATGCCCGCCTGCCGGGCGATCCGCGCAACAGACCAGATAAATGGTTCTGCGCCCGCAGCGTAAAGCCTTAGCCCCATACACTCATGTTCCAGATGTGCGGCCAGTGTTTCCAAAAGCTGGGTGGTGGCGCGGAAGGTGGTAACGCCGCCGTGTGGCTGGGGTAGGGTGCGGCTGCCCCCGGTAACCACCCAAAGCTTGTCAAACGCGGAGGGGGATGTGCCCGTGGCAAACCATGTGGGGTCCGCGCAGGGGGCATCCGTTACAAACAGGGTCGCCCGTGCGGCAGGGTTTACGGACAGCGGCGGGTAGGTGGGTTGGCTACGTATCGAAGAAAAAGATGTCATGGCATAACCCTGTCTTTGGTGGGACTGCGCAAACCGTGGCTGCGGGGCCAGTCAGCAAGGGGCGCCGGATAGATTCGGGGTGGCCCATAAGGAATACCGTATCGTAGGTAAATGTTACGATACCGCACCAGTCGGTAATATTATCTTTTTGATATCGAAATAACCGATGGGTTGTAACCGCCTCTTGAAGGGGCGGGGGCATGCACGCCCTGCCCACCAGTCCTGTGGGGGAGCAAAACAACCCAAAGATATAGGATTTTCTTGTCCCGTAATTATTTTTGAAGGAATTTTCCAATAAAAATACAATTATATCAGTATGTTATAATTGTATTGTATTTTCCGATATCAGATGTTGCCATTATCTATTGGTTTGATATCGTAACGTATGTCACGGTTGCTTCGAATGCTAAGGCCCGGCCATGTCGGGTAACGGGAGTAAAAAGACATGTTTACGAAAATGCTGATTGATGGCCGTTTCGTTGACGGAGCAGGGGCTGCGGAAACCGTGTTTGCCCCCGTCACGGGCGATGTCATCATGGGTGTGGCGGAAGCATCGGCCGAGCAGGTGGATGTAGCTGTTGCTGCGGCCGTTGCGGCTTTTCCCGCATGGGCCGCACTCTCCCCTGCCGAGCGGTCCCTTTGCCTGCTCAAAATTGCAGATACAATAGAGGCACATGCTCAGGAGCTTGCCACGGTCGAGGCGCTGAATACCGGCAAGCCTCGCCATCTGGTGCTGAGTGATGAGATCCCGGCTATTGTAGACGGGTTCCGCTTTTTTGCCGGTGCTGCGCGTAACGTGCAGGGCCCGGTGGCGGGCGAATACATGGCCGGCCACACTTCCATGCTGCGCCGGGCACCTGTGGGTGTGGTCGGGGCGATTGTTCCATGGAACTACCCTTTGCTTATGGGGGCATGGAAGCTGGCTCCAGCGCTGGCGGCAGGCAATTGCTGTGTGATCAAACCTTCAGAAAACACACCTCTCAGCCTGCTTTTGCTGGGCCAGCTTATGAATGAGTGCCTGCCTGCGGGTGTGGCCAACGTTATTACCGGCCGGGGTGCAAGTGTTGGCCAGCAACTGCTGGACCACCCCGATATTGGCATGATCTCCCTTACGGGCGATATTGCCACCGGGCGCAAGGTTATTACGGCTGCAGCCAAGTCGGTCAAACGCACACATCTCGAACTTGGCGGCAAAGCCCCGGTTCTGGTGTATGATGATGCCGATCTGGAGGGCGTTGTTCAGGGCCTGCGGACCTTTGGCTACTACAATGCCGGGCAGGACTGCACGGCTGCGTGCCGTGTATATGCGGATGCACGCATATATGACCGTCTGGTCGCCGAACTGACAACTGCCGTGGCGTCCATCCGTTATGGTGATGCGGACGATGCCCGGAACGAAATTCCCCCCCTTGTTTCCGCCCGGCAGCGTTCGCGCGTGGCAGCCTTTGTGGAGCGTGCGGCTGAACTGCCCCATGTTGAGGTCACAACTGGTGGTAAAATGGTTGAAGGCAACGGATTCTTTTATGAACCGACTGTCATAGCCGGTGCCCGCCCGGGGGATGAAATTGTAGAGCGCGAGGTGTTTGGCCCCGTGGTTTCCATCACCCGGTGCACGGATATGGAAGAGGTGATCCGCGATGTGAATTCATCCATATATGGTCTGGCATCTTCGGTTTGGACGCGTGATATCGGGCGTGGCATGTCTGCTGCTGCACGGCTGCGTTACGGATGCACATGGGTGAACACGCACTTTATGCTGGTGAACGAAATGCCCCATGCAGGTTTCCGTCATTCGGGATACGGGAGTGATATGAGCCTTGGCTGTCTGGAAGATTACACAATTCCTCGCCATGTCATGGTAAACTGGAGCTGACAGGCCCATGAAAGACAACTCGACTACGGGTGCTGCGGCAGTCAGGCTGAGTGGTCTGACAAAATCCTATGGGCACGGTAAACCTGTGCTCAAAGGGATTGACCTTGATATTCGTCCGGGCGAGTTTTTTACCATGCTCGGTCCGTCCGGGTCGGGCAAGACCACAACGTTGCGCCTGATCGGTGGGTTTGAACTGCCTGACGCCGGGCAGGTGGCGCTGCTGGGCAAGGATGTCACACGCCTGCCGCCCTATCAGCGTGATGTTAACACCATGTTTCAGGATTACGCTTTGTTCCCGCACATGAGCCTGCGTGACAACGTGGCCTATGGCATGAAAATCCGGGGCGTTGTTGCAGCCGAACGTCTGAGCCGCGCGCAGCAGGCGCTGGACATGGTGCATCTGGATGCGGTTGCCGACCGCAGGCCCTCCCAGCTTTCGGGGGGCCAGCGCCAGCGTGTGGCGCTGGCGCGTGCGCTGGTGAACAAGCCCAAGCTGATCTTGCTGGATGAACCCTTGGGAGCACTCGACCTTAAACTCCGGCGCGAGATGCAGGTCGAACTCAAGCGGATTCAAAAACAGACAGGCATTACCTTTGTCTATGTCACTCATGATCAGGAAGAAGCCCTGAGCATGAGCGACCGGATTGCGGTGTTTTCCGAAGGGGTGATCGAGCAGGTGGGAACCCCGCAGGAGCTTTACGAGCGCCCGGCCAGCCGTTTTGTCGCCCGTTTTATTGGGTCTTCCAGTATTCTGGGCGGGGAGGACGGGCGCGCCATTCTGGTACGTCCCGAGGATGTGCGCATAGAGCCGCACGGATACGCACCCACCCCCGATGAGGAGATACTACCCGGTGTGATCGAGGAGATTTCCTACCTTGGCCCTGTCACCCGTTGTCAGGTGCAAAGGCTGGAAACAGGGGCGTGTGTTACGGCCATGGTGCCATCACGCACAGCGCGAACACTCAGTGGAAATATGGCTGTTGTGGCCGTATGGGCGAAGGATGTGGCCTATCCCCTGCCGCGATAGGGGTGGGCCACGGTTTATAGGCGTCATCAAGGAAGGATAAGGACATGAAGGGTTTTACAACTGCACTGCTTATGGCTTCCTGCTGCACGGCACTGCTGGCACAGGCACATGCGGCCGACCTGCCCAACGCCATTGGCAAAGGCGAAGGCGATCTGAACGTAGTGGCGTGGGAAGGCTACGCGGATGATGCGTGGGTCAAACCGTTTGAACAGCAGACGGGGTGCAAGGTCCACCGCAAATATGTTGGTTCTTCCGATGAAATGGTGGCCTTGACCCGCATGGGTGGCGGCAAGGGGTTTGATGTGGTCTCCGCTTCGGGGGATGCGGCGTTGAGGCTGATTTTTGGCCATAACGTGCAACCCGTGAACATGAGCCTGATCCCCGCCTATAACGACCTTATGCCAGAGCTTAAGGAGCCTCCCTTCAACACCGTCAAGGGCGTGCATTACGGTGTGTCCTACGAGTGGGGGCCGAATATTCTGATGTGGAACACCAAGGCGATCCCGGTAGCGCCCACCAGTTGGGCGGTCATTTACGACAAAGCCCATGCGGGTGCGATTACCGTGCCCGACAACCCGATCCAGATTGCCGATGCAGCCCTCTACCTTGCCCACATCAAACCCGAACTGGGCATTACCGACCCGTATGAACTGACACAGCCGCAGATGGACGCGGTGGTGGCCCTGCTTAAGGAGCAGCGCCCTCTGGTTAAAAAATACTGGGCGCTTGCCTCCGATGAGGTCGATCTTTTTAAAAGTGGGGATGCGCAGGTTGGTTCAGCATGGCCCTATCAGGCCAATACACTGCGTGCAGCAGGGGTGCCCGTGCAGGACATTATCCCCACCGAAGGGGCTACAGGCTGGGCTGATAGCTGGATGATCAGTACGCATGCCGAACACCCCAACTGCGCCTATCTGTGGATCAACCATGTGATGACGCCCAAGGTGCAGGCCCAGCAGGCGCTCTCGTTCGGTGAGACACCGGGGAACACAAAAGCCTGCGCGGAAATGGACGCCCTGCAACCCGGGTCGTGCAAACAGTATCATGCCAATGCATCGTCTGCGTATTTTGCGACCATCAAGTTCTGGAAAACACCTATGAAAGCCTGTGGGAATGGCCAGAACACCTGTCTGGATTACAGCGCGTGGCAGCGTGCATGGCAGCAGGTCAAGCAGTGATGGCGGGCGGCCGAAAGCTTCTGGGGCATGTGGCCCTGCTGCTACCACCGTTTGGGTGGCTGACAGTCTTTTATCTGGGCAGCCTGTTCATCCTGCTGCTTTCGGCCTTCTGGCAGGTGGACCCCATGTCCGGCGAGGTGGTCCATGACTGGACACTGGACAACTTCCGCCTGCTGGTTTCGGATGCAACGTACCGGATTGTGGCGCAGCGCACGATCGGGATTGCTGCACTGGTTACGGTTACGGATATTATTCTCGCATGGCCGCTGGCCTATGTGATCGCCCGTAAGGTGGGGCCGCGCCTTAAGCTGACCCTGCTGGTGCTGGTAGCTCTTCCGTTATGGTCAAGCATGCTGGCGCGTATTTACGCGTGGCGGCTGATCCTTGGCCATGACGGGGTGCTGAACTGGTTCCTGCGCGTGGCGGGGCTGCCCGAACAATCCTTTGCGTTTACTAATGTGGCCCTGTGGCTTGTGTTTTCCTACCTGTGGCTGCCGTTCATGCTTATGCCTCTGGTTTCAGCCCTTGAGCGCATTCCCGTATCTTTGCTTGATGCGGCGGGCGATATGGGGGCCACGCCGTGGCAGACTTTCAGAACTGTTATTTTTCCGCTGGCCATTCCCGGTATGGCGGCGGGGTCGGTGTTTACCTTTGCTGTGACCTTGGGTGAGTACGTGACCCCCATGCTGGTTGGGGGGGCCGGGTCGGAATTTATTGGCAACGTGGTGTATTCCAACGTTGGTGTTTCGGGGAATGTGCCGTTTGCTGCGGCTTTTTCCATGGTGCTTCTGGTGGTGATTGGCGCTTACATGCTGGTGGCCCGCAAGTTTGGAGCGTTTGACGGAGCATGACCCTATCTGTGCGTAATTGTGCCCTGTGGGGGGCTGCCATGGCGGTGCTGGCTTTTCTGCTTTTACCGCTCTTGCTTGTGCTTGTGTTCGCCTTTGACGCATCATCCGTTCAGGTCTGGCCCATACGGGGTGTCTCGCTCAAATGGTTTGCAGCTACTTGGGCGGATGAGGAGGTGCGGAGCGCGCTCTTTATCTCGCTCGAGGTTGCGGTGCTGGCCACGGCTCTGGCAACCGTTTTGGGTACGTTGGCAGCCGTGGGCATGAATGGCCTGTCCTCGCGCGTGGTGCAGGTTGGCTCGTTTTTTCTTACGTTGCCCATCGCTCTGCCCGGCGTGTTGACCGGCATTGCCATGAACAGTTTTTTCACGGCGTGTGACATCCCCTTTACGTTGGTCACGCTGGTGATCGCTCATACAACTTTTTGCACGGTCATTATCTTCAGCAATGTCATGGCCCGTTTGCGCCGTCTTCCCCCATCCCTGAAGGAAGCGGCACAGGACATGGGGGCAACACCTTTGCGCGGGTTTGTCACCATTACCCTGCCACTCCTTGGTGGGGCCATTGCCTCGGGCATGTTGCTGGCCTTTGCCCTGTCCTTTGACGAGGTGATCGTTTCCACCTTTACAGCAGGCACGCAAACCACCCTGCCTTTGTGGATATTTGGTGCCATCCGGCTTGGCCAGCATATGCCAGAGGTCAATGTGGTGGTATTTGTGGTGGTGGCGGTTACACTTGTGCCGATCATACTGGGGCAAAAACTCGCAGCATCCGTCTCGCGCGAGTAGGCGGGGGAACAGAACTCATGGCTCTAACGCTACGCCAACTGCGGTATTTTTCCTCGGTTGCGGAGGTGGGGTCCATTTCTGGTGCGGCCATGGTTCTGCTGGTCTCCCAATCCACCGTGACCGAGGCCCTGCGTGATCTGGAGGCCGAGATGGGCTTCCGGCTGTTTGACCGGCACGCACGCGGCGTAACCCTCACGCGGCGTGGGCAGCAGTTTCACCTACGTGTGCAGCGCATTCTGGACGACGTGGCAGATGCCCAGCGTATGCAAGATGAGGGTGAGGAGGCACTGGGCGGCACGCTTGTGCTGGGGGTAACGCCCGTGGTGGCAGGTTACGTGCTGCCCGACCTGCTCACCCGTTTCCGCCGCGCCTTCCCCCGTGTGAAAGTAACGATTGTAGAAGATCAGGCCGAATACCTTGACCATATGTTGATCGGGGGGGAGCTTGATCTGGCGATTATGCTGCGTCTGGGCGATGCGGTGCCCAGTGCGTGCGGGGCGCGGGTTATGGGGGTTTCCCTACACTATGCGTGGTTGCCACATGGCCACCCGCTTGCGGCGGAAAAGCAGGTGAGCCTTAAACAGCTATGTGCTGAGCCTTATATTGCGCTCACAGCGGATGTGCTTGAGGAACGGATGAGTGCTGTGTGGGAGCGGTTCTCCTTCAGGCCCAACACCTATTTCCGCTCTTCTTCCATTGAGGCGGTGCGCAGTCTGGTTGCAGCAGGGCACGGTATTGCCCTGCTCCCCCAGCTTATTTATCGGCCATGGTCGCTTGAGGGCGAAAAAATAGAGTGTCGTCCCGTGCATGAAGACCTGCCAACGGCGGACCTTCTGGTCATGTGGCGGCGGGGACTCTCGCTTGGGGTGCAGGCCCAGTATTTTATGGATATGGCGCTCCAGCGTACAGGGGGGGGTGCCGAGGGTGGCCTGTCTGAGCGCTCCCGCTTTCAGGATTTTGCGGGTTATTGAGTGCCACGTGGCACTGTGGGTGACATCTGGCGGTTGATTGAAAATGGAGGTGACCTGTCCGCCGTTGCTGTAAGGCAGGACAGGTCCGTGTTTTATAATAGTGCTTGTCTGTGTTGAGCAGGCAGTGGAGTTACCGCGCAACGGATGCAAAAATATTGGCCCCTAATGCCTGCGCAATAAATTGCACAGCCAGTTGGCCGCGCACACTATTCCCGGCGTCATCCAGGCGAGAGGAATAAACACCAATAGCCAGCTTGCCGGGAACGACCGCTACAATGCCACCGCCAACACCACTTTTTCCGGGGAGGCCAACTTTGAACAGCCATTCACCCGATGTGTTGTAAAGACCCGCTGTCGCCATGACCGCCAAGACATGCGCACTGGTTGTGGCGTCCACCACGGCATGGTGGGTGCGGGGGTTTGTTCCGCCATTGGCCAGAGTGGCCCCCATGGTGGCCAGGTCGACCGCGTTTACGTCGTAGGAGCATTCGCGGGTATACAGGTCAACCGTTTCCAAGGAATCCGCATAGAGGGCATCATAACTGTGCAGGAGAACTGCAATTGCCTGATTATGCTGGTTGCTGGCCATTTCAGACTTGTAGACATCCTCGTTCAGATGCAACGGGTGCCCGGCAAATGCGGATGCCGTGTCGAGGACATTTTTCCACTTATCTTCCAGCGTTTTGCCCGTAATCAGGCTGGCGGTTGCAATGGCGCCTGCATTAACCAGCGGGTTGCCTGCTGGCGGGCTTCCGCCCAGTTTGTCGTGGTTCAGCTCAACCGCCAAAACGGAGTTGAAAGGCAGGCCGGTCGCATTGACACCCACTTTATGCAGGACGGCTTCGGCCCCCTGTTTTTGCAGAACATCTGCCAGTGTAAAGATTTTGGAGACAGATTCTACAGGAAAAGCATGTTCGGCATTCCCTACTTTAAAGACCTGCCCGTCTACCGTAACAATGGCAATGCCATAAAGCCCGCCATCCGCCTTGGCGAGATAGGGAATATAGCTGGCGTTTTTTCCATCCATAACGGGTTTGAATTTTGTATAGGCTTGTTCAAGTGTTTTTTGAATAAGTGTGGATGATGCCTGCTGAGGGCTTTCTTTGGCAATGGCACTGTTGTTGAAGGACACGACAAAGGTATTTGCCAGCGCCAGAAAGACGCATAGTCTTAAAAAACTGCTCTTTTTCATAAGGTTTAGACCTTTTATCAAAACTTTCTATTATTTAATCTACATTCCTTACGAAAATAATAACATATATAAAAAATAAAATTATGGAGATAGCGATGATAAAATTCTGCCTGAAGTCCAATATATTCAATTAAATTAAATACGGTATATCAACAATAAAAGAATTATATAGCGGTATTGGGCGTATCTGATAAAATACAGAACGTGTAACACTAAATTTCCAACAGAAAATATGCAGGCAGGGCGTTTTTGCGTCATCCATGCTCCTGCGTTGGACGGACTTTATTATCAACAGACCCGAGCCTGATTTGCTGTGTAATGGGGTTCTTTAGCCCTGTCTTTTCGGTCTTATCTGGTGTGAGTGGCGGCTGTGCCTGAAAACCTCTGCATAAAGAATATCAGGCAGACGAATACTGAATGATTTTCTTTTGTTATGACAAAATATCGACAAGAATGTGAATTGATAATATTTCGAATCCGATTTATCCAGAAAAAAAACAGTCATAAGAAAAAGAAAAACATGTTTGACATAACACATCTCCGTTTTCCGCCGGACCCCAAAAAATGCAAGCAGGTCGCTGTAGCATTGCCAGTGGTGTGTAAGCCTTAAAGGCTTTTTGCGTATTCAATCAGAAATTCTGTCACTTCATTTCAGTATAGGCTGGAATGGAAGTGTATAGCTTTGGATAAAATCATGTCCAAATTCTGCTATTGCGACCAAAAAACGGGTATTTTGTGGCGTAGGATCTCTTCGGTCTTATCTATGATATTGGCTGTGTCAGGCTTTGTCCTGATGATGGTGCCTTATTCTACAAAAGGCTTTGCACAAGAGGCAAAAATATCAACTGGCACAGTGCCGTCAGTGCCGTCAGTGCCGTCAGTGCCGGAGGCGGTGGTTCCTGTGCCACCAAAGCACAAACGGCCTATTGCGGAAGATCGTCTGGAGTCCCTCTTTAATACGGAAAGTATTTCTTACCTGCTCAACCATAACGAAGATGCATTGCGCCGGGGGGATATTACGGCCGGCTATTATGTTTCCGAACAGGCTTTTGGTAATCTTATGCCCTCTCTCAAACCGCTGAGGGACCGTCTGAGTAACCATGGTTTCAGCTTTGAGCTGACCTACAAAGGTGAGGGTATGGGCAATACCAGCGGTGGTCAGTCAAAAGGCATGGACTACACACATGAAGTGCGTATAGCCATGCTGTTTGATCTGGGTCGGTTAACCAAATGGAGTGCGCTTAACGGCTGGTTTTTGCACGGTATTGTCATGAACCGCGAAGGGCGTCAGGTTGGTTGGGACCATGTGGGGGAACGCAATGTTCTGCTGACGGAAGTCTGGAGTATTCATGGGCCTGCGGCTGCCCGTCTGGCTGATCTTTATGTAGAAAAGTCATTCCTGAACAACCGGATCAATATCAATCTTGGCCGTATTGCGCTGACGCACACCTACTCCACGTCGGTGTTGTTGTGTACGTTCATGACCATGTGTTCGGCACCCATGGCCATTCGCGAGCCTGCGGGCTGGAGCGTTTATCCCAAAACATCATGGGGCGGAACATTCCGTATTCGCCCGACCAGAGACCTGATTTTAAGAACCGGCGTCTATCGTATTGGTCCCAAGGCTGAGGATAATACCGGATGGGCATGGGGGAGTGAGTCATATACCGGTATTCAAACCCCTGTGGAACTCACATGGGAACCCTTTTTTGGTAAACGGAATTTACCGGGGCACTACAAAATAGGGTATGCGCATGACACATCTCCCTATGCGGACATGATCGGGGCCATACCTCCCGCCTTTGCCGGGTCTGTACAAAAACACAAGGAAAAACCAAGAGATACGTTTTATATTGAAACTGATCAGATGGTATATCGCAGTCGTGGCCAGCACCAGATGGCGGGTGGTTATGTACTGGCAGGGTTTGTACACAATACTCCTAGCAACTCGACATTTTCCAACGAGTTTTACGCAGGGGCTTCCTTGCTGGGCATTATTCCAGGGCGACCGTTTGACCGGTTTGGCGTGATGTATTCGTATTACCAGTTAAGCCCGCGCACGACCTATGGCCAGCAATTACGCCAGATGGCGGGCATGTCCATGGGGGCTTATGTCAATGCTCCACAAACCCATTCGGCTATTCTGGAGGCATATTATGGTATTCCCATTATGCCCGGTCTGGTGGTTACACCTGAGTTTGAATACATGATGCGGCCGGGAGAAACGTCGGTCATTCCCAATGCGGTTCTGGCAGGGCTTAAAGTAATAAGTGCCCTGTAGGGTCTGGTCTGGGCGGAGGTGTTTTTATGCTTTGTCCCGGCATAGGCCGGGACAAAGCATGACGGTGCACCGTACAGGACAGGCCCTGAGGTTAGTCAGGAGCGAAGCAGGCATTGATCCCGTCTTTTGTCGGGGTGATGGTAAGAGATCTCGTCTGTGCTGTGCAGACTGTGCCATCATCAAGGATAACATTCACTTTTTTGCCGCTGATATAGCGCACAAAAGTAGCAGCGGACCAGTAATCGTTGAACATCGAAATTCCGTAAGCATAAGGCTGTGGAACTGCAAGGTTCAGGCTTCTTCCAGACACACCGAGCGTGATTTTGGGTTGTGTGCCAACAGGCGTATTGCGGTATGCCTCCAAAAGCAGGTTTTCAGCAATGGCGGTATCTGCGATCAGCTGGTCTAGGCGCTGAGCATAATTTTTGACAGCAACGCCACTTTGCATGGCAACAAAGATAATTGCCAGCCAAGTACCTGTTTGGCTACGGCATATTATGGGTATGAGTGCTGCCACAAAGAGTCCAAAGGCGCACAAAGTACGAGACGTGGGCCAAAAACCAGCAAGCAGCAGGTTGGCCGGGTTAGGTAGAATAAGAAGTGCCGTAATAACAAGAGCAATGGATACAAGGCGCTGGCGTAATCCCTGTTTCCAGCAGCAGACGAAGTACAAGCCAATGACGGCAAGAATAAGCAATGCGATAATATGAGGCAGAAGGGTAATGTAACGATATCCGATAAT
Source organism: Acetobacter sp. (assembly GCA_047719095.1). Taxonomy (GTDB): domain Bacteria; phylum Pseudomonadota; class Alphaproteobacteria; order Acetobacterales; family Acetobacteraceae; genus Acetobacter. Next base: position 13,536 of record JBDNSL010000049.1, read on the forward strand.
ACCAAAAGCCCGTGGAATTGTGAGCAGGTATTCCGGAAGATTTTTAAGGGCGTAAGAAAGCCCCAATGCTCTTGAGGGATAGTCATGGAACCAGGAAGAGCCCATGTGCTTCAAGGTTGTGTTGATGATAGGATAAGGGATCGACCCGAGAATTGTACATCCGGCCATCAGCGATGCCTGTGCCGCAATGGGCTTCCAGGCACGCCCACTGGAGCTTTGCAAAACGATAGATGCCAGAATAAAATAAGCAGAAATCTGTAGAATATTCTGATAAAACCCGATGCCGAGGGTAAATATTACTGATCCGATCGCCAATATGGTAAAAGGCCTGCGGGAAGAGGTCGCCAGTATGGCAATGGCGCTGACAGCAAACATACAGGCTGCATATTGCAAGGACTGGATACTAAACTGCATCTGGTCAAGGAGTAGGCCAAATGTCAGAAAAGCACCGAAACCAAGGAGCGTATTTGAATTGATATCCTGCCCAGTAGTCCTGAAGAGAGTGAAATAGATCGTAGCTAAGCCAAAAGCGTAGGATATTATGGAAAAAACCAAAAAAGACTGATAGTCCATGTGGATTGCGGATAATATCCAGCAGATGGCAGCAAAGCTGTAACGACCATCAAAGCCCTGATCAATGCCAAGGCTTACAAGTGGTCCGTGGACCTCGTCCATATAAATAGCGATCTCATCTGTAGAGAACAGCATCGCATTCGGCAGGACAGCAATGAGAGCGAGAAAAAGAAAGAGAAAATAGTACCTGTGATTCTGATTTTTTGTATTAAAAAATCCATCCACATCTTGAATTATTTGCATCACCGTTTCCATATCACGCTTAAATGCGAAGACTATTTCCGGGGCAATTCATATTATATATGAGTAAAAGATGGAAGCGTTTAGAAGCAGTTCCACCGCTCTGGCCGGCATAGGCAGGATAGGTTTTTTACAGTCGCGTAAGGCTATGTGAACCGATATTAGGAGAGAGCATCATAATTTCTGACGCATTTGCTGGCGCAGGTCATTGCAGCGCTTTGTATAGTGTGCGGCTTTGGATGCAGTTAAAAAATTGATAAAAAATGCAGCGGCGAGCGAGAAAAAGGAGAGCACTGTCAGGAGTTCCCCGGTTGCCCGGATTGAATCATCGTAATGCAGGCCGGAATACCATAAAAGACTGATGCTTAGGATAGCGCCAATAAAACCAAAGACCCCTGTGGTTTTGATCATGGAATCTTCCACGGTTTCAAATTCTGATGTGTTGCGCCACAGATCAAAAAGTTGTCGGTCTATTTCGCCAACCATGCCTGCATGGGCTTCTTTGTCCTCAGTCGTCACCTTGTGCGGGTTTGCACGATAGATTTCCAACTCCTGTCGGGCTTTGGAAAAAACGCGCCGCCGTTCCTTGATTGCAGGAATACTGATATCCACAAAACTGAGGATAGCGACATTCAGACCAGCGGAAAGCTGGATGATAGCCTGAAAGTCTCCCCAAGAAACAGCCATGACTTCCCCGCCTGTGACCAATACCAGAGGGAAATTTAGCCTTTAAAACAAGGATTGAGAAAGGGCTGGCCAGCATGCCTGCCATTCCCATTAACCTGAAAAGCCAGTTCAGCTTGAGGTAATAAGCCCCTTCGCGGGGTCTGTTCTGGCGCCGGGGAACACGCTTGCAATGGCTGTTGGGGGGAGGTGGAGATGGTCGCAGAGCACTCCGGCAATAAGCGTGCGCAGGTCGGTCGTGGGGGCCAGATCACGATTTTCAAAAAGCTGGGTGGGGCGCAGGCCGGGCCATGTGCCGCCCACTTTGCCCCCGGCAACGGCGCCACCACTCAGGAGGGTTACTGTGCCGGTGCCGTGGTCTGTGCCTCCGGTGCCATTTACGCGCACGGTCCTGCCAAATTCCGTCATGGCAATGACCACGGTGCGCTTCCAGCTTGCGCCAAGGCTCTGCCGTAGGGTGTCTATCCCGCGATCAAGCAGGGCAAGGGGGGGGGCCAGCCGTTTGAGCTGGGTGGTGTGCGTGTCCCATCCGCCCATCTCCAATGCTGCAACACGGGGGCCATGGGGTGTTGCCAGCATATGCCCCGCAGCCCCGGCAAGCTGGCTGAAGGCATCGGGCTTGTGGGGTTTGCCCGGCACCTGTGGGGCTTGCATTCCTGCCATGGCGGCATCTGTAAAACCTCGGGCCTGTAGGCCGCTGCGTATGGCGGGGCCGGTCAGCGGGTCAGCCGCATTAAGGGCCATGATCTGGTTGTAAAGGTCCGTGTCCGGGTGCTGGCTGGCAGCCGGGGCATAACTGCCCACCTTTGCTGGCCCACGGAGCAGGAGGGGGACAGTCAGCCCCATGGCCAGACCGTATCCATCGGGCCTGTCTGCTTTTCCTTGCAGGATGGACACGGCTCTGTTCAGCCAACCGCTGCTTAACCGGCTATCCGCGCCACTTTCCATGTAATCCTGCGCTTCAAAATGGGAGCGGCTGCGGTAATGGCCAGCTACCGCATGGACCGGCAGCATCTGGCCCGCACCATAAAGGCTGTGGAGTGTGGCAAGCGAGGGGTGCAGCCCGTAAAAGCCTCCCAGATCAAGCAGTCCACCCGCCTGCCCGGGTTCGGGGAGAACGAGGGGGCTGCGGTGTGTTGTCAGGTTTGCATCGCCATATGGGGTAAGTGCCGACAGGCCGTCCAGTGCTCCACGGAGGATGACCACCACAAGGCGTGGGTCATCGGCCCCACCGGGCGCACTGGCCAGAGCAAGTGACGCGTGGCCCATGGTCCAGCTTGCGGCCAGACCCAGCAGCGCAGTGCGGCGGGTAAGCATCATGGGGTTAACGCCTTTGGAATTCGGGGGAGGAAAAAAGCAGGGTTAATGCATCCTGCCGGGAGCCAGCATTGTGGAGTGCCTGCTGGGTTTGTGGGCGCAGTGCGGGGCCAAGGGCGATCTGGGCAATGTCCATTGGATCGGCTGTTCTGGCGTGTGCGGCCATTTTCCATGCCCAGTCTGTACGGGCCAGCATGTCCGCAGGGGCACACCAGTCTGCTGCCCTGTCGCCCCAGCCATTGGGCAGCGGGGCTGTCCATAAGGGTTGCCCAAGCAATGCCATGCCGGCCGCAAGCTGGTGGGCGGGTGCGTGCGGGTCGTCTGGCTGGCTGGGCTTTCCCCCAAGGGATAGGGCACGCATGACGGCAGTTGTGTAATCCATGGGGGAGCGGAACTTGCCGTGGCTGTGCGGTGTATCACGCAGTTCGGTCAGAGCGAGTGACGCCAGTTGCAGGTTGCCTCCGCTATTATGAAGGATGGAGGCAATATGGCTGACATCCTCAGCCGTGGGGGTGTCGGTTATAAAATGCCCGACCATCTGTGTGGCAATATGGTGGTAGGTCGCAGGGTGCGTGCCCAAAAAACGCAGGGCCTGCATGCCACCTTCCTCGCCTTCGGGGAAGGTCCGGCCCATGAGTGTTTTTGTCCCCGGTTCATGCGCTTTTTCGTGGAACGTAAAGCCGGGCTGTTCGGCCTTCATGTCAACGCCCCAGCCGGTCAGGATTGCCGCAAAGGATGTTACATCCGCCTGCGTGTAACCGGCGGCGGGGGAGAGGGTGTGCAATTCCAGACATTCACGGGCCAGATTCTCGTTCAGCCCATGGTGGTTTTTGCGCCCGGCGGGGCTGGATGGGCCGATGGAGGCGGTATTGTCCAGATACATCACCATGGCCGGATGCCGCATGACAGCCACAAGCATGTCCGAGAAGCACCCGTTGATATGCGGACGAATGGCCTCGCGCATATAAGCCCCAATGACCGATCTGGTGCTGCCCTGACGCAGGCTGACCGTAAAATGGTTGAACCAGAACCAGCACAACCGCTCGCGGAAAGGCTGTTCCGTGACAAGCAGATGATCCATCTGGGTTAAGACCTCGGCCTGAAAGAGCGGTTTGACCAGCGGGTCACCCTGCATTTTGCTCCTGTGTTGCTCCCGCAGGGCGATCAGCCCGTTCGCACATGGGCCAACATTGTTGAATACAGCGGTATCAGGCCCGGTAATCTGGCGCAAAAACCAGTCATGCAAGGAAACGCCGGAGGGGGAATGCTCCCGCGGCCCCCAACCAAACCTGTTGACTGCGCTGACAAACTGCATGGTTTTCTCACGATATCCAACAAAGGCCGGGTCACTGTTTCTGTGCCGTAAGCTGCGCGCCTTATGTGGCGAAATATGGACATGCAGGCAGGATAAGGCAGCATTTTCGGGAATGGTTTGTGCGCACCAGTTATGTTCTGTCGTGCTTGCCCCCGAAAGTGCACACATATTCGTGATATATTCTCTCCCACTGTCGCCCTTTGGGGAAGAATGGCATAGCTTCGGCCAGCCTATCTATATTCACATAAATATAGATAGGTCCCCTGCCCATTGCTCGAAGTCTATACGAAGGACCAAATCCATGAGCCCCTATCGCACCCTCAATCCGGCTACAGTGTTGATTTTCACTGAGAACTGACCCGGGTAGGGCGGAAATTTTCATCGAGATT
>JBDNSL010000050.1:0-17736 GCA_047719095.1 Acetobacter sp.
GATACGCCTCAACCAACTGCTCCAGCAGCAGATCAATCGCCCCTGACACCCTGAGTTTATGGGTGCCTTTTGCTTCGGCAATAGCCTGAACGCTCATCCCGTCCACCATCATCAGGCGCAGGAAGGTCTCCCCCACCTGCCCCAGTGCTCTGCGCACGTACTCGCACCGGGTCACGGCCGCGGCGCGGGATAGCATTATGGTGTGGGGGTCTGGCACGCCGCCTTTGCGGCCTGCTTCTGGGTCTCTGGCGCCAAGCACGCCTGTTTCATAATCCCGCGCCCAGTGTTCCGCTGCGGCTACGTGGGCATCGGTAATGGTGCCAGCGCGGCGCAAGGCATACAGTGCCCCGGATGACCGCAGGCGCTTTTCGGGCGGCAGGCTCTGGTGTTCCTGAACGTAAACTTCCGTTACGTCGCCTTTGGCAAGGCGTTCCGGTGTGGCGTTGACTGTTTTGTGCACGTTGCTGCCCCGTGTGGTTTGGTGTACCTTCCTTGGGCGTCACGGGGTTTCTCATACGCATACAAACGGCGGCGCAGGGTGCAGGCTTCCAATTCCGCCTCTGCCCGCCGTTTTTGTTCCTGGGCAAGTGTGGCCCGCAATTCATCAAATGCCGTTATCGGGTTGGGCTTTCCTTCAGCCCGCAACCTCAGGTTTCGCAGGAGTGTGCGCAGGCTCATGCCGCCACCGCCAACGTGCCGCTGAAAAACTGCTGATAGGCTGCCCGGTCATACGGCACGTCCGGCAAGCCATGCTCTTGCGCCAGATCGGGCCACTGGCGGGTAACCGCGCCAAAGTCACGGCAGTCTTCAAACGCTTTTTGCCAAACCTGTGTGGCGCGGCTCCATGCCTCTTCAAACCGTTGTATATCCTCGGTTTTGTGTGCTTCTGCTGGCGGCGCCGAAGGCATGGCCTCCATAACCTGCTGCGCCTCAATGCCGCGTAACACTTCATCCTCAAACACCTTCAGGCGTCGCGGTTCCTCGCCATTGTTGCGTATGGCGACCTGATGCTTCTGAATGGCAGAGATTATGGTTTCTTCCGTTGCCCCCAAGCCCATCCAGCGGCGGGCAAACGAGATGGCAAAGGATACCTGATCACTCATGCCAGAGACGGAAACCATGCGGGCCGCAACCCGGCGCACCAGAGCATCGTCCAGTTCGGTTTTGGGTTTTTCGGTTTCGCCAGAAATAGAACCAGAAGAAGTATATGTATCTCTCTCTAATTCTAGATCTATGGAAACCGAAGAAACCGAATTTTCCGAAACCGAAAACCCATTGGGTTTTTTGTTTGGGTTTTGGGTTTCGGTTTTTCCACCGGCAACGGTTGCCACCAACGGCATATGGCGTTGGGCCTGCTGCTGCTCCATTTCCCGCGCGCGGCGTGCCCGGGCCTGCTCGGCACTCTCACCTTTGCGGGGGCGGCCACCTGCACCACCATTCTGGCGGTTGGTTACGGTTTTGCGGCTCATCCCTTCCGGCACATCCCCGCTCGCCTGCCACTGCTCCCACTGTGCATCGGCCAGCGCCTTGCGGGCTTCGCGGTCTTCCTTACGCAGCAGCTTGGCATAGAGGTGGGGACTGAACAGCGCACCCTCATCGTCCCGCGCCATAAAGCCGGACTGGAGGATAGTGGGCAGCGTACGGGCCAGCACATCGCCTTCTAGCCATGCCTGTGTTGCCACCTGCCCGTCTGTTAGCACCAGTTGCCCGGCGCGGAACACGGTTGAGCGCAACTCCCGCAACGCATCATGCAGGTTGGTTACAACCCCACGTAGTTCTGCTGGCATGGAGCGAAGCATTTTGAACGGGGTAACTGCTGAGGGATCAAACTCAGCAAGAACAGGCCGCATCATGCTACCCCCATAATGTGTTGCATCAGTTTCCGGGCCATGTCACCCGCGCCTGCTGCCTGCTGCCTGCTGCCTGCTGCCTGCTGCCTGCTGCCTGCTGCCTGCTGCCCTAACCATTGGCGGCGTCCTTACCGGCAACAACGCTGGGACGGCTTTGCTCCTGTACCTTGTGGACAAAGGCCAGTGCGCGCTCCAGCAGCTGCTTGGCGTGCATCATCTTGGGGGCAATTTCCTGCGCCTCCTGCCGGTCCACAACGCCATCTTCCAGAATGCGCATGGCCGTGGCCATGATGTCTCCCGAGGCAATGGCGTATTCGCTCATGTCCTGCCCAAAGTCACCGGGGCCGACATGCAACGGGATGGCCGCATAGCCCAACGCCTGCGCCATGGCATGCAACAGAAATGGATGTTCCGCGCAGTGGTCCAAGTCCAACGCCACATCCAGCGGAATAACCGCGTCCCGCGCACGGTTGGAATACTCGGAAAACTGTGTGCGCCCCACTCGGCCCACGCAAGCAGCGGCATCGATGCCGCCTATATGGGCAATGGCCTGCTTGGTCGCGGTTTTGATGGCGGGGACGCATGCGGCGGAAAAGGGCTTTTTCATGCTTTTTCTCCCGCTTTACCCGCCTCTGAAGCATGGCGGCTGGCGGCCTTGACCGTACCAGCCGCCAGTTTCACCATGGCAGTCACCACAATCACCATGGAGAAAAGCAGTGGAAAATTTCGATACGCAGAAAGGGATCGAACAACTTGCCTTTGTGATGGGGCAAGCCATTGCCCTTTTGACTGTTGGAAATCCTGAAAAACGAGAAGCCCTTGATGAGCTTTTGATTGCCCATGAAGCAAACGCAGCAAACCCTTCAGCAAGCCTCGTAATGGACCGGCTTCGGAAAGGTGCGGAACCAATGCTTGCGGCTTTGAGGGATGGTCGCCTCCGCCATGATCGGACAAAGAAGTAAGCCCATATTCAAGCCCAACAATACGGGTTGATTGGCGGTTATCTACCTTCTTCATGCCCTTCCTCCCTGCATAGGCGCAACACGGGCCGGTGTATTGCCACACCGGCCCGTACGCCTCACGATGGGGTTGCTAGACCGAACCACCGTGAGAACTCTTGAATGATTTATTGGACCGTTATGGCCGTGCTCGGGCTTATCGCCTTTGGGGTCATAGGCTGGGTCGGCATAATTATTTATGCCGCAGTCGCCACCATCTTTGCAAAAGAACCCAAGCCGGCAAAAGTTACCGGCTCTTACGACCGGCGCCCTGCGCGCGATAAAGCCCCGATGCGCGTGGATTACGGCAATGGACTGCGTCTGGGCCGATACACAGCCGGTGTCTACGGCGATGCCCTGAGGCAGGTAGATGGCGGGAAAAAGAACATCTTCTCCCGGCTTGTCATCACCTATGCCGATGCTCAGGAGGACCTGACCGCTAGAACAATCGACGTTCAAAGCTACACGCTGGCTGCCACTCCAGATGGGGAGATTGTCCCCTATAGCCTGACTGCTTTTTGTGAGCTGCGTCAGGCCCAGCGCAACTTCAGAGCTGATCGCATTCTTCTGGCCGCTGATGGAGCAACCGGGAATGACCTTGCAGACCTGCTTGGGGCTCTCAAAACTGCACCTAACACGGTGTCCTTCGACCGAAAAACCGCCATTGTGCAAAACGTAACAACGGGCGACGTGGAAATGGAATACCAGTTCAGGGCGCCAAACTTTAAACGGGTTAAGGTACGCCCCACCCAGATCGGCTACACAGAACAGGCCATAGGTAACAACCGGGAGTGTTGCTTGCTCTTCATCGACGGGATGATTGAGGGGAAAGACACACCGCAGCGCTTCAAGCTCGATAGAATCCAAGCGACCTACAGTGTGGATGGCGGAGAGGAAATTACTAACCTTGCGGCCTTCTTCCTGCCCAAAAAGCCCTCGCGGGCATCCGTTCCACTCACTGTAAACCACTGACGCACTGCCTTGCCGAACCGGGTTCGGCTGACAGACTGAACTCCCAGCGGCATGACTGGTCACATGAGAGACCATCATGCCGCCTGCTCCACATCGGTTGAAGCTGCATACAAATCAGGCCGCAACTCATGGGGTTGCTTGCCAGATAGTTTGGAAACAGTTTCTACATGCTTCCGTGGCACGCGTGTCCACTGGGAAACTGCCGCTGTGGACAGCCCACAAGCCGCAGAAATCCGCTTGTTTGCGTTCCGGCGCATCATGATCTCGGTCAGGACTGCATCTCTCATAACGGAAACTTAGAAAAACTAAGAAGGGAATGCAAGCGAAACTAAGGTCGCATTGCAAGTGTAGCTAAGTGCGGCCTTTTCTCGCCTATGCAACAATGCAAGGTATGACAACACCTGACACTGACAAAAAGAAGGTCATAACTGAAGCTGATAAGGCTCGTGGGCGGCGCATTGCACGAGCAAGAACAAATATGGAACTGACACAGACTGAGTTAGCTGATATGCTCGGAGTCTCGGCTGGACTTGTAGGGCAGTGGGAAACCGGGAAAACCGGACTCACAGCAAAGAAAGCCGCTTTATTAGAACGGCTTCTGAAGGTTCCCATGACGTGGCTTCTAACCGGAGATGACCCTGCTGAAAATCGCAAGGCCCAGACGGAAACTGAACTAGAGCAGTTAGAGCTTCTCCGGGGGATACCCATAGAAAAGCAAGAGCAGTTTATGCACATAGTTAGATCAGCTGCAAAAGCCTTCCAAAACAAAGAAACTTAGTTTTTCTTAGTTTTTTTGTTGACGCGATTTCTTAGTTTTGCTTAGTTTCATTCCATCACAACCCGTGATGGAGAAACCCCATGCCGAAACCGGCAGACCCAGCACAGCCCCTGCGCCTGTCATATGATGACAATGAGCGCGTAAGGCGCATCTGCATCCGCGTTGCCAACCATTCACGTGGTGGGCAGGACCGGGCGATCCGCAAGCGCATTTTCGACGTAACGGGAACCCTGCTGCGGGAGTGCCATCTGCGCGCCCGTCCACTTGATCTGGATGCCATGGAGCGCGCCAGCATTGAGCAGGTTCTGTCCGACCTCTCCCTACTCCGCAAAAACCTGAACGTAGGCACCGGCTACTTCCCGCCGACCATCCGCCTGCGCTTCCAGCAGCATAATCAGGAGGCAGCATGACCTGCCCTTTAAGCGCGCAGCTTGTGGCCACGCGCCAGCGTAAAGCCGCGACCCAGCGCAAGATCGGTCTGTTTCAGGCCATGGCCGATACCCTGTTCATCCGTGCAGATGAGCAGGATCGGTGGAGCGAGGCCTGCGCCGCCAGCAACAACCCCGATGGGGCAGGCACATGGCAGCGTCTGGCCAACCATACCCGGAACGAGGCGCACAAATACGTCCGCCGCATCGACCTTCTGCAAGAGAACCTGCGATGAATAGCCAGCACTTTAACACCCACCGGGCCAAGCTGGAGCAGTTGGTCCACGCCCACGCCCCCAGCGACCACGTTGCCAGCGCCATGCTGCAACACATCAAGCATATGGCCGCAGCCATGCAGGCGGAGGAAGCCGAGGCCACAACCCGCCTCCACCACGCCCACACTGCGCACCGCACCCCGGCTGCGCTTATCCGTCAGTTCATTCTTGGTGAAGCGAGGGCCGCATAATGAGCAGAAAAGAACGCGCCTTGGCTGAACTGGAAACAATGTATGCCAAAGTTCGCAGCCATATCCAAAACGCAGCCGAAAATGCAGATTTCTCATTTATCGGCAGTTTGGTGGTTATTCAGGAAAACGAGGACAGCTTCAAAAACCAAATAGCTGTATTTGGTAATGAGGAATTCCTTATCCCCTGTGCTGCCGTAGCATTTGGCGCTGCCATGAAGCACCATCAGGCTGGCAGAGACCCTCAGCAAATAGCAGGAATGGTCAATACCTGCTTCAACTTGGGTGAAAATACCGAACAAAAGCCATGGGAGCAAACACCATGCTCAACCATGCGGCATTAGGCCATGGGCGCACCAGCTCTGCACCCCGCATTCCTGCTCTTTCTGCTGGGCGCAATCAGCCTTGGCTCCAGCCTTCTGGCCCTGCTGTCAACCTGATGGCGGATAACCAGATTGATCTGGAGGATCTGCTCGGCACCAAGCAGGCCGTAATGCCCAGGCAGGAACCGGAACGCATCCGCTGGGACAAAGCTCTTGGCAAACGCATCCGCCACCGCCGGGGCCAGCTTGGCCTGAGCATGGAGCGCGTGGCCGAGGCCGTAGGCTGCACCTACCAGCAGGTTCAAAAATACGAGCTGGGCCGCAACGCAATCAAAGCCGCACTAGTGCCCATTCTGGCAGAAGCGTTGGCCGTACCAGTTACATGGTTTTTTGAAAGTTCAGATGCATGAGTGAACAACTCTCACAGACCGAGCCTTTGGAACAATTTCTTACCGCCAAGGAGGTTGCTAGTTGCCTGAAGGTAACGACTCGCACGCTCTACAGGCGGATGGATAGTGGCAATTTCCCCAAGCCGGTAAAGTTCAGCGAAAATTGCGTCCGCTGGAGGGAGCAGGATGTAAAAAGTTGGATATCAAGCCTTGAGATGCCACGATGTGCAGCTGTGTCGGCCCCACCGATTCGGTGAGTGGGCAAACCTGAGATACCCCCGCTACCGAAAAATTATGGGGGTATTTTAGGGGGTATTGTCCGAAATTTGTAAATTTTTACTGATATAAATCAGATAATTAAACAATATGATCGACAGACGCCCGGACCTCCACTTTCCCCTGAAAATAAATGACGCCTGTTGACACTCCCCGCAGAAAACTGCGCTTTGTCACTCTGTGCCTTATGACATGGAATGATGGCGGGAGACGGCGGTTTTACGGTGCTGCGGCTAATTGACAGCCTCTACCGTTAGCTGTGCTCCACCTTTTTATAGCGCGCGATAAGGCGACTACGCCTCAGGCTGGACAGTTTTTGTAACCAGAATATCCCGTCCAACTGGTCAATTTCGTGCTGAAGGCAGAGTGAGAGCAGGCCATTGGCTTCATCAGTATGTAAATGCCCATTCAGGTCAGCATAGCGGACTTTAATTGCAGATGGGCGCAGGACGGGCGCGAACATTCCCGGCATGGAAATGCTCCCCTCTTCATGCTGTGCCTGAGCCTCTGATCGCCAGATAATTTCCGGGTTTATGTATATCTGTGGCGCATCGGTCTGGGGGAGGTCCAAAACAACCACGCGCAGGCCAACACCAATATGGGGGCCTGTTATGCCTATTCCCGATACCGTGCGCAGCGTGTCCAGCAGATCTGTAACGAGGCTTTGTAATGAGGTGTCAAACAGAACCACAGGTGCTGCGGCCTGCCTTAAACGCTGGTCAGGGTAAAAAATAATAGGCTGAGCGGTCATGGCGGATCTTTGGGCTGGAAGAATTTTTCGTGCGTGGACACTGCGTGCCAGCAGTTGGGTGTTCTAACGTGCATGCGGCATGAAGCCAATGAAGGGGGCTGTTATTTTATTCGGCATCAATAACGCATTTGGGTCTTGCCCAAGGGCGTATCTGTTGCCACAGTTCATGAATGAGGACCATTCAAGTACTTTTTTTTAATGCCCACTCCAGCCTGCCTTGTGGCCCATTATCTTGTGGTTTGCAGGCCAGTTGGGCTGAGTGCACAAGATGATGCGCATATCGGTTCATCAACCCGAACAGGCCGAGCAACGGCATTCTCTGCCCGAAGCGTTTGCCAGTATCCACGTACCGCACGATAACACCCATTGGGTGCGTCGGTTTTTAAGTTATGTGGGCCCTGGATATATGGTGTCCGTCGGGTATATGGACCCGGGCAACTGGGCGACAGACCTACAGGGTGGCGCGCGCTTTGGTTATGCGTTGCTGTGCGTAATTGTGTTGTCCAATTTCATGGCGATTTTGTTGCAGGCCCTGTCTGCCCGTCTGGGCATTGCCACCGGGTTGGATCTTGCTCAGGCCTGCCGGCAGCGCTTCCATCCTGTGTTGAATATGGTGCTCTGGCTGGCTTGTGAGTTGGCCATTATTGCCTGCGATCTTGCAGAGGTCATTGGTAGCGCAGTGGCACTGCAATTGCTGTTCCATATTCCATTGCTGATGGGGGCACTGATATCCAGCCTTGATGCCGTGCTTGTTCTGTTTTTGATGAACCGCGGATTTCGGTATCTGGAAGCCTTTATTATTGGGCTTTTAAGTATTATTGCCCTCTGCTTTGCCGTGCAGCTTGTTGCTGCGGCCCCGCCTTTGGCATCCGTCCTTGCCGGTTTAAAGCCTTCTATGGAAATACTGACCAACAGTCAGATGCTCTATATTGCCATTGGCATTATTGGGGCCACTGTTATGCCCCATAATCTGTACCTTCATTCATCCATTGTGCAAAGCAGGGCGTATGAAAGAACGGAACGGGGCCGCAAGGACGCCATACGCTGGGCCACGTGGGATAGTACAATAGCCTTAATGCTGGCACTGTTCATTAATGCAGCAATTCTTATTGTAGCGGCCGCAGCCTTTCACACAACCGGGCATCAGGATGTGGCCGAAATTCAGGATGCCTACCATCTGCTTTCTCCCCTTCTGGGGTTGGGGGTGGCGTCCACGCTGTTTGGTCTGGCGCTCTTGGCTGCTGGTACAAATTCGACCATTACGGGCACGCTGGCCGGGCAGATTGTTATGGACGGGTTTTTACACCTTAGGCTGCCACATTGGGCGCGGCGGCTTGTAACCCGTGGGCTGGCCATTGTGCCGGTTGTTATTGGAACAGTGCTTTATGGTAACTCAAGCGTTGGTCAACTGTTGATGGCCAGCCAAGTGGTGCTGTCCATGCAGTTGCCCTTTGCGGTTATCCCTCTGATTCTGTTTGTCTCCGATCGCAAGCTGATGGGAGGGTTTGTTATTTCAAAATCTCTTACGGTTTTTTCGTGGCTCGTTGCGGGCCTTATTCTTATTCTGAATTTTAAGTTGCTCTACGATACCTTGGCTTTTTGAAGTATGAACATGCTCATATCCCCCTTTATTTATGGGGGAAGCTCTTATGCCCGCTACGGCCACAGGTAGAGAAATTTGACATAATAGGCGTTTGTTTCCGGCACGTTTCGACCTTCAATGGAATGGGCGTAGCGTGCCGTAAAGCTGACAGTCCGGCTGATGTTGAACATAACGCCCAAGCCGGGGGCTACCTCCCGGCTGCTGGAATTATCCAGATCATAATGTGCGCTCTGGTCGTATGTTCCGCCAACATTTTGCCAGTCAAACGCAAAAAAGGGTTCTACGAGTTTTGTGGCTTTCCAGCTAAAGCGTAAATTACTGTAAAAGACCACGCCGGGTGAATAGCTATGCTCGTTGGTTTTATGTTTTGTTGAACCAACAACGGTGCCTATATCACCGTCAAAACTGAAATATTTCCATTCATAGTCAAAGATAATACTGGATATGTTGGCCCAGTAGCCCGATGCCAGCGTGTCGCGTGTGCCAGACGGTGTTTGCATGAATGTCTGAAAACCAAGAGTGCTCTGCGCGTTGGGTTTGAACCATGCGGCAGGCCCGACAATTGTGCCCCCCAGCCCTCCGGAATTGGTGCCCCCTGCCAGTGTAAAACTTTCGGACTGAATAACCTCAAAAGCAAAACCAACATGAGGGAGTGCATCAAAGGTACGAAAATGCACGTATTTGGTCAGCCCCGACCACGTGTGGCTACCGCCATGCGCTGCTTCGCGTTGGCCTGTGCTGTTGTAGGTATTGCCTGCGGCGTTACCATTGCCATACTGGACCAGCACGTTAAAGGGTTTGTAGTCCACCGGCAGGTCGTATTCATGCGGGCCAATAATGCCCAAGGTTATGTCTGCCGCACGGGACTGGTTGGTGCCAGATAGGAGCAGGCAACTCCCGCACAGGTTTAAGGCGAGCATGAACCGTTCCGGCTTTTTGCCAAGCAGCATGAACTATCTCCATTATGGAGGCTGCCAGCAGATCAAAGATGTCTGGCAGCTTTTGGTTTTGTGGAATGGGGGTTGGGCGCGATCAAATGGCGATAAGTGATCGGTCATAGAGGGTGTGACGTTGCTGCATGGTCGTATGCCCTTGATAATGGTCCCACAAAAGCTGGTAACGGGTCTGCAACAGTCACGTTATGCGCTTGGCAGGAGACTTTCTGAGCTATTAACTTGCAAATAAATGAATATATTCTAATCGTTTTCTGTATGAGTTCACGGGAGTGTGTTTGTAATTTCCAAATACTGTTTCATTCCTGATACATTTTGGTATGCAGCACTTTATGGCATGTTAAAAAATCGGCTTTTACAGCCAGAGTTGACGCAACCGGGATAAAAAAAAGCCCTTGCAGGACAGCATGTCTCTGCAAGGGCCAAATACCGTAAAATTTGTTCTATTATCCCACGATTTTTGTGATGGCTTCATTCACATCAGCCGCTTTTTCCAGCTGTGGCATATGGCCTGTCTGGGCAAGGATAAGAACCGTTATTGCCTCAGGCAGGTCTTTTGCACTGTTGGAAGACAGAATTTCGTCATCAGCGCCCCAGATAATCTGTGCCGGTCCCGCAAAGCCTTCCAGTACGGGGCGGAGGTCATCCGCCTGTTGCCCACCGGGAAAGCAGCTCTGGGCAATTGTCTGCAAGCCCTGAACAGCCCCATCCAGACGTTTGAAGCGAATGATGTCCTCTACCATTTTGCGCGAAATAAGGGTTTTGTCATGCACTAGGTAGTTCAACACAGGCTCAAGGGTTTTGCGGCGATCCGCAGTAATAAAGCCCTCAATAAAGTCCATGTTGATGTCCTGTCCCAACCCCGCAGGAGCGATAAGGGTCAGTGAGGCGACTTTTGGTGCAAAAGCCTTGGCCAGTTCGAGCGCGATAGCCCCCCCCAGTGAGTGGGCTACAATGTGGGCTTTGGCAATGTCCAGCTTGTCCAGCAGTGCGGCCGCAGTGGCTGCAAATGTTGCGGGTTTGCCGTCGCCTACGTTTTTGGAGGACCCTCCATGCCCCGGCAGGTCAAAGGCGACTGTGCGACGGTTGGTGGCAAAGGCTGGCTGGTTGAGCATCCAGTTGCCCAGATCCCCGCCAAAACCGTGAATGAACAAAAGGGGCGTACTGTCCCCCTGCCCGGCATCAAGCACGCGCAGTGTCAGGTCTCCAACGCTGAGCAGCACGGGTTCTGAGTGATCGTCCTGCTCTGTGCCGGTGCTGTCGGATGAAAAATCGGCCTGAAATTTGGCGATAAAGGCATCAATATCCGCATCACTGACCGCAGGTTCGGCCAGCACCCCCAACAGAGCGCCAACCGGCAGGGTTTCCCCTTCTTCGGCAATCTGGCGGCGTAATGTGCCAGATGCCGGGCTTTCGTAGCCATTGGTAATTTTGGTGGTTTCGATATCCGCAATTTCCTGCCCGGCATCCACATGCCCTCCGGGGGCAATGTTCCAGCCAGCAATTTTACCCTCGGTCATGGCCAGACCAAATTTGGGCATGGTGATGGGCGTAATAAGGTCTGTCATTGTTCAGGCATCCTGCTTTGTTTTTTTGTAGGCCATGACGGAACGAACGGCTGCTTCAATACGGGCGGCGTCTGGCAGGTACAGTTTTTCTAGAACAGTCGCAAAGGGGACTGGCGTGTGCGGAGGGCCAACCCGGCGAATGGGCGCTTTAAGGGCGTCAAACGCGTCTTCCGCCACAAGGGCTGCCACATCTGTTGCCATGTTGCAGCGTGGGCTGGATTCATCAACAATAACCAGACGTCCGGTATCTTCCACGCATTCCAAAATGGTCGCGCTATCCAGCGGGGACGTGGTGCGGGGGTCTATAACCGTGCAGCTTATGCCGTCTTTTTCCAGCCTGTCTGCCGCCTCGTTGGCAAAGTTGACCATGCGGCCAAACGCTACAATGGTA
Source organism: Acetobacter sp. (assembly GCA_047719095.1). GTDB lineage: Bacteria > Pseudomonadota > Alphaproteobacteria > Acetobacterales > Acetobacteraceae > Acetobacter. The sequence goes on from JBDNSL010000050.1 coordinate 11,744, forward strand.
ACGTCATCGCCCTCACGCGTCAGATTGGCCTCACCAAACGGGATGGAATAGGGCTCGTCTGGCACTTCTTCCTCGTCATCATACATGACCTTGTTTTCAAGGAAGATCACGGGGTCATCATCGCGTATTGCCTCAATCAGCAGGCCCTTCGCTTCGTAGGGGGAGGACGGGATAACAACCTTCAGTCCGGGAATATGGGTAAAGAGCGGGTAAAGGGCCTGGCTGTGCTGTGCGGCCGCATTAAAGCCTGCACCATACATGGCCCTAATAACCAGTGGGGTGCGGGCCTTGCCGCCAAACATGTAGCGGAATTTGGCGGCCTGATTCATGATCTGGTCCAGACAGCAGCCCACAAAGTCCACGAACATCAGTTCCGCGACCGGCCGCAGCCCGGTGGCCGCAGCCCCAACTGCCGCTCCGATATAGGATGCCTCGGAAATGGGGGTATCAAACACACGATCGGGGCCGAATTCGGTGTACAGTCCTTTGGTAACGCCCAGAACGCCACCCCATGCATCCACTATGCCAGCAGTACCCCCCTGCCCGCCTGCAATATCTTCCCCGATAAGAACAACGCGTGGGTCACGCTGCATTTCCTGCCGCAGGGCTTCGTTAATAGCCTGACGGAAGCTTTTTTTAGACATGATAACTCTCCGTTATGCGGTCGGCTCAGTAAGAGACGTAAACGTCTGCTTCTAGGTCTGCGGGTTCGGGCAATGGCGCACTTTTGGCGGCTTTTACGGCGGCCTCAATTTCGTCCTTCACGCTGGCGTCAATGTCGTCCAGTGCTGCGGGGTCCAGCAGGCTTGTTTGCGCAATATGCTGCCGGAAGTTTTTAAGGCAGTCGCGCTCTGCGCGTTCGCGCGCGACTTCACCATTGATCCGGTAGGTCATGGCGTCGCCTTCAAAATGGCCATACCAGCGTGCCAGATGCACATGCAGCATAATCGGGCCATTGCCTGCCCGTGCATGGGCTATGGCTTGCCCCGCTGCCTCATACACAGCAAAAAAATCCGTGCCGTCACAATCAATATAGGGCATGCCAAAACCTGCCGCGCGGGCCTTTTGTGTGCCTGCACAGGCATAGGATGAGCCCGTTGCCTCGCCATATCCGTTATCTTCGCAGACGAACACGGCCGGAAGCTTCCAGACCATAGCCAGATTAAGGCTTTCCAGTGTTGTGCCTTCGTTGGAGGCGCCGTCCCCATAAAATGCTACGGCCACGCCGCCATCTTTGAGCACTTTGTGCGAGAGTGCGGCACCGCAGATAAGGGGGGGGCCCCCGCCGACAATGCCGTTGGCCCCCAGCATGCCCAAAGACAGGTCCGCAATATGCATGGACCCGCCCTTGCCGTGGCAAACACCTGTTTTGCGGCCATAAATTTCGGCCATCATGCCATCTACGCCAACACCTTTGGCAATGCAGTGGCCATGGCCACGGTGCGTGCTGGCTATGGTGTCCGTATCTGTCAGATGAGCGCAGACACCAACGCCCGATGCCTCCTCGCCACAGTAGAGATGGACAAAGCCCGGAATTTCTCCGGTTGCGAATTCCACGTGAAGACGTTCCTCAAAGTCACGGATTGTCCGCATGGAACGGTAGGAACGCAGAAGAATATCGTGTGCGATCTGCATGTTTGCCCCCGGTTTTTTGTGTGCCGTATGGGTTGGAAAAAACAACGGAATGTTTCCGCCCCATTCCGCACGCAAAAAATATGGTGCGAAGTGGGTATGCGCTCAGTTATGGGGTGATATGCGGATAGGTATAAGCCAACACAAAAAACCTCTCACGCGCATTTGAGGATAGCGGAGGCGAAGTGTCGCATATCCGAAACGTATTACACGCCAGAACACTTTTTTACGGATAGGCGAGAGCATATGAACTCCATCACGTTAGCCTCTGGCATGTGGTCAACCCTGCCGCCCCTGATCCGCAATTCGTGGCGCAGGTGTGCGGAAGAATACGGCATTGCCACGGACAGTACGTTGAGCAGGGACATTCTGTGCTCAGCCGAGCTACGGCAGGCGCGTGAGCGTATGGGGGTCACCATGAAAATAGCGGACCCCGAACTGGACCGTCTGCATGGCATTGTCTCCACTCTGGATTACAATGTGCTGCTCACCGACCCTGCGGGCATAGTGGTTGCCCGTCGTGGCGCCCCCCCGTTTGAAAAAGGATGCAGGCGTTGGCACCTGTGGCCGGGGGCAAACTGGGCCGAGGCTGTGGCAGGCACAAATGGAATAGGAACCTGCCTAGTGGAAGGCCAGCCGGTGACTGTCCACCGGGATGAACACTGGTGTACGGGCTTGCGTTACCTGACCTGCTCCGCCGTGCCATTTTACGGCCCCGATGGCCGTGTTGCTGGCGCGTTGGATGCAAGCTCCATCCGATCGGACCCATCTGGCCGGGTGGCGTTGATGATGGAGGCCGTGTTGATTGATGCCGCACGCAGGCTGGAACGGCGGAGTTTTCTTACAGCTTTTCGCAACAAAACGGTTCTGTTGCTAGGAGAAGGAAACGGAATATCCCTACCCATGATCGCACTGGATGACACGCGCATTGTGTTGGGGGCAACCTATGCTGCGCGTACCATGCTGGGGATAGAAAACACCGATGTTGCCAATGTCTGTTTTGACCTTGGCGCCAGAGCAACAGGCGTGCCAGATTTTCAGGAGGCCGAACGCACAGTCATAGAAGGTGCTCTGGCCATGGCCCAAGGCAAGATTGCGCCCGCGGCCCGCCTGCTGGGCGTGAGCCGTTCCACACTGTACCGCAAGCTCAAGGCTCTGGGCACTTCCCTCCCCTCCTAACGCTTATGCGTGGCGGCAGCATGGGGGAGTTATGGCTTGCCCTACACAAAGGGGAGAACATTCTGGCAGATCACCAGTTCTTCATGGGTTGGTTCAACCCGCACCCGAATGGTGCTATCTGGAGTGCTTATGATGCTGGCATGGCGTGCGTTGGCAGCATTATCCAGCTTCACCCCCAGCCACTCCAGCGCCTTGCAGACATCTTGGCGGAGTTGGGCGTCATGCTCGCCTATCCCTGCGGTAAAGACCAGTCCATCCAGCCCTTCCATAATGGCGGCAAGGGCACCAATTTCTTCCACAATACGGTACGCTGACAAAGAGAGTGCCTGCTGGATATGCTCCTGTATGGTGGGGTCCTGCTGGCTGGCCATATGCTCGCGCAGCACACGCATATCCGAGGATACGCCAGACACACCCAGCAGGCCGGACTGGTGGTAGAGCGTGTTGACCAGAGTGTTCCAGTCCGCTTTCTCTTCTCGGAGCATGTAGAGCAGGACTCCCGGATCAATCATGCCGCAGCGGCTGCCCATCATAAGGCCATCCAGCGCGGAAAACCCCATTGTGGTTTCCACGCTCTTGCCCCCCTTTAAGGCGCACAGGCTGGCTCCATTCCCCAGATGGGCTAAAATGGTACGCCCCTTGGCCAGTTCAGGGTCAATCAGCTTGAGCCGTTGGGTCAGGTAGTCATAGGAAAGACCATGAAATCCATAACGGCTGATCCCTTTTTCGCCATACCGGCGTGGAAGGGGCAAAAGCCGGGCAATATCGGGCATGGAGCAGTGGAAAGCCGTATCAAAGCAGGCAACCTGCGGCAGTTCGGGACAATAATCGGCAATGGCGTGGACGGGGGCCAGCGTTTGTGGCTGGTGGAGGGGGGCAAAGGGAGTAAGCGCTTCAAGCCTGATCAGAACCTCTGGCGTGACAAGTACAGGAGCCAGAAAGTGCGGGCCGCCATGCACAATTCTGTGCCCTGCGCCAATAATGTTGTGTTTGCCCTGTTCATGCTCGGCCAGCCAGTTCAGCAGATATTCCAGTGGCTTTATGTGTTCTAGCGGATGTGTTGTGTGTTCGATAAGTTGGTCGTTCTGGTCGGATGCTAAAAAATGGAACGTCTCCACGTCATATTCGAGCCGACCCTTAATCAGTTTTTGTATGCTCGCTTTGTCGCCTATCTGAAAAACAGTAAATTTCAGGCTGGATGACCCGGCATTAAAAACAATGATGACATTCGACATGGAGGTATTTCCGCAAGGTGTGACCGTTTAAAAAGCGGTTCCCAGTTGCGCCAGATGCCTAGCGTATAAAGCACCGATAGCAGCCGATGCCAGCCGGGCCTGCACACTGTCTGCCCTGCTTGTCAGCACTATGGGCACCTTGGCGCCAAGGGCTATGCCGGCTGAGTCCGCCTGCGCCATAAAAATCAGATTTTTGGCGAGCATATTCCCCGCTTCAAGGTCGGGTGTGACCAGAATTTGCGCCTGCCCTGCCACGGGGGACACAAGCCGTTTTATTCTCGCAGCTTCTGGGTTTATAGCGTTATCCATGCCAAGAGGCCCGTCCAGTATGCCCCCTGTGATCTGGCCCCGTTCGGCCATTTTACACAAGCTGGCAGCATCCAGAGTGCTGGGAATTTTGGGGTTGATTACTTCCACTGCGGAAAGAATGGCTACCTTTGGTGCCCCCAGTCCCAGCCCGACATGCAGGTCTATGGCGTTTTGGACAATGTCGCGTTTTGTCGCAAGGTCGGGGAAAATATTGATGGCTGCATCGGTGACAAACAACAGATTTTTGTAACCCGGTACGGCGAGCAGAAAAACATGGCTGATTCTACGCCCCGTGCACAACCCATTGCTGGGGGACACCACCGCATGCATAAGCGCATCCGTATGCAAGCTGCCTTTCATGAGACCCTGCACGCATCCTGTCCGGGCAAGTTCAACAGCTTTTTGGGCCGCGGCTTCCGGCGTGGAGGCACACATGATCTGATACGGGCTGATATCGATCTGGTGTTTTTGCGCCGTTGCGCGAATACAGGCTTCATCCCCGATCAGAACCGGCTTGATAATGCCCTTTTGGGCGGCATCCAGCGGGCCAGACAGTGCGTGTTCCTCACATGGCCAGACAAGCGCGTAAGGGACCGGCTCATGTGCTAGAGAGCGGTCTATAAGGTCCGTAAAAAGCTGGTGGGACGTGGGGGCGGAAGTATTGGACCTTTGGTCAGCACAAAGGGGCATGCTCTGTATCATATCTGTTTTAGCCCATTACTTTGCGTGTTGCCGGTATGATGCAGCACAGGGCGCAAAGGCGCGCTCCCTGTTGCATTTGGAGTTAATGAATAGGGGAAATAGGCATTTTGGAAGATACAAGATTGGGTGATTGGTTCTGTGCCGTTGTAACCGGTACTGTAGGTGGCGTGCTGTCCACCACAATAACGGCCAGACCTGCCAGAATGGATGGCGTTCTGTCCGTGCGCAGGAGGGCCTGAAAGCGCTTGTCTGTTGCAGCCTTGCGTTCATATTCGGCATCGAGCAGGCCATTCCTGTCGATATAGATATTCAGGGATGCCGGAATGCGAATGCACCCGGCAGATGCCATGTGACCTAGCTGGCGCTCCAGAAAGACAGGGTCTGTTGCATGCATTTCCAGCCGTATAGGGCCTTGCTCCCGGCTGGGTAGCCATCCTTTTTCTGCGACCTGCCAGCCAAAGTCCCACACGCGCATGCCTTTGGTGCCATTGCCCATGATTCCGTTTTCATTCTTGGTGCCTTGTGCTCGGTAGCCAAGCCTGTCGGCCGTGTTGGTGAAAATACCAAGAGGCGTAATATAGTGGTGCTTGCGCCCTATTGTGCCTGTGGATATGCGCGTGCAACCGATAATGGTCCATTCGGGCGTGTCTGGCCGGGCGACCACAACACAGGCACGCTGCACCGTTGGGTTGCGATCTGCGATAACGACAGCCTGCGGGCTTTGAATGGCAAAGCCTGACTGGCTGGCCTGCTGGCGCGCCAACGTCAGCCATGTCTCTTTCTGGGTATCGGTTGGCATAAAGGCGACGGGCACATCTTTTTGGAAAAGTGCCCGAAGCCGATCAATTTCCGCTTGCACCCGAGGGGCATCCAATTCAGCAACTGGTGCTGGTGCTGGTGCTGGTGCTGGTGCTGGTGCTGGTGCTGGTGCTGGTG
>JBDNSL010000051.1:0-17375 GCA_047719095.1 Acetobacter sp.
TGTGGGGGATAACGGGCAGAATCATGGAGCCACCCCCACCACCCCCCACGGCGGTATGGTTTTTGCCCCCGCCAAGGGTGGATACGCGGTCATGCGGGAAGTGGAGAATCCCCTCCAGCTCGTAATGGCCCCAGTGCGGGTCCCATGCGAGTTTGCCAATAACGTCGGGGGCAATCTCGTTGGGGAACAGGGCATTGTTGGTCAGGCCCGTGCCGTCCGAACCAATGGTGGCCACCTGCCCGCCGGGCGCACAGGCCTGACCATCGCCCAGTGTGGTGGAGCCACACGCGCTGCCGCTCGTTCCAAACCCGTTGGTGTTGTACAGCGTTGCCGAGTTTTCAATCGACAGGCCGGTCCACAGGCGGTGGCTGAGAAAGTCTTTTACAAAGCGGAACTGCAACTGCCGCGCCCATGTCTGCCCGACCAGCATGGAAGATTCTATGGTTTCTGGAAGGCTTTCCTGTCGGGGGATAATACCAACGCGGCCGGGGGTCAGCATGCTCCACGCCTGACCGGCAAGGAAGTGGAAATTCTCCTTGCTGTTGTCATACGCAAGGTAGGCCTGGCGCATACGAAAAGCGTAGCTGTTGCTCTCATACGCATCCGTGGTGGCGGCCCCGGCCCCAAAGTCCATTTCAAACACGCCGGAAATGGTGGAGTATTTGTCAATATTCCCACGCGCCATAAGCGAGAGGCGGCTGTAGCGCGCGCTGCCTTCAAAATTATCGGTATGGTAGCGCGGGTCGTTCTGGAATGGGGTTGCCTGCCAGAAGTTGAAGGTGCCGCTGGCGGTGTGGCGGTTGCTCTCCACGGCCGAGGCATCAATAAACCCACCCAGAATAAGGGTGACAGGGCCAAGGTGGAACACCCCGTGGTCACCCAGCGCACCGGCGGCCTGTGCGCCCGCCGTCTCGCGCGAGTGGGGGCCAACGCCATTTTCGGCCACGCGGGAAATAACGTCTTCTGCGCGGTGGCCCACAACGGATTCTACTGTGGGGCTGTCTTCCGCACCCCCAAACACGGGCTGGGCGTCCGGCCCACCGGCATGGAAGTGCCCGCTGGCACCAAGGTGGCGGGCGGCCCCTTCATCTTCCTCATGCTCGGCGGAGTTTACGGCAATGCCTGCCTCGTGGTCGGCGGCATCCATGCTGGCAAGCTGATGGGCGCCAAGGCCGTGGTGGGCGGCAGATGTGCCTGCGTGGGTGAGTGTGCGGTGGGCGGCAATCTGCTTTTGCACGCTGACAAGCGCTTTTTGCAGCGCGCGCTGCTCGGACTGAATGCGCGATATCTGCTGTTCCAGCGCATCGAGCGATGCCTCGCCCCCCGCAGCCAAGGCTGGTGCGCCAAGGCACAGCAGCAGTGGGCCGGAAGCCAGCACCGTGCCCATGCACAGGCGGGCTTTCATACAGTGCGCCAAAGAGGCGTGCAGGGACTTTAAGATGCGCATGCTCTCTTTCATTGTCTGGTTTGTGTGTGGTGGAAACCTGATTTGATCTGAACCATTTTAGTACCCCTTTAGTAAAGGGAGACGTGTTTAAAAAATAATTTCAGAACAAACGCGTCAGGCGTTAAAGAAGGCGCAGTAGAGTTTGAAAAAACAGAGCATTACGTGAAGGGAAGTCTTGAATGGCCAGAATGATCCACAGCATGTTGCGGGTGCTGGACGAGCACAGATCCGTCGCCTTCTATGCCGATACGCTGGGCCTTGCCCCGGTTGGCCGCTTTGGGTTTGACAGTTTTACACTGGTCTATCTGGCCAATGCCGAGCAGAGTTTTGAGCTGGAACTGACCATTAACCACGGCCGCACGGAGCCTTACGCACTGGGTGATGGCTATGGCCATCTGGCCGTATCCGTGGCCGATGTGGTGGCCGAGCACGCCCGCATAAGCGCGCAGGGCCACACGGTTACGCCGGTTAAAACCATGCAGCATGACGGCACGGTGGTCGGGCAGTTCTTTTTCCTGACCGACCCGGACGGCTACAAAATAGAGGTGCTCCAGCGCGGCGCTCCGGGCCGCTTTCTCTAACAGGCGGGCAGGCCACACAGGCCGGGACACGGGCAGGCCCGCCATGGTATGGAATAGTTGGCCAGCCCACGCCCCACCGTGCGGGACGGGCATGGCATCTGGGTCCGAATTGGCATATAAGGCGCGCAATGCTGACCTCTTTTTACAAAATGCACGGTCTGGGGAATGACTTTGTCATCCTGGACGAGCGGACGGGCGACCTGTCCCTGACCCCGGCCCGCATTGCGGCACTGGCCCACCGCCGCCGGGGCATTGGCTGCGACCAGCTTGTTACCCTGCGCACCCCCACGGCAGAGGGGGCGGATGTGCTTGTGCGCTTCTTCAACCCCGATGGGTCGGAGGCGGGGGCCTGCGGCAATGCCTCGCGCTGTGTGGCCGACCTTGTGTGGCGCCAGAGCGGCAATGCCACGCCTGCGCTGCAAACCAGCGCAGGCGTGCTGCCCACACGCAGGGAACTGGATGGGCTGGTAACGGTGGATATGGGTGCCCCACGCACCCACTGGCAGGACGTGCCACTGGCCATGGCTGTGGACACGCTGCACCTGCCCCTGCCGGGCGACCCGGCTGCGGCCTCCATGGGTAACCCGCACGCCACGTTTTTTGTGCCCGACTTTGCCATGCTGGCGCAGGGGCATGCCTTGGAGCACAACCCCATTTTTCCCCAGCGCGCCAATATCGGCTTTGCCCGTATGGATGGGCCGGAGCGCATGCGCCTGAAAGTGCATGAACGCGGTGCTGGCGTGACCGAGGCATGTGGCTCGGGCGCGTGTGCCGCCGTAGTCAACGCCGTGCGGCGCGGGCTTGCGGCCCGGAACTGCACGGTGGAGCTGGATGGGGGGAGCCTGCGTATTGTCTGGTCCGAGCAGACCAACCATGTGCTCATGACCGGCTCTGCCACCACCGCTTTTGAAGGGACGGTCGATCTGGCCGCCTATCCGTCATGACCACCCGGCCTGAAATCCTGACATTTGGTTGCCGCCTGAACACGTGGGAGAGCGAGGTCATGCGTGACCACGCGCAGGGCCTTGGCAACGTCATTATCGTAAACACATGCGCGGTTACGGGGGAGGCGGAGCGGCAGGCGCGTCAGGCTATCCGCCGCGCCCACCGCGAAAACCCCGATGCCCGCATTGTAGTGACCGGCTGTGCTGCCCAGATCCACCCCGAAAACTGGACAAGCCTGCCCGGTGTTACCCGCGTTTTGGGGAATGAGGAAAAACTCAAGGCCGAGAGCTGGTCCCCCGCTGCACTGGCCCAGCCCATGGCCGTGTCCGACATTATGGCGGCAAGGGAGACAGCAGCCCATCTGGTAACCGAATTTGCAGGGCGCACCCGTGCGTTTGTGCAGGTGCAGCAGGGGTGTGACCACCGCTGCACCTTCTGCATTATTCCGTTCGGGCGCGGGCCTTCGCGCTCGGTGCCGGTGGGGGCGGTGGTGGAGCAGGTGCGCGCCCTTGTGGGTGCAGGCTACCGCGAGGTGGTGCTGACCGGCGTGGACATGACATCATGGGGGGCGGACCTGCCGGGCAAGCCCGTACTGGGGCAGTTGTGCCGCCGTGTGCTCAGGCTGGTGCCCGAGCTTGAGCGGCTGCGCCTGTCCTCGGTCGATCCGGTGGAAATTGACGAGGATATCTGGCAACTGCTGGAGGCCGAACCACGGTTTATGCCGTACCTGCATCTGTCGTTGCAGGCAGGGTCGGACCTTATTCTCAAACGCATGAAGCGCCGCCACCTTGTGGAGGATGCCGCCCATGTTGTGGCCCGCGCCCGCAGCCTGCGGCCCGATATTGGTATTGGCGCGGACCTGATTGCGGGCTTCCCTACCGAGGATGACGCATTGTTCGAGCAGACGCGCGCCTTTGTGGCGGATATGGCGCTGCCGTACCTGCATGTTTTTCCCTACAGCGAGCGTGAGGGCACGCCAGCGGCCCGCATGCGGGCCGTACCCGTGCCCCAGCGCAAGGCCCGTGCGGCCAGCCTGCGGGCGGTGGGGGCCGCGTCTGCTGCGCGCTACTACGCAAGCCTGCTGGGCCAGCCCCAGCGCGTGCTGATGGAAACCCCCACAACAGGACATAGCGAGCAGTTTGCACCAGTCCGCCTGACCGGGGCCGAGGCCACGGTGGGGGATATTCTCTCTCTTCTGCCCATTGCGGTGGAAGAGGGCGGACTGGTGGCGGAAAGGATCTAGAATGGCGCTTGGTTTTTTCTCTCGTCTCAAGGAGGGGCTGTCCCGCTCCACCCAGAAGCTGGGTGGCGGGCTTACGGGTATTTTTACCCGCCGCAAACTGGATGACGAGGCGCTGGAGGAACTGGAGGAACTGCTCATTACCGCAGACCTTGGCCCCGGTGTTGCGGAAAAGGTGATTGAGACTTTTCGGTCCAGCCGCTTTGGCGCCGAAGTCACGGATGAGGAAATCCGGCTGGCTCTGGCCGAAGAAATTGCCCGGATTCTGGAGCCGGTAGCCGTACCGTTTGCCCCCGACCCCGCCCACAAACCGCATGTGGTGCTGGTTGTGGGGGTCAATGGCGTGGGCAAAACAACCACCATTGGCAAAATGGCCCGCTTTTTTTCCGCTCAGGGCAGCAAGGTCATGATGGTGGCGGGCGATACATTCCGTGCCGCAGCCGTAGAGCAGCTCCAGATCTGGGGCGAGCGCACGGGCTGCCAGGTTATTGCCGGTCCCCCGGGAGCTGATGCCGCAGGCCTTGCATACGAAGCGCTCAAGCGTGGCAAGGCCGAAGGGGCGGACCTTGTGTTCGTGGATACGGCGGGGCGGCTGCACAACAAGTCGGCGCTGATGGAAGAGCTGGCAAAAATTATTCGCGTCATGCGCAAGTTTGATGAAAGCGCTCCCCATTCGGTCCTGCTGGTGCTGGATGCCACAACGGGGCAGAACGCGGTGGAGCAGGTACGGGTTTTTCGCGAACTTGTGAACGTGAGCGGGCTGGTCGTGACCAAGCTGGATGGCTCGGCCCGTGGTGGTATTGTGGTCGCGCTGGCCGATGGGTTCGGCCTGCCTGTGCATGCCGTTGGCGTGGGCGAACAGGTAGAGGATCTGCGGCCTTTTTCCGCCATGGACTACGCGCGCGGGCTGGTTGGCCTGCCCGGAATGGAGTAATCAGCGGGGTGGCGCAAATGCTACGGTGCAATATTTTGGACAGCAAGCCTGCTAAGGTTTCTTGACAGGATATGGCAGCCCCGTTAGCAAGCGCCTGCACCCCTTGGGAGGTGCGAGGTATGAGTAAGGAAAAAGACGATTCCTTCAACGCCAGATTGCAGTCGGCTGAGCGCCGCTACGGTCTGGTCAAGGAGGAAAAACCTCAGGTTGATGCAAACATGGAGGCCGACAGGTCCCTTGCTGCATTGGCGTTCAGAGCCGGGACAGAAATGCTCGCGGGGCTGGTTGTGGGGGTTGCCATAGGGTGGGGGCTGGATCACTGGCTCCATACCCGGGCGCTGTTTCTTGTCATCTTCGCACTTTTGGGCGGTAGCGCCGGAATGCTGAATGTTTGGCGTCTGGTCAGGACGATGGACGTAAAGTAAGAAGCTGAAGCCCGGATGTTCGATTCGGGGCAAGGTCTAGGAGAGCGGTTGTGGCGGGCGGTTCCAGCATTAACGTACTTGAACAGTTTGAGCTCCACCCCGTTCTTGGCGGGCTGGGCGAGGCCCTGCGCTTCAGCCAGTCTCCGCTGTACATGATGGCGGCAGTCTGCCTTGTTCTTGCGTTCCTGTATTTTGGCATGCGCCCCGCAGCAGTTGTTCCCGGTCGGCTTCAGGCCGCAGCCGAGGTCTGCTACGAGTTCATTCATAACATGGCCGTGGATACGATCGGGCCGGAAGGTGCAGCCTTCTTCCCGTTCATCTTCACCCTGTTCTTCTTCATTCTGGCGGGGAACTACATCGGCCTTCTGCCGTTCTCCTTCACCTTTACCAGCCATATTGCCGTCACCTTCGCCATGGCGTTCATGGTGTTCCTGCTGACGGTTGTCGTGTCGCTCAAGGTGCAGGGCCTGCGGTTTTTCGCCCACTTCATGCCGGACGGCGCCAGCCCCTTTCTGGCGCCCCTGCTGATCCCGATCGAGATTCTCTCGTTCCTCTCCCGCCCGGTCAGCCTGTCCATCCGACTGTTCGCCAACATGGTTGCCGGGCACGTCATGTTCGATATTTTCGCAAGCTTCGTGATCATGCTCGCCGGTTTTGGCGTGGTGGGTGACGTGTTTGCGATCGGGCCCATCGCCATTAACGTGGCGCTTATGGCTCTTGAGTTGCTTGTCGGGGTATTGCAGGCCTATGTGTTTGCCATCCTGACGTGCATCTACCTGCGGGAGGCCGTGGCTCACTGAGCTGCTTTGCCCGTTTCGTTTGAAACTGTCTTGAAACAAGGAAGTGACTGATATGGACATCGCTGCAGCCCGGGAAATCGGTGCAGGTATCGCCGTTATCGCCCTCGCCGGCGTTGGTATCGGCCTCGGCAACATCTTCTCAACGCTGGTCAGCAGCATTGCCCGTAACCCGGCGGCTCGCCCGCACGTGTTCGGTCTGGGCATGCTCGGCTTCGCACTGACAGAAGCTATCGCCCTGTTCGCGCTGCTGATCGCATTCCTGATCCTCTTCGTCTGAGATCGGGAAAACAAGAGGAGACATTCCTGTGGGTGTGATTACGAAGACAGTTCGTGCCGGACTGCTTGCAACGGTTTGCGGCGTTTCTTTGCTGGCCGTTTCGGCACCTGGTGCATACGCCACGGGAATGCCTCAGCTTGACTTTGCCAACCCACTCGTGACCGGCCAGGTCATGTGGGGGGCAATTATTTTCTTCATCTTCTATCTTGTTCTCAGCAAGGCCATGCTGCCGGGTGTCGCCCGCGTTCTGCATGACCGTAGCCAGCGTATTACAGGTGATCTTGAAGTCGCCCGGTCCGCTAAACAGGATGCTGACAAAGCCGTAGCCGAACTCCAGCAGGCCCGCAAAGATGCCATGGCAGAAGCCCAGGCGCATCTTCAGAAGGTTCTGGACGAAGAGCATCGTGCGGCAGAGCAGCAGATGCAGGAAATCAACGCACGTCTGGCTTCCGAAATTGCGGATGCCGAAAAGAATGTTGCGGCAGAAAAAGCGCGGGCCTTGAGCGCGCTTAAAGAAATTGCGGCCGATACCACACAGGCGCTGGTGCAGCGGCTGACAGGTGTTGCGCCAGACGCCCAGCTTGTTGCCCAGAGTGTTGAGAGCGCCTCCGCGCATCGCAGCATTATCTGAATCCGTACTCAGGGGAATTTTGGTCATGACTGACATTTTTCATGTAGCGGGTTTCTGGGTCGCTGTTTCGTTTGTTCTGTTCTTTGTGCTGGCCGGTAAAAAGCTGTGGACGCCTATCGCATCCATTCTGGACAACCGCGCCAACCTGATCCGTGAAGAACTGGACGAAGCAGCCCGCCTGCGCCGCGAAGCCGAGCAGATGCTCGAAGACGCAACGCGTGAGCGTGAACAGGCTTTGGCCGAAGCCAAGTCCCTTATCGAGCAGTCCCGCGTTAAGGCGGACGAAATGGCCAAGCAGGCCCGTGCCGAAGCCGAAGCCGCTGTCCGCCGCCATGAACAGATGGCCCGTGACCGGATTTCGGCTGTCGAGCGTGCCGCCGTTAAGGAAGTGCGTCAGCTTGCCATTGATGTGGCGGTTAACGCAGCTCACAGCATTATCCCCCAGACCATTGATGCGCAAAAAGCCTCCGCACTGGTTGATCAGGCGTTGGTTGACCTGCCTGCCGCGTTCTCCCGTCAGGCAGCCTAGGCTCATCTCCCTTCAGGGTTCATATGTATGACACATACGGTGCAAGCCTCTGTGTCGCAGGCAAACGATGTTCAGCCCGTGCTGAGCATCGTTATTGCTGTTCTGGACGAGCAGGATAACCTGCCACAGGTCTGCCGCGAACTGGCCGAGGCCTGCCAAAGCCTCCCCCCATCCGAAGTGGTGTTTGTCAACGACGGGAGCCGTGATAACACGGTGGCCGTTTTGCGCCAGCTCCGCACGGATTGCCTGCCCAACCTGCGCATACTCTCGCATGACCGCTGCTGCGGTAAGTCTGCGGGCTTGCGTACGGGCATTACAGCGGCAAAAGGCCAGTGGATTGCAACCATAGATGGCGATGGTCAGGACGACCCGCGTGAACTGGGGCCTTTGCTGGCTCTGGCACGTGCTGCTGCTGGCACGCCACCGCTTGTGGTGGGTGTGCGCGCCCGACGCAAGGATGGCTGGTCACGCCGTTTTGCCACACGTTTTGCCAATGGCCTGCGCCAGCGCCTGCTGCACGACCACTGCCCGGACACGGGTGCCCCGATCAAGATTTTCCAGCGCGAAGACTTTTTGCGCCTGCCACAGTTTGAAGGTCTGCACCGGTTTTTGCCAGCGCTGTTCGCATCTTACGGGGTGCCGCTAGTGTGCCACCCGGTAACGCATCGGGCGCGGCTGCATGGGCAGTCCAAATATACCAATTTTAACCGCGCCGTAGTTGGCGTGCGGGACCTGCTGGGTGTTCTGTGGCTGCGCAACCGCACCCGCCTGCCCAAAACGGTTGATGAATGCTAGGGGCCGGGGGCCGCTCCCGCTCTCTACCATGGCGTGTGTTGGTGCTGATCGGCCTTGCAGCCTTTGTGCTGTTCCTGCCCGGCCGCATGAGTACGCCCCCGTTTGACCGGGACGAACCGCGCTATATGGAAGCATCGGCCCAGATGCTGGAGACGCACAATTATATAGATGTGCGTTTTCAGGATAAGCCACGTTATCTTCAGCCTGCGGGCATTTACTGGCTGGAAGCACTGGCAGTTAAGACTGTGGGCTTGGAACATGCCCGCACGGTCTGGCCGTACCGTATTCCCTCCCTGCTGGCCATGACTGCTGCGGTGGTGCTGACTGCGGTTATGGGGGCCAGCCTGTTTGGCCCCGTGGCCGGGGTTGGGGCTGCGGTGCTGCTTATGGCCTCGGTGCTGGTGGCAGCAGAAAGCCGCATGGGCACGATTGATTCGTGCCTGCTGCTGAGCGTGCTTGTCGCCCAGTTTGCCCTTGTACGCGCATTGGCGGACAGGGATGCACAGCGCACCACGCCGGTGGGCACAGCACTGCTGTTCTGGGCCGCTGTGGGGTGCGGGCTTATGCTCAAAGGCCCGGTTGTGCTTATTCCCTCCCTTGCAACGCCTCTGGTGCTGGGGTGGGTGGAGCGTAATCTGGACCTGTGGCGCAGGCTGCGCCCAGGCTGGGGCTGGCTTGTGGCCGCTGTTGTGGTGCTGCCGTGGTGCATTGCCATTGGGGTTGTCAGCCACGGAGAGTTTTTTCGTCGCTCGGTGGGGGTGAACTTTCTGGGCAAGGTCGCCTCCGGGCAGGAGGCGCATGGCCTGCCGCCGGGCTACCACCTGCTTGTATTCCTTATTGCGTTCTGGCCCGGTTCCTATTTTGCCGCCAGCGTTCTGCCGCAGGTCTGGCGTGAGCGGCGCACCCTGCCGGTGCGCTACCTGCTGTGCTGGATTGTACCACACTGGGTGGTGTTTGAAGGCATTGCCACCAAGCTGCCCCACTACGTGCTGCCCACGTACCCCGCCATTGCCATACTAACGGCCGGTCTGCTGGCGCAGGGTGGTGTGCTGTGGCGCAATGGCCCGCACGCGCGCTGGGGCCGTGTGCTGCTTGGGGCCTATGCTGTGCTGTGGGGCGTTGTAGGGTGCGCGCTGGCCGTGGCCGGGCCAGTGCTGATGTGGACGCTGGAGCGCCAGTTTTGCGTGCCCGCGGTTGTTCTTGCCGGGGGTGTGTTGCCGCTGGTGGGGCTGGCCATGTGGCAGATATGGCGGGCGGAGCTGTGTTATGCGGCCCTGAGCAGCGCTGTTGCCGCAGCTTTGCTGTATGTGGGGCTGTTTACGGTTGTGGTGCCACAGTTACGCACGATCTGGCTGGCCCCACGGCTGGTGGCGCTGGTGGAGGCGCATAAGCCCTGCGCGCAAACACAGGTGTATTCGACCTCCTTTACCGAACCCAGTCTGGTGTTCCTGATTGGGGGCAAGGTGGTGCTGGGTGGGGCCGAGCAGGCCGCACAGGCCCTGCGCGCGCACCCTGCCTGCACGGCAGCCCTTGTGGACGTGCGCGAGCGCAAGGCGTTTATGGACGCATTGGGGCCAGATGGGCCAAAGGCGCGCAGCCGTGGCACGGTTGCGGGGCTGAACTATTCCAACGGGCATGCCATGGCGATCAGCCTTTACACGCTGGATGCCCCGGTGGCGGCCACAACACACTAATACCCCACCTGCTAACGGCCCCGCGCAGTACGTGCGCGCGGCGTTGGGGGGACTTTGTTTGCCGGAGCCTTACCAATGGGGGCAGCCGCATGCAAACGCGCATGCCAAGGCACAGGCAGGGGCAAGCCCGGACCAAAACTTTATGACAATTTGGGGAAAAAGGGTGGTGCCCGCTGACGGATTCGAACCATCGGCCCCATCATTACGAATGATGTGCTCTACCAACTGAGCTAAGCGGGCACAGAGTGTGTGCGGAAGGCTGGTTATCATGATGACCCCAAGCATGCAACACCCAATGCGGGGTAAAAAGGGGGCAAGCCCTCCCTTAAAGGCGTTTTGGCGCGGTTTTTTGCGCGTATTGGGGCGTAGGGTGGGGGCTGGTTCGGGCGGGGCCTTGCGTGCTGGCCAGCACGTGGGCAGTGCCGGGGCTACGCGGCTTTGCGTTATGGGGTGGTGCGCGCAGCACTCCCTTTGGTCGCGCGCTGGTGGTTCTGGGCCTGTTGGCATGGAGTGTGGGGCACAAAAGCGCTGGACGCAGGTCTGTATGGCAGGGGTGGCATACTGTTTTTTCAGTTACAGTGTGGGCGGTTGGTATTAAGAACGTAAGGTGATGAACGCAACGCAAGTCATGGCCCTGCTGCGGGAGGCCCTGTTCCCCGGGCAGGATGTTCCTGTTGATGAGGAGCGACACGTCCGGCTTTTGCGCGGGGTGGTGGAGTGTCCGTGCTGCGGGCATTACCAGATTTTGCCCGAGCTTGCCCCCGGTACGCAGGCACGCTGCTGCCGGTGCAACCAGTTGCTGGACCGGCGCAACCGCACATCCCCCATAGCAACGCCGCTGGCCTTTTGCATTAGTTCGGCTGCCCTCTACCTTGCCATGCTGGCCTCAACCCTGATGATGCTTGACCTGTACGGCCGCCAGCGCACGGTGAATATCCTGACAGGCCCGATCGAACTGCTACACGAGGGCTGGGGCGAGGTAGGCGTGCTGGTAGCCATTGCCACCATTGTGGTGCCGGGGCTGGTTATTGGCATGATGCTGTCCATTCTGGTGGGGGCTTTGCAGCCCAAACTGCCCTTCTGGGTCCCGCATCTGCTGAAATGGTACGAACGCCTGCGCCCATGGTCCATGGTGGAGGTGTATATTCTGGGCGTGTTTGTGGCCTACACCAAACTGTCCGATCTGGCGTATGTGCAGATCGGAGCTGCGGTGTTTCTGGTCTCCGGGCTTATGCTCACCATGTCCGCGACCGATGCCACACTGGATACGGAACTGATCTGGGACCGCAGGCAGACCGACCACAGCCTGCGCCGCATGGACAACAAGCGCATCCGCTTAACCTGCGAGAGTGTGGGCAGAACAACCCCGCTGCCAGCCCCCTCTCACATGGCTTCGTGCCTGTCGTGCGGGGCGGTGCTGGCGTTTGAGGAGGCCATGCCCCCAACGCAGGCACTGGGCTTTTGTCCGCGTTGTGGCCATGTGGTGCGCCGCCGCAAGGCCAACGGGCGGGTGCGCGCCCTTGCCCTGCTTATTTCTGCCGTGGTGTTTTACCTGCCTGCCAATATCTACCCGGTTATGACCGTTATCCGCCTGGGCGGGGGCACGGGGCACACCATTATAGAAGGTGCTGTGGAACTGTGGCAGGACGGCATGATCCCGCTTTCCCTGCTGGTGCTGTTTGCCAGTGTTATGGTGCCCGTGCTCAAAATTGTGGGGCTTTTGTTCATGCTGTTCACCACTTGGCGGCGTTCGGAGCGCTGGCTGGTGGGGCGCACCAAGCTCTACCGTGTGATTGACGTAATTGGCCGGTGGTCCATGATTGACGTGTTCATGGTGTCCATTCTGGTGGCCATGGTCCGTTTTAACAGCATGGCCAGCATTACGGCCAACGGGGGCATGGTCTGTTTTGCCGCTGTTGTGGTGCTGACCATTTTTGCCGTGCATGCCTTTGACCCCCGCGTGATGTGGGATGGTGTGGGGGACAACGACGCACAAACCGATTGCGGCCTTGCCGGTCGGGGCGCACCCGCCCCCGCGCCGCAGACAACCGCCGCGTATTTGAACAATATGGAGCCGGACAGGGCGTGAACGACAGGCACAATTCTCCACGACATGGTGAAAGTGACAATCAGGATGCGCTGGTGCGCAGGATCCGGTTTTCCATCATATGGGTTATTCCCATTATTTCGGTGCTGATTGCGGGCTTTCTGGTCTGGCGCAGCTTTGTGGATAACGGACCGGAAATCTCTGTTATCTTTGATACCGCCGATGGCCTGACCAGTGGGCAGACACAGGTCAAGAACAAGTCCGTGGTGCTGGGAACGGTGCAGAACATCTCCCTCACCCCCGACCTGCGCCATGTTCGTGTGCTCATCCGCATGAACAAGGGCACCAATGACATGCTGACCGACAAGGCACGGTTCTGGGTTGTGCGCCCCCGCATTAACGGGGCCAGCATTACCGGGCTGGAAACGCTGATGTCTGGCGCGTACATCGCCTTTGACCCCGGACTGGATGAAAACGGCCATAATTCCGGCCAGCGCAGGGACCAGTTTGAAGGGCTTGAAGCCCCGCCGGGCATGCGCTCGGACCAGCCGGGCCAGACCTATACGCTGGTGGCCAACAATATTGGGTCGATCGGGCAGGGGGCCCCTGTCTTTTTCCGCGATGTGGATGTGGGGGAAGTGCTGGGCTACACCATGCCGCCCGGTGGGCGCGGGCCGGTGCTGATCCAGATTTTTGTCAAGGAACCCTACGACCATTACCTCAACGGGAGCACACGGTTCTGGAACGTCTCGGGCGTTAAGGTGGGCTTTGGGGCTGGTGGGCTCAAGGTGCAGTTGCAGTCCCTTCAGGCGCTGTTCTCCGGTGGGGTGGCTTTTGGCCTGCCCCCGCTGGAGGAGGGTAAACTCCAGCGTGACCTGCCCATGGCTGCGGCCAACACCGTGTTCAAGCTCTATGAGAGCGAGGAAGATGCCCAGAACGCCGGGTACCATGAGCGTGTTCCCGTTGCCACGTACCTGACCTCCTCCGTCAAGGGGCTGGCTCCGGGGGCTGTGGTCAGCATGTTTGGGATTCAGGTGGGCAACGTGACCAGTGTTAAACTGGACATGACCTCCACCCCCGGCCACCCGCGCGTGCGTATTGGCATGGAAATCCAGCCCGAACGGGTGATGACCTCCAAGGAACTCTCGCACGAGGAGGTCACGGACATGCTGCGGACACTGGTGGCCAACGGCCTGCGGGCCTCCACCGACAGCGCAAGCCTGCTGACGGGGGAAGGGCTGATCTCGCTCAACTTTGTCAAGAACGCGGGCAAGGCCACCACCAGCATGGAAGGCACAACGCTTGTTATCCCCGGTCAGCCGGGGGGTATGAGCGGGATCATGGAATCGCTTTCCACCGTAACCGACCGTCTGGCGGCCATGCCGTTCGAGCAGATTGGCACCAACGCCAACAACCTGCTCGCCCATGCGGACGAAACGCTGAGCAGCCCGGATGTCAAACAGTCTCTGGCCAGCCTGCGTGTGTCCATGCAGCATTTTCAGGCTTTGACGCAGGATCTGCAAAAAGGTCTGGCACCTCTCAGCCAGCGCCTGCCCGCCATGGCCGAGCAACTGGACCAGATGCTCCACAACGCCAACCGCCTGCTGGCCAGCTACGGGGGCGACAGCGACTTCAAGCGCAGCCTTCAGGCCATGGTTATCCAGCTTGGACAAACCGCGCGCTCCCTGCGCTTTTTGTCCGACTTCCTGACCAACCACCCCTCTGCGCTCATATCGGGACGATAAGATCATGGCTCGCGTTAAACCTTACGGACTGGCTGGGGCTGGTCTTTCCCGCCGCACTGTTCTGGCCGGTGGGGCCTCGCTGGGGCTTCTGGCGGTCACACTCACCGGGTGTGCCGGTGCGGGTGCATCACTCTACACGCTGGCGGTGGTGCCGGGGCAGCCCCTTGCGGGTGGCCCGCGTTATGTGGAGGTGCGCCTGCCCAGCATTGCCTCCGGTCTGGACCGCGACCGGATTGTAACAGCCGACAGCGGCTACCGGCTGAGCGTGTCCCCCAATGATGCATGGAGCGATTCCCTTGCTGCCCAGATCGGCCATGCGCTGGCGGGCGATCTGGCCCAGCGCCTGCCCGGCACAGGTGTGTTTGTAGAAAATGATACCGCCGCCGCAGACCCGCAGGTTTATGTGGACCTCTCGGTCAGCCGGTTTTCCACCGGGCCTGCGGGCACAGTGGAGCTGGATGCCATGCTGTCTGTCCAGCCGGCGGCGTCTGGCGCGCCCTATGGGCAGGGCACGCTCCAGCGTATCAGCCTGAGTGGCGCACCCGGTGGAAGCACCATGGCCATGGTGCAGGGGCTTAGCCAGCTTCTGGGCCAGTTGGCCGATGTGGCGGCCCAGCAGATCCGCCTGCTGCCACCAGATGCCCCCAGTGCTGCAACCCCGGCCCCTGCGGCAGCGGATGGCACCCAGCCCAGCCCACCCACACACCACAAATAATAGCCCGGCCTACGCCCTTTTGCGTGGAGCCCTGCGCCAGCCCCTGCACATGCGTGCGGGGGCTTTTTTTTGGTGATGGCTTTTTTTTGTTATTGCACTACGCTCGCCCCGTTTCTCATCACACGGGAGAGGTCCTCATGGCAGACATTACAGGTAAAGTGGCGCTGGTTACTGGCGGGGGTCAGGGTATTGGCCGTGGCATTGCCCTGCGGCTGGCCAAGGATGGCGCAGACATAGCACTGGTGGACATCCGCGAGGACCGTCTGGCTGGTGTGGTCAAGGAAGTGGAAGCACTGGGCCGCAAGGCAACCAGCTTTATTGCCGACATTGGGGACCGCGCGCAGGTGGCCGCCGCCATTGACCATGCGGAAGCCACGCTGGGCAGTTTTGACATTATGGTCAACAACGCAGGCATTGCCCAGATCAAGCCGCTGGCGGATGTAACGCCGGAGGAAATCCAGCGTATTTTCCGCATTAACGTGGAAGGGACCCTGTGGGGCATTCAGCTTGCCGCCGCCAAGTTTATTGCGCGCAAAAGTAAAGGCAAAATCATTAACGCCTGCTCCATTGCCGGGCACGAGGGCTATGCCCTGCTGGGCGTGTATTCCTCCACCAAGTTTGCGGTGCGCGGGCTTACGCAGGCAGCCGCCAAGGAATATGCCTGCCACGGCATTAACGTAAACGCCTACTGCCCCGGCGTTGTGGGCACGGATATGTGGGTCGAAATTGACAAGGAATTTGCCAGCCTGACCGGTGCCCCCGTGGGTGAGACCTACAAGAAGTTCGTGGACGGCATTGCCCTTGGCCGGGCCGAAACACCCGATGATGTGGCGGGCCTTGTCTCGTGGTTTGCTGGCCCCGATTCGGATTACGTGACCGGGCAGTCCATCCTGATTGATGGTGGCATGGTGTACCGCTAACACGCGGGCCGCGCAGCGCACTGCGGTTACAAAAAACCCCGCCAGAGTATACCTCTGGCGGGGTTTTTTTATGCTGTGGCCCTTACCGAGCCAAAGCCGTCTGGCCGGGGTGCTCAGGCAGCGCCGGGGCCAAATTCTGCATCGTGGTCTACCAGAGCAATGGGGTATTCGCCGGTAAAGCACGCATCGCAATAGGTGGAGCGGCTGGCCTTGCGGCTTTCATGGCCCATGGCGCGGTACAGCCCATCGAGCGAGATAAAGGCCAGACTGTCCACACCAATCAGCTCAGCCATTTTTTGCAGGTCGTTCTGGGCGGCCAGAAGCTTGCTGCGCTCAGGCGTATCAATGCCGTAAAAGCACGAGTGCTTGGTGGGGGGGGAGGAGATGCGCATATGCACTTCACTTGCCCCGGCCGCACGCACCATATCCACGATCTTGCGTGAAGTGGTGCCACGCACAATGGAGTCGTCCACCAGAATAACCCGCTTGCCGTCCAGAATGGGGCGGTTGGGCGAGTGCTTCATTTTAACGCCCAGATGGCGGATCTGGTCGGTGGGTTCGATAAATGTGCGGCCCACGTAGTGGTTGCGGATAATGCCCAGCTCAAACGGAATGCCGCTGGCTTCCGCATAGCCAATGGCCGAGGGCACGCCGGAGTCGGGCACGGGCACGACCACATCGGCCTCAACCCCGCTTTCATGCGCGAGTTCACGCCCGATTTCCTTACGCACACCATAGACCGGCAGCCCCTCAAGGACTGAGTCCGGGCGGGCGAAGTAGATGTATTCAAACACGCAGAAATGGGGCTGCGTATCGCCAAACGGGCGCAGGGAGCGCACGCCATCATCATTGATGATAACCAGCTCGCCCGGCTCCACATCACGCACGAATTCCGCGCCAATAATGTCCAGCCCACAGGTTTCGGATGCCAGAACCCACGCCCCTTCCTTGCCACCTTCACCGGGCAGCCTGCCCAGCACCAGCGGGCGCACACCCATGGGGTCGCGCACGCCAATCAGCGCATCTTGGGAGAGCACAACAAGTGAATACGCCCCCGTAACCCGCTTGAGCGCGTCTATCAGCCGGTCTTCGACCGTGGCGTAGAGCGATATGGCAATCAGGTGGACGAACACTTCCGTATCCGTGGTGGACTGGAACAGGCAGCCACGGCGGATAAGCTCGCGGCGGAGCGTATCGGCATTGGTCAGGTTGCCGTTATGGGCCACGGCCAGACCGCCAAAGGCGAATTCGGCAAACAGGGGCTGCACGTTACGCAGCAGCGTGGCCCCTGTTGTGGCGTAGCGGTTGTGGCCAATGGCGCGCGTGCCAGCCAGAGTGGCCATAACGCGCGAGTCACTGAATACATCGCCAACAAGGCCCAGCCCACGGTGGGAGTTGAAGCGGTCATGGGCGGGGTCGAACGAGACAATGCCCGCCGCTTCCTGCCCACGGTGCTGGAGGGCATGCAGGCCAAGGGTTGTCAGCGTTGCCGCGTCCTTGGCGTTCCATATGCCAAAGACGGCACATTCCTCTTGCAGGTGGTCCTCGTCCGCACGGACAGGATCGGGGAGGGAAACGGGCGACGTGGAATGGGGGTGCATAAGCGCGCAGGGCCTCCGCAAATGGCTGGTACTGGCCGTATGGGGATTA
>JBDNSL010000052.1:0-17104 GCA_047719095.1 Acetobacter sp.
AGCTGGCCGTAACGGCAAAAAGTCTGCTGTCAATCTCAAGGCAGTTTAAGACCAGGCTAGCAGAAATGCTGTCTGAAGCCGCCTCTCGGGGCGGCTTTTTTTATGTCTGGATGGCTGTGTCAGCGCTCAGGAATGGAGTGGGCGTCGTGCAAGCATGGCGCTTATGGCAGCGCCGGTCAGGCAGCAGACCCCACTGGTCACGAACATGGCAGGGTAGCCCGAGAATTCAATTATCGGGCCAAGGGTAAAGCCCGAACAGGCAATAGCCAGATCCAAAAAGACGGAATAAGCACTTAACGCGGCCCCACGGTTGGAGGGGCCTGCCCTGTTAACTGCCAGAACCCCCAAGGCCGGGAAAAGCAGGGAAAAACCAGCGCCAGTCAGGGCCGCACCGATCAGGGCACTGGTGTGTGATGGAAATACCCCAATAATCATTAACCCTATGGCTTCCACCAGCAGGGAAGCAATGGCGACAGATACGCCGCCACGCCGTTTGATCTGTGCCGCAAGGAAAAAGCGGATACACACAAACACCCCGCCAAAAACGGCCAGAGCGGTTGCCGCCCCGCTCCAGTGGTGTGCTGCGTAATAGAGCGCGAGAAAAGATGAAATTGCGGCAAATCCGATGGAACCCGCAGCAAGAGCTGACCCATGCCACAAAACCAGATGCAGGGCCTTGCGAAAGGATATGGGTTTTTCCGTAGATGCATGAGGCTGGGCGCCTTGGTAAAAACCAATAAGAGCAAGCCCGAATAAAGGCAGCAGCACGGACAGACCGCCCACCGCGACAAGCCCGCCATATGGTGGCGGCATAAGGGCCAGAGCCGCGCCAAGTGGCGCACCTAGGGCAATTCCGCCGTAAGAGCAGATACCATTCCACGATATGGCAAGGGCTGTGTTTTCGGCCCCCGCGCGGTGGATGTTCCATATAATAACGCCTGTTGCCGTCCAGCTTTCCGCCCAGCCCAGAAAAAGGCGGCTGAGCAGTAAAATACCAAGCGATGCAGTCGGTGCGTTATGCAGTGTGGCAGCCCACCCCAAAAGCAGGCCAGAACAGACACAGGTGGCCAGCCCCCAGACAACCACAGGCTTGGGGCCAATTCTGTCCACCAATCGGCCAGCGGAGGAGCGCGCGGCAAATGTGGCGGCGTATTGTAAGGCAAAGGTCAGCCCGGCAATTGTTGTGCTGTAACCCAGTGTTGTGTGCACAAAAATGGTCAGAACGGCGCTGGGCATGCCGATAACAATATAAACAAGCAGGTTGAACAGAACGACGGTAAGAACATTTCTGATCGGGGATGTGTCTGGTGTCTGTGTCGTGCCCATGGCTGATTGGAACAGATTTCGGGTAGGTTGCCCAGTCAGTTAAGTAGGAGAACTGCAATGCTGGCGATTGTGGCACCTCAGAAGGCGTGCGGTATGGATAGAGATAAGTCAGAAAATAGACTGATCGGTCTAGTTGTATTGACTGTTTATAATGGGTGCTCTATCAAATATGCATGAGTGTTGAAGAAAAGCATAATGCCGCCAGAAAGCGTATTGTGGAAGCCGCACGGTCTATTGTTGGGGAACGTGGGTTTTCTGCTGTGGGTATTTCCCAAATACTGGACGTGGCCAGCATTCCCAAAGGGTCATTCTACCATTATTTTGATTCCAAGGAAGCCTTCGGCGAGGAGCTTCTGCGGATCTATATGGCGGATTATCTGCAAAAAATGGATATGCTTTTCTCTCCAGATGCAGGGAATGCAGCGGATCAACTGTTCGCGTATTTTCGCTTCTGGCAGGAAACCCATGTCGATGGAAAAACAGGCGATAAATGCCTGATTGTTAAACTGGCTGCCGAAGTTTCAGACCTGTCGGAACGGATGCGCAGAATTCTGGATTCTGGCACAGCCAAGGCCATAGACCGCATTGCCAGCACGATTGCTAAAGGGCAGCAGGAAGGCTCTGTGCGGTGTGGTATGGAGGCGCAGGCTCTGGCTGGCGCTTTGTACCAGCTCTGGCTGGGGGCGACCCTTATGGTTAAAATTACTCATCGGTCGCAACCGTTTGAAAAAACCTGGCAGGTTTCTCAGCAACTTCTTCTGCCGTAATCAAGGGTGGCAGGGTTGCGTTAAACGGGACCTCTGGAGTCTTATTTAAAAAAGTATTTGTTTGCAATGCATTGCCCATAACAGCACGGACAATGCAAAGCGGGTATGAGACGATCGGTCTATTTTATGCGTTGACCGCATCTATATCCATACGTATACAGACAGCATGAGCAGCACAAACATTCAGGCCATGGCACGCGGTTGTATCGTTCTGGTGCAACCCCTGATTTTGGCAGAATGGTGTGTGTGCGGAATACAGGTCGGGCCGGATAATGCCTGTGGCAGAGGGCTGGGGCCATTGTCAGCAGTGGCTTTTGTTTGGCCTGAAATAAGTTGACTGGTCTATTTATTTTTTCCCCCGATGCCATGCACGATCTGGAATCGGGACGTTGGACAGAGTGTGCCCATTTCTGCTCCGGCGGTTTTTAATATTTGTGAGGTAAAAATGGCCTACGCGACAACAAACCCTTATACGGGCGAAGTTCTTGCTACGTTTGCAGATGCAACGGATGCAGAAGTCCAGACCGCACTGACACAAGCCCACGAGGCTTATGAAAGCTGGCGCGAAACATCCTTTGCGGAACGCGCACGGATTATGAATGCCGCTGCCGCCATTCTGCGCCGGGATGTAGACAAATACGCGCTCCTTGGCACGCTGGAAATGGGCAAGCTGTTTGAGGAGTCCAAGAAAGAAGTCATTCTTTCAGCCGAAATTTTCGAATATTACGCAAAATTCGCAGAAGGTCTGCTCAAGCCCGAATCCCTGCCGGTTGCTCATCCGTCGGAAGGCAAGGCAACGCTGGTGCACGAACCTTTGGGCATTGTGCTGGCGATTGAGCCTTGGAACTTCCCCTTTTATCAGGTTGTCCGCATTATTGCGCCCCAGCTTTCCGCCGGGAATGCCGTTCTGCTCAAGCACGCTTCCAACCTGCCGCAGTGTGCTGCTGCCTGCCAGACCCTGATGGAAGAGGCCGGTCTGCCCAAGGGGCTGTTCCGTAACCTGTACGCAGCCCGCCCCCACACGGCCATGATCCTGAATGACCCCCGCGTTTGTGGTGTGGCCTTGACCGGGTCCGAAGGTGCGGGCGTTATTATTGCAGGCACGGCTGGTAAGGCCCTTAAAAAGGCCACCATGGAACTGGGTGGGGCAGATGCCTTTATCGTTCTGGATGATGCCGATGTGGAAAAAGCAGTCAAGTGGGCTGTTATTGGCCGCCACTGGAATGCTGGTCAGGTCTGCGTGTCTGCCAAACGCCTGATTGTGGCAGATGCAGTATATGACCGCTTTGTGGAGCTTTACAAAAAAGGTGTTGCCGAACTGAAGGCAGGCGACCCGATGGACCCCTCCACAACACTTGCTCCCCTTTCTTCTCAGGGTGCCAAGGATGACCTGCACGATCAGGTAACACGGGCCATGAGCCACGGTGCAAAAGTGGAAGTGATTGGCGCTGCTGTTCCGGGTAAGGGCGCATTTTTCCAGCCGCTGCTGATGACCGGTCTGGATGAGAACAACGAAGCCCGGCATTGGGAATTCTTTGGCCCTGTTACACAGCTTTACCGTGCCAAGGATGAGAACGACGCCGTACGCATCGCCAATGATTCGCCTTATGGTCTTGGGGGTTCGGTCTTTACGCGGGATGAAGCACGTGGCGCACGTGTGGCTGCCCGGATCCGTACGGGCATGGTGTTTATCAACCACCCGCTGGTGCCTAAAGCAGACCTGCCGTTTGGCGGTATTGCCCGCTCCGGTTATGGCCGTGAGCTGATCGGGCTTGGGATCAAGGAATTTGTAAACCACAAGCTGATCAACACGGTGGATATTGACGCACCGTTCTAACGGACAAGACCCCGGTGGAAGTTATCTTCCGCCGGGTTTTAAAAGAACAGATTATCTATGCTGAATACTTTGTTAAGCAGAGTATCGGCACAAAACTCCCCAGTCCAAAATAATACTGCTGTGTTTTCCATACGGAAAACCTGCCTTGGCTGCTCTTCCATCCTGCGTACCTGCGTATTTTGTAAAAAGGCTTGTAAAACCGATGTCATCCAGGTCTGAAATTCTTATTGTTGGCGGTGGTGTGGCCGGGTTGGCTCTTGCAACGCGTCTTGGAAAAACTCTGGGCAAGCAGGGTAAGGCCCGTATTACGCTGGTGGACAAGAGCTTCTGCCATGTGTGGAAACCAATGTTGCACTGTTTTGCGGCTGGCACGGTCATGAATGAAAATGATCGCATCAGTTTTATGTCGCAAGCAAGTGGCAATCATTTTGAGTTCTGGCCGGGTGAGGTCGTCTCCATTGACCGGGATAAAAGAGAGGTCACCCTAAGCCCGTTCAACGCATCTGATGGTACACCTGTGCTGGAAAGCCGAACCCTGACGTATGACACCATCGTGCTGGCGGTCGGGAGTTGTGCCAATGATTTTGGCACACCCGGTGTTAAGGAAAACTGCCTGTTTATTGATAATCTTGTCGAAGCCAATGCGTTTAACGAGAAGTTTCGCATGGAGCTGCTCAAGGCTTTTGCCAACACGTCCCATCTGGATATTGCCATTGTTGGTGGGGGGGCTACCGGCACCCAGCTTGCAGCAGAGTTACATAAGTCGCTCGAGATTGTGGACCCGGTCAGCCTGCATGCCTTTGGCAAGGAGCCGCCCAAGCTTAGCATTACATTGTTGCAGTCTGGTGCGCGTATTTTGCCTGCGTTCCCGGAATCCGTCTCTTTGGCTGCACAGCAGGAGCTTGAGCGTATTGGGGTTAATGTGCGTACATCAGCCAGAGTTGCCGGGGCTGACCAGAGTGGGTTTATCCTTAAGGATGGCACGCATGTGCCAGCAACGCTGCGTGTGTGGGCTGCGGGGGTCAAAGCGCCGGAAGTAACCCGTGCGTATGGTGGGCTTTCGCTCAATCGTTCAGGCCAGATACAGGTTAAACCCAATTTGTCTTCGGTTGATGATGACCGGATATTTGCAATGGGTGACTGCTCTTTTATTATGGACGAACCCTTGCCCGCAACGGCACAGGTTGCCCGCCAACAGGCCATTCATCTGGCAAAACACCTGCCCGCATGGATTGAACACGGTACGGCAGTGCCGGGCTGTATTTTCCATAATCAGGGCGCGATTGTGGCTTTGGGCAACTATAACGGCTGGGCTGCACTGCCGGGGGGGCGCGTGCTTGGCGGCGGCTTTATGCGCGGTCTTTCCGCCCGTATTGGCCACATCATGCTGTACAGAAAACATCAGGTTGAGCTGTATGGCCTTATGCGTGGCCTTGCATCCATTTTTGCAGACCGGATTGAAACGTTTATCCGCCCCCCCGTTCGTCTGGACTAATGTGGGCACGGGGGGCTCTGGCGAGTTTGCTAGAGGGAGCAAAGGCGTGGCATGCTGGCCCCGCCTTTGGTATTTTTAGCGGACGGTAGGGCCAAAGGCAGGAGCGGATTTTCCCCAGTTTGCAAATCCCATTTTACAAGGGGAGATGTTCAAAACTCAGTTCTGGAACGGGTAATAACGGAAGGTGACAAAAACCGTGTTTCCGTTTGCCGTAGGGCGGGAGACATTGCCAGCATCGTCCACCCCACGGAAGGCGAACTTGCGTACGTAAGTGTATTGTAACCCGGTCATGACGCTGCCGTAGTGCCCGTCCAGCAGGTGCCACCACCCACCCATGGTATAGGAGACAAGGGACTGGGTCTGGGCATTGCATGTTCCTAGCATGACAGCACAGCCCGAAAGTTTGGCGTTGGGGGAGCCGTAACCGTAATAGTTGCCATCGGCCCCTTCATAAACAGAGCGATGGGCCGCTTCTACGCCGCCATAGGTGTAAAGGAGCAGGTTATCGCTCGGGTGGCCGATCAGGCCGAGCGAGCCAATAATTTCGCGCAGGGGAGCGGGGGCACCTGTGCTGCTCAGGGTCATGTCCGGTAGCTGGCTGGGTCCATACCGGCCAATTCCTTTGCCTGCCAGCACATCCCCCACAAGCTGCATCCTGCCTGACAGGAGGGGAACTGCCATGGAGCCACCAACACCGCCACCAAATGCCACGCGCGAATGTGCCTGACCGCCAACGCCCCCACTGCCGCCCCCATTGACAACAATGGTACGAAACCAGCGCGCCAGGCCGTATAATTCGTAATGCCCGGCGGAGGTATCAACCGCGCCTTTCAGAACAATATCGGGTGCGGCGTCCAGGCTGTAATGGGCCTCTGGGTCCAGCATGCCTGTGCCTGTGCTGTTGTAAATAACGTGCGGGCCGGATGTCTGCCCCATGGCGGGGGGGATGTTGCCGCCAGAATCCAGTGTTGAATCGTCAAAACCAAGGGTGGCCTGTGGTGTTTCAACCGACAGGCCAAGCCACCACTTGCGGTGAAAATCCTTGATGAAGCGCACCTGCGGCACACGGGTAAAGATAACGCCGGGGATAAGGTTGCTGTCCACAACGGGGGGGAGTTGCTCATGCCTGCGCAAAAGGGTGTTGGTGTAGCCCGTTGTCAGGCTCCATGCCTGCCCGGCCAGAAAATGCAGGCCGAGGTCCCGGTCATCTGCCGCCAGATAGGCCTGTCGCATTCTGGGCACATAGCTGTTGGTCTGCACGGCGTTGGAATTGCTGCCTGAGCCGCCAAAGTCACTTTCCACATAGGCTTCAACTGTCACCCCCTTGGCCGGTTTGCCTTCTATCAGCAGGCTGAAGCGGCTGAGCTGGGCGGTCGGGCGATATTCCGATGCATGGGCATTGGGGTTGCCCGAATAGGGGAAGGCCCCCCAAGGGGTGGCAGGGCCTGCGGTCAGGTTTTTGTCCCGGTAGATATTGGACATATCCACAAACCCGCCGAGTTTGACAGAGACAGACCCGATTTTAAAAATAGGGGGCAGGCTGTCCACTTCCGTCTGGGTCAGTGCTGTGGGGCTGGAAGACGAGAGGTTGATATTTTTAACACTTTGAGGCTCCTGCGCCACCTCCACGGGTGCTGGGTCGGCTGAGAACGGGGCCACGGGCTGGTTATCAATACGGACCGGGCCTGCAAGCTCTCCGGTCTGCTGGTTGGTTATGGAGAGGGGGGTATGGGGCCTTGTCTGGCCAGAAGCCTGCGCAGCCGCACCATATTGGCCAGTATGGCCCTGTTGTGCAGCACTTGGCAGGTGGCGCAGGGCCGCATGTGTGACTTTTTGGCTTTTTTGCAGGTCTTTGACCTGTGCCTGTAATTGCAGGACCATGCTGCGGAGTTGTGCGATTTCAGCGCTGCTGTCAGCCTGTGCCGGGTGGGGTAGGCCACTTACGCAACTTATCGCGCATGTCAGCCCAAAATACCAAAACTGCTGTTTGTGTTTATATGGGAAAAACTGTTTTTTCACCCTGCCCGATCCTCGTGTGCCGGTCAGAGACGAATGTATTTTCAGCGCCGTTCCGGTAACGAAGCAGTGATTTAACGTGTATTGCGCCTGCGCACATATGCCAATTTGATGACCCATCCATACACAGAAGGGTATTGGCCGCTAAAATCCGGTGCCCTTCTGCCTTGGGCATGGGGGGGGGCTGAAAAATATGGAGTGTAGGCGGGGTTATGCGTCTTGGAGCATGCGGGTGTTGAGGTGTATCTGCCTGTGGTTGATTTTTTTGATATAATTTTTGCTCTCCAGATATCTGAATATCCGGCTTGTTGTTTCAAAAGTCATGCCCAGATAATCGGCAATATCCTTACGGCTCATGACAAGTGTGAGCACCTGAGTGGTTTGGTCAAAGTATTCCGGCCTTGTGCTGTAATCACGTAAAAAGCCGACCAGCTTATTGGTGGCCGTTGGGCAGGACATAAGCACAATATGGTTTTTGGCCGCGATAAGGGATGCCGTTTTTTGTTGCAGCAAAAGGGCCATAATATCGGGGTATTCCTGGGCAAGAGCTTGCACAGCACTCCGGCGCAGGCGTTTGAGGCGGGTGTCCACCAAGGTAATGGCCGACCATGCATAAACTTCGTTTTCAACAATACCAAAGAACCTGCCCGGCCATAAAAAGTCGAGCACCAGATTGCGGCCATCTTCAAGCTGGCAATCTACCCGGAGTGCGCCGGAGTGATTGAAATAAATAAAGTCGGCACTCTCGCCTTGCCGGAACACCACGCTTTTTGCGGGCTTTCTTACGTCCGTGCCAATGCGCTCCAGTACGGAAAATGTTTCTGCCCTCAGGGCAGGCTGGGGCTTTGGGCAGATAGCGCCAGAACAGCCTTGGGCATCAAGGGGCAGAACGTTCAGCACGTTATTGATCACCACGCAGAAGGCAGCAGAATACTTTGCGGATGGTCTTGTCCATAATGCGTGATCCCCCCATGCCGATAAGCTCTTGCTGTCATGGCAGCGCGGTTGTTGCCGGGTCTCTAAATAAACGAAACGGAACCGTTTCACAACATCATCCGAATAAGCCGTCTAATGGGGTGTGCAGGATGTGCCTGCCCCCCGGCATCCGGTTGTTGCAGAGCCTTCCGTTATGAAGGAGATGAGAGGGTTTTTTCTTCCGCAAGAGCCAGTTGCGTAAGATGTTTTTCGTTTTTACGCAGGAAAATACCCGATCCTATCAGGCCGAGCAGGGTGAGTACGCCTATGGCCATGCCCGTGGGGCCGGAAACCTCCGATATTTTACGGCCCAGCAGGTAGGTCCCCATTGTGTACCCGCCTGCCCAGCATGTGCCGCCAAGCGCGTTAAACAGCATGAAGCGCTTCCAGTGCATGTTGCACGCACCCGCCAGAAGCGCGACAAAAACGCGTAGGACAGAGACAAACCGCCCGAAAAAAACAATGGCGCTGCCATGATGGCGAAACAGATACTGGCCAAGAATAAGCCGCTCCGGGGTGAGGCCGACCTTACCCCCATGCTTTTGCAGCAGGGGTAGCCCAAAATGCCGCCCGATCAGATAGCCAAAGTTATCTCCAATAATAGCCCCGGCAATTGCAGCCAAAGCCACCCCCTGAATGGCGAGGTGGTGGGTTTTAAGGCAGTACAGGGATGCGGTGATAATGCAGGTTTCGGCAGGAACGGGCAGGCCCATGCTTTCCATCAGGACAAGCAGGGTGACGATACCGTACCCGTAATGCTGCAAGAGCGTATCCAGATGATGTAGCAGGGGAGCGTCCTTTCTGGTGATTCAGTATTTCTGATGCAGTCAGAGTGTTCGGGGTGGAAAGAGTTTCTGTTGCATGGCTGCACTTCCAGATGGGTGTGGGTTGCTGTTGGGGGAGAAGGAACCCCTGTGCGGGGATGTATATGAACGTCTGGCTGAAGGGTGTGCCCGATGAGTGAAATTGGTTTGCAAATTAAAAACAAATAAATAGTCAGTAAATATAAAACAAATGTGTTCAAAACTATTGAATGCACAAAAAAACCAGAAAATAAGACGTATAAAATTCAATAACCGGTTTTTTAACGCTCAATATATTTTCATGTGTGCTTAGAGTTCACAACTTCATCGAACACTATACCTGAATAGATAGGGAGTTGTGCGCATGGCCTTTGAACATGCAAGGTTTTTCGTAAGGAAAAACAGCACAAAATTGGTACTGTTTTTTCTTACGAGAGTCCGGGTCGCGTTTTTGTCCGGCTCGCCACTGGGCGTCGTGCTGGTGCTCGGGGGGGCTACCCTGCGCGAAGCCTGCGCGGATGATGGCCTGCATCTTGTTGGAAGCCAGACAACATATACCGTCTCCGGGCAGGAAAGTTTTCTGACTTCTGGCGGGAGCTGCATGAACTTCCGGGGTTCCCCCTTGTGCGTGGATGGGGGGGCAACACTTAAAATAACAGGAACAGGCAACTCGCTTTTGTCACAGGGCCAGATTTATATCGGCTATCAACAGGCTGGGACCAGCAGGCTACTTATTGAAAATGGCGGAAAGTTTTTTCTCAATTACTCCGTAACGCAGGTTGGCTGGAGCGGGGGGGATGGCCTGTTGTCCGTTTCTGGCCCGGGTTCACAGATGATAGAAACACCAGACAGCCTGATTGCGGTGGGGACTGGCGATAACACCAACGGCAACAGTCCTTTTTATAATACCGGGCAGAGTACGTATGGGGCCGTTACCATTACCGATGGCGGGCGCATTTTTGCAGGCACAGTGAGTGCCGGGGTGTACCGTTACGGGGTGGGGCTTGTTACGGTTGATGGTCAAAACTCCCTTTTGTACGTTGCTAAAGATTATTACGTAAATGGTGGTTCGGGGGTTGATGGGGGGAGCGGCATAACGCGGGTCAGCAATGGCGGCGGGTTGGTTGTTAACGGTCAGATTTTTTTTTGGTGGTGACCAAACAGATGGCTCTGGCAAGCTTATTGTTCAGTCCGGAGGTGTGCTGGAACTGGGCGATACGGTGTCCAACGGTCAAACGGTCAGCGCCCTGATGGATCAGGAAGGGGTTGGGGGGCAGTCTGATTTTGTTCTGTCCGGGGGCATTATAAAACTGATCAACTCCGGGCTTACAACGGCTATGCCCTTGCAACTGGTGGGCGGTGTGCAGTCCACGGTGGATACTAACGGAAAAACTGCCCTGTTGTCCGGCCTGCTGTCGGGGGATGGAGGGTTGACCAAGGCGGGGGATGGTACACTCACGTTATTGGGGGCCAATACATATACAGGTCCTACGGATATTCTTTCTGGCACACTCAAGCTTTCCGGTTCTGGTACAATCAGCTCAACGGAGGGTGTGCATAATAATGGCCAGCTTGATATTGCCGACGTTGCCGCCACATCGGTTGCCCTTCGCTCCATGGATGGGAGTGGCGCTGTCACGCTGGGGGGCACAACACTAAACCTGACTGATGGGAATGCTACATTTGGGAATATCTACAGTGGCGTGATTGCGGGAAGCGGCGGACTGACGGTTTCTGGCGGTGCAACCATTCTGACAGGCCAGAGCACCTACACAGGCGGGACGGATGTGCAGGCTGGCACACTGGAGGTGGATGGCAGTCTGCTCAGTCAGGTCAGTGTGCGCGATGGTGCAACATTGGCCGGGCAGGGGAGTGTGGGCGGGGCGCGCGTGTATGCGGGGGCAAGCCTTTCACCCGGCAGTGCGGCGGGTGGTCTGTTGCGTGTAACGGGTGATTTAAGCATGGCATCCGGCTCCACCCTGCTTGCGAACAGTCTGTCGGCCACCCATGAACTGGTTCAGGTTGGGGGGACTGCCACCCTGTCGGGTGGTACGGTGCAGATTGCCGGTGCACAGAGTTTGCAAGAAGATGAACATTATACATTGCTGACCGCAGCCAGCGGAGTTGTGGGCCGGTATGATGCGGTTAAGTTTGACCAGCTTGGTGACTATCCTTTTCTCGCGCCAACTCTGTCTTACACGCCAGATACTGTCAGTTTGCAGTTTTTGCGCAATACCACCCCTTTTTCCGCTCTGGCCCAGACGCGCAATCAGTTAGCTGCAGGGTATGGGCTGCAAAGTGTGGCGGCTGCCAGTTCCGTTGTGCGTGCTGTCGTGCAGTTGGGCGGGGTGGGGGCGGTTCATGCGGCACTGGACGCTCTGTCGGGCGAAATTCATGCTTCTGCCCGCACGGTTCTTTTGCAAGATAGTCTTTATGTGCGTCAGGCCATGGCCGACCGGCTGGCGGGCACATTGTGCGGGGGCGGGGCCGCAGGGCAGGGGCCGCACGCGGTGCAGCTTAACCACGCGCAGGTGGTGGAAGGTGAGGGCTGTGCGCCAGACCGTGCCGTACTGTGGGGCGAGGCCTATGGTGGGTTTGGCCACAATGGTGGGGATGGCAATGCTGCCAGCGTGCACCATTCCACTGCCGGGTTTATCATGGGGGTAGACAGGGCTTTGGGGGCGGAGGGGCAGTGGCGTACAGGGGGGCTGGTCAGCTATGGCCGGTCGATGCTGCAAAGTGGAGGGCGCAGTTCTTCCGGCCAGAGCAACAACGTAACCCTTGGGGGGTATGGGGGGACGCATTGGGGCAGGTTAAACCTGCGCGTGGGGGTCAGTTACACATGGAATATGCTTGCCCTGAACCGCACGGTGGCGTTTGCCGGGTTTGGTAACACCCTGTCGAGCCATTACAACGGGGGAACGGCGCAGGGGTTTGGGGAACTGGGGTACCGCTTTCGCACCCGTGGCGTGCAGTTGGAGCCGTTTGGCAATGTGGCGTACGTTAACCAGCATACCAACCAGTTTCGTGAACAGGGCGGGGTGGCTGCACTGCGTGGCCGGGCTACGGATACGGGGGTCACGTTTGCCACCTTCGGGTTGCGGGTTTCCTCCGGGTTCTGGGCGCGGGGCGTGTGGGTAACGCCCCATGCAACATTAGGCTACCGCCACGCCTTCGGGCAGATGGTCGCGACCACGCATGAGAGTTTTGTTGCAGGCTCTGGCACCTATGGCATGGACGTGGCGGGTATGCCGCTTAGTTCCGATGTGGCCATGACAGACGCAGGTGTTGGCGTAAAACTGACAGACAGGGTGGATATTGGTCTGTCCTACATAGGGCAGTACGGTGGGCTGTTCGCAAGCAGTGGTGCGCATGGCCGTGTGACCTTCCGCTTTTAAATACGGCGTTTGCTGGTCTGTATGGCGGGGGGAAAACGCACCAACCGGTATTGGGGCCTCCCTGTACAATACGGAGGACTTATGCGTGGCTGCGGGGTACACGCATAGCCGGACACTCTCCCGGTAAGGGCAGAAAGAATATAACACTCCAGTTATGCCTGTATGGGCAAAAATATCAACACAGGAATGACACCCTTTTTCTGTCTGTTTCTGGGCACAGGCGCTGTGATTAGGCGTGGACTGCTCTTTTCTGGGGGGCAAGTTGCACTTTCAGGGGAGTTATACCACTTTATCACCCCTCGGCACGCTGACTCTGGTTTATGAAGGATGGCAGGCCGTCTGTTCGGTTGTCGCAAGGATGTCTTGGGTCGTGTGGTCCCGGTTCTGGTTGTGATGATTTTGGAGTGAGTTTTTGTGACGCAGGAAAGACGTTCTTTGTTTGCAGGTTCATGGCGCGGATCGCCCAATGCGCTCAGGATGAACCAGTCCATGCGGCTGATGCGCCGTGACGTGCTGCTTTCTGGTATTGGCGCTCTGGCGGCATGGGGTGGTGCCAGCGCGGAGCCTGCACCGGGCGATGCCCCGCTCCCCGCCCCTGTTGTGGACTCAGGCCTTGCCCAGTTTATGGATGTCTCTCATTGCCTGACAGACCGCACCGAGCTGGATCAGGCGGTGGGGGCCGCCCTGTATGCGGGTATGGTGCAGGCAACCCCCGAGCGCCGCGCACAGATTGCAACCCTGTATGACCTGAAGGCCAAACACAGGCTGATTACGGCAGCCGAACTGGCAAAAGCCGCCGAAAAAGCCGACAAATCCCTCAAAGATGCGATTCATGATGTCATGATCGGTTGGTACCGTGGTGTGGCCGGGGGCAAGGTTGTTGTGTACCGCACGGCCCTGATGTTCGACATCACCAAGGATGCGATCTACCCCAAGACCTATGCTGCGGGTGGGCCATTCTACTGGACATCCAAGCCGCCCGAGGTCGCGCGCCCAACGGGCCTGCCTGCCCTGTCGCCCTCGCCGTTTGTTGTGGAACCCACCTGAAGAACCGAGCAGTCCAACCTATGCCTTCTGACCAGAATCTTTCCGCTGACGTTGTTATTGTTGGCTCCGGTGTTGCCGGGAGTTCCATCGCAAACGAACTGGTGCGTGCAGGAATATCCGTTATTGTTCTTGAGGCGGGGCCACGTGTGGACCGCCAGCATTTTGTAGAGAACTTTCGCAACCTTGAGAACAAGCCCTCCTATCAGGGGCCATTCCCCAGCACGCCGTGGGCGCCGCATCCGCCCAACCAGCAGTCTCCCAACAAATATCTCCACACCACCGGCCCGGATGCGGAGGCCTATCAGCAGGCTTACCTGCGGCTTATGGGGGGGACAACATGGCACTGGGCCGGGTGTGCATGGCGTTACCTGCCATCGGACTTTGAGCTAAAGACCCGGTACGGGCAGGGGCGGGACTGGGCGTTGCGCTATGATGACCTGGAGCCTTTTTACTATCAGGCCGAGGTGATGATGGGGGTCTGCGGCCCCGACCCCAGCGTGGAGGACCTTGGGTCTCCGCGTAAGCAGCCCTACCCCATGGAGGCCCTGCCCCTGTCCTATGCGGGGGAGGAATTCCGCAAGCTGATTACCGAAAAAACACCATGGCGCATTGTGCACGAGCCACAGGCGCGTAACACCCGCCCCTATGATGGGCGGCCAACGTGCGAAGGGCATAACAACTGCATGCCCATCTGCCCGATTGGGGCCATGTATAATGGCAGTTACTCGGTTTATCACGCGGAGGCCGCAGGGGCGAAGTTCATCCCCAATGCGGTTGTTTATAAAATTGAGCGCGATGCCGCGAACAAGAAGGTCACGGCGGTGCATTACTACGATCCCGACAAAGGGTCGCACCGGGTGAGTGGCAAATACTTTGTTATTGCCGCACATTGTATTGAAACCGCCAAGCTCCTGCTTCTGTCAGCGGATGAGCAAAGCCCCGACGGGGTTGCCAACAGTTCGGGCCATGTGGGCCGGAACATGATGGACCATACCGGGGTGCAGGTTACGTTTATCAGCGGGGACAAAGCACTCTGGCCCGGTCGCGGTCCGCTGGAGACCAACGTGATCGACAATTTCCGCGATGGGGACTGGCGGAACGAACGCGGGGCCTACCTTGTGCATATGGTGGATGACAATCAGGTAGACTTTGCAACCCAGCTTGCCATTTCCAAAGGATATGTGGGCCGGGAACTGGAAGAGCAGATCCGTTATCTGGCGTCCCACACGGTGCGCCTGTTCAGCCATAACGAAGCCCTGCCAGACCCGGAAAACCGCCTGACGTTGAGCAAGACGGAAAAAGACGCGCTGGGCATTCCGCACCCGCAGGTCTATTACAAGCTGCCGCAGTACACGGTGCGCAGTTGTGACCATACGCGCAGCGTGTTCAAGCAGCTCATTCACCTGATGCATGGCACGGACGAGGAGTGGACACCGGGTTACTTCCCGCAGGACCATCCCTCTGGCAGCACCATCATGGGGGTAGACCCCAAGGATTCCGTGGTGGATGGGCATTGCCGCACGCATGACCATGACAACCTGTTTATTGCCAGTTCATCTGTCTTTTCGACCGTGGGAACGGGGAATATCACCCTGACCGTGGCGGCTATTGCGCTGCGTGTTGCCGATACGTTGAAAAAAGAACTGCTCCATGGCTGATATCAAACATATTTTCTGGTCTGTTCTGCTGGGTAGTGCTGTGTTGGGTGGGCTGCATGCCGCTCCAAGCCACGCCGAGGATGACGAGAAGGCCCTTATGACTCGTGGCGCGTATCTTGCCACGGCGGGGGACTGTGTGGCCTGCCATACGCGCCCCGGCGGTAAACCGTTTGCCGGAGGGCTGGAAATTGCCACACCCAAAGGGGCAGTCATTTCCACCAACATTACGCCTGACCCACAAAACGGGATTGGGGCTTACACGCTGGAGGATTTTGAAAAAGCCCTGCGGCGTGGCGTGCGTAAGGATGGTGCCTATCTTTATCCCGTGATGCCCTACGTGTCCTATGCCGGGCTGACGGATCAGGACGTCAAGGCGCTGTACACATGGTTCATGCATGGGGTGCAGCCGGTTGCTGAAAAAGCGCCAGAAACCCAGATGGGGTTCCCGGGCAACATCCGCATGTCCATGATGGCGTGGAACATGCTGGCGGAGAGCGAAAAGTCCGAAACGGGGGATTCCGCAACCTATGACAAGCTCCGTCGTGGTCATTATCTGGCTACGGCACTGGAGCATTGCGGCACCTGCCATACGCCCCGCAACTTCATGCTGGTGGAGCAGCAGGACCAGTATCTGGCTGGCAGCCAGCTTAATGGCTGGTTTGCGCCCAATATTACCCCCAGCAACACAGGGGGGATCGGGGACTGGAGCGAGGACGATCTGGTGGCCTACCTTAAAACGGGTCATGCCAAGGGGCGCAGTCAGGCGGCTGGCCCCATGGGTGAGGCTGTTGAGCATAGCACCAGCCACCTGAGTGATGAGGACCTGCACGCTCTGGCGGCCTTTATCAAACAGGTTCCAGCACATGAGGATGAGATGGAGCATCAGGCGCGGGACAGTTTTGGCAAGGAAACGCTTGTCCCTGACCTGCGCTCGGGTGTGGTCCACCGGGTGGATGACCTGAACGAACTGGACGGGCCAGAACTGTATGACGCCAATTGTGCGGCCTGCCATGGCGCTGGTGGTGCAGGGACTGCGGACCAGTATGTGCCATCACTCTACACCAACTCGGTTGTAGGGTCGGGGCGGACGGATAATCTGGTCATGACCATTTTGGAAGGGGTTAACCGCTCCACGCCGTCTGGCCATGCTAGCATGCCGTCCTATGGCAGCCATTCCGATGTGCAGCGCCTGAGTGATGAAGAGATTGCCAGACTGGTCAATTATCTGACCAGCCGTTTTGGCAGTGGCGATCACCACATTACGGCAGAGCAGGTCGGGGCCATGCGGCAGCCGCCTCCAGCACCTGCGGCAGTGCCTGCTGTTACGCAGAATGCAGCGCAACCTGCTCCTGCTGGGCATCCGTAAAGTGTTTTCACCCATGGCTGTTTAAGTCATGGGTGAAAAACCATTTGAATTCAGTCAATTAATAAAGCTCTAGCCTGTTTGCTTCATGCTTTTGTGGTCTTTGGGGGCACGTGGTATTTGGGCAATGGCGCATGAACGCTCTATGCTAAAAGAGTATAAGCAGGTAATTGGGAACGCATGAAAGCACCTTGGTTGGGTCGGGTGTCAGCAAATGTCCCCAAGGCCCACCATAGAAGGTGACTTGCATGGTGCGGGCTCTCTCGCTGATATTGGGTGTTCGTGATTTTGGTTCGGGGTTATGAGCATGGTTGGCTTGTCAAAGCCGGTAGAATCGTAACAAACTAAAATTATTTATTGTTTGGTCAGGTCTTTAGGAGATTTCCCATGTGGGAAAACCCAAAACATATTATTGTTCC
>JBDNSL010000053.1:0-14981 GCA_047719095.1 Acetobacter sp.
GGCGTGGGGCTTACTGGCCTGTGTGGTCTGTTGGGGGGGAGGGGGTAAAATCCGCGCCATCGGTCAATTCGGCCGAGGGCACGGTCTGGGGCACTACGTGCAGTGGGGTGTGGCTTGTGGCTTTCCAGCCCACAAACAGCAGGGCGGCCAGTACGGGAATGGCCATAATGGAATAGGTGCCTGTTGGGTAGTCAAACAGCATCAGGACCAGAATGCTGATAAAAAAGATAATGGTCAGCCATGCGGTAACGGGTGCGCCGGGCATGGCAAACCCCGTGGGGGCAATGCGGCCCGCACGAATGGCCTGACGCAGTTTGATCTGGCAAAGCACAATAAAACACCATGTGCTGACAATGCCGACAGAGGCCATGTTCAGCACAATTTCAAAAATCTGGGACGGCAGCAGGTAGTTCAGCCCCACCCCCACCAGATAGATGGCAACCGTTGTTAAAATGGCCGCAGCAGGCACGGCCTGCCTGTTCATGTGGGCCAGATAGCGCGGTGCTGTGCCGTTTATAGCCAGTGCGCGCAGGATGCGCCCGGTGGAATACAGGCCCGAGTTCAGGCTGGACAGGGCGGCGGTAAGCACCACCATGTTCATGAGCGAATCCACCCCCGGCACCCCAAGGCGGGAAAAGAAGGTCACAAACGGGCTAACCCCCGCCTGATAGGCCGACCACGGCAGCAGCAGAACCAGAAGGGTGACCGTGCCCACATAAAAAATCATGATCCGCCAGATCACGTTGTTAATGGCCGATGGCAGCACGTCACGCACGTTTTTGCACTCGCCCGCGGCGGTGCCGATCATCTCAATCCCGTAGTAGGCGAACACAACGCCCTGAATAAGCACAAGGGCTGGCAGCAGGCCGTGGGGGAACAGCCCGCCATGTTCGGTAATAAGCTGCACCCCCGTGGTATGCCCGTCCACGGGTACGCGCAGGCCCAGAATGGCCGTGCCCACAACCAGAAAAGCCAGCAGGGCCACAACCTTGATAATGGAGAACCAGAACTCCATTTCCCCAAACCATTTAACGCCAATCAGGTTCATGCCCGTAATGACGACCAGCGCCATAAGCGCCATAACCCACTGGGGAACAGAGGCAAAAACACCCCAGAAGTGCATGTAAAGGGCCACGGCGGTAATATCGACAATGCCGGTCATGGCCCAACTGAAAAACGAGAGCGCACCTGCAACGTAGGACGCCTTGTCGCCCAGAAATTCCTGCGCGTAGGAGACAAAGCTGCCGCTGGTGGGGCGGTACATGACCAGCTCCCCCAGAGCGCGGAGCATGAGAAAGGCAAAAACCCCACAAACCAGATAAACAATGGCAAGCGATGGCCCCACCGCCTGCAACCGGCTGCCAGCCCCCAAAAAAAGGCCGGTGCCAATGGCCCCCCCAATGGAAATCATCTGGATCCGGCGTTTCCCCAGACCCTGCCGGTACCCTGCGGCCGGCTGGTGGGGGGGGGTGCTGGGGGTTGGGGGGGCGTTAAGGCTCAAGGTGGTCTGTCTCCGTGCTGGCGGGGGAACTGGCCTGTCCGGTTGTGACAGGGGGTGACAGGGGGCATCCGCCAAGGGCGGTTTCGGCCGTGCAACAAATTGGCGGCGCGTAAGTCCTTTTGTAACTTATATAAAATTAAACAAAATCCGTCTGGTGCAGCAAATGGTTTTATTGCGCGCCCAGTGCCCGTGCAGGGCGTGTGCGGCCAATTTGGCTCTTATGCACCCAGATGTGATGATAAACTGTTGCAGCGCGGAGGCAGACGGTTTTTAATTCAAAAACAAGATGCCATTTGATGGAATC
Source organism: Acetobacter sp. (assembly GCA_047719095.1). GTDB lineage: Bacteria > Pseudomonadota > Alphaproteobacteria > Acetobacterales > Acetobacteraceae > Acetobacter. The sequence goes on from JBDNSL010000053.1 coordinate 1,806, forward strand.
TTTCTAGTTTAATGGAAAATTAATAACAAAATTTCATATATTTGGGTAATTGGAGCGCGTCATTGATGGAAAACTGTCTGGACAAGACGGACCGGCAAATTTTGCGGCTGTTGCAAAATAACGGGCGGATCCACAACACCGAACTGGCCGAAAAAGTGCAGGTCAGCCCCGCCACCTGCCACCGCCGCGTGCAACGGCTGTTTGATGAAGGGTATATTGCCTCCGTTCAGGCCAAGGTGGATGCTACCCGCGTGGGCCTTGGCATGGTTGTGCTGGTGGGCGTTGTGCTGGAGCGCGCGCCAGACAGCTTTGCCACGTTTGAGGCCGCCATGGCCGAGCAGCCCGCAGTGCTGGACTGCTACCTTGTGGCTGGGGACTGTGACTATTTTTTAAAAATCCGCGTCAGAGATATGGCGGGTTTTGACCGCTTCCATACCGATGTGCTCAGCAGCCTGCCCCATGTGCGTAAGACCCGCACGTTTTTTGTGCTCAGGGCCGTGGCCGATGCACGGGAATACGTGTTTTAGGCTCTGGCCTGCTTTCGTGCGCGCCCCACTTGGGGGCGGCTTTGTTGCGGGGGTGCGGGGTATTATTCCAGATCAAAAAAGTCCTGTCCGGGTTGGCGGTTTGTCCATTTGCGGCATGCTGTGCGGAGCACGGAGGCAAAGCGGGTGACCAGCGGCATATTCTGTCCCGCCCGTATGGCCACCGCCAGTGTGGCGCGTGGTGCGGGTTCGCTAATGGTATGGAAGGTGACCCCCCCCGCATGGATCTGGCTGAGTGAGCGCGGCACAACCGAAACCCCAAGCCCTGCGGCTACCAGCGGAATGGTGCCCGCAATCTGGGGGGCCTGCTGGCCCATAACGGGTGTAACCCCCGCCACCTGATAGGCCGACAGAATGGCATCATGAAAACCCGGCCCCAGTTCACGGGGGAAAATAATCAGCGGGTCCTGCGCCACCATGTCCAGGCTGATTACGGGTGTGTCCGCCAGTTGGTGGCCGCGGGGTAGGGCAATAACCGTGGGTTCGTCCAGCAGGTGAAAAACCGAAAGCCGCACGGGGTCGGGCACGGGGGGGCGCACAATGGCAATGTCCACGCTGGGTTCGTGCAATGCGGTGCACAGCGAGGGCGTATTGCTCTCTTCGAGAAAAATAGTGACATCTGGCGCCATTTCCCGAAACCTGCGGATCGTAAACGGGATAACCGGCAACAAGGACACAGCCCCCGCAAGCCCTAGGCGGATATGCCCCATTTCCCCGCGTGCAAGCCCTTGGGCTGTGGAGAGGAACTGGGTTTGCAACTCCAGAATGGTTTTGGCGCGCGGGAGCAGCATGGCCCCGATGTCTGTCAGCTTTACGCCGCGCGTTAAACGCTCGAACAGGACCACGCCAAGGTTTTTTTCAAGCTGGCGGATCTGCTGGCTTAGGGGGGGCTGCTCCATGCCCAGCGCCTCGGCTGCGCGGGTAATGGAGCCATGCTCGGCCACGGTTACAAAATAGCGCAGGTGTCGAATGTCCATGACCCATACATATCCGATATGGATAACACCTCCAAGATATATTGGAAGACTGTGTTCAGTCGTTATAACATCTGCGTCAGATAATTTGGACCCGTTGGGCGTTTGAAGGAGTGACACCATGGTAAAGCAGCCGGTAGCCGATATAGACCTACGGTCTTCCGCCCTTGGGGGCGGGGTTGTGGGTAAGCCTCTGGTCAACCGCCTTTACCAGACCTCCACCATGGCCGCCCTGCTGGACGCGGTGTACGATGGGGAAACCACGCTGGACGAACTGCTCCAGCACGGCAACTTCGGCCTTGGCACCTTTAACTCCCTTGACGGGGAAATGATTGTAACGGACGGCGTTGTGCGCCAGTTCCGTGCCGAAGGGCTGGCCGCAGAAGTGCCCGGCTCCCTTAAAACCCCCTTTGCCTGCGTGACGTATTTTGAACCCGAAAAAAATGTGACGGTCGATACCCCCAAGGACAAGGAAAGTTTTGAGGAACTGGTGGACCGCCTGCTTGGCAACCCCAACCTGTTTGGTGCGGTGCGCTTTACCGGCCTGTTTGAGCGGGTGGATACGCGCACGGTGTTCTGCCAGTGCCAGCCGTACCCGCATATGCTGGAGGTGGTTAAAAAACAGCCGACCTTCACCATGGAATCGGTCAGCGGGACCATGATCGGCTTCCGCACCCCGGTTTATATGCAAGGTGTGAATGTTGCGGGCTATCACCTGCACTTTTTGTCCGAGGACCATAAGCGCGGTGGGCATGTGACCGAATACAGGATTGTAAAGGGAACACTGGAAGTGGCCACCATTTCCGACCTTCAGGTGCAGTTGCCGCGCACAAAGCAGTTTGCGCAGGCCAACCTGAACCCCGAAAGCCTGAGTGAAGCCATTCGCATTGCCGAAGGTGGCTGACACCTTACCGGCCTGACCTGTTTGTTTTTTTGAACTGCACGGGGTTGCTGTGCGACTTTTCCTCCCGCAACCCCGCCTGACCTGAGGGTTTTTACAACAATGACCAAAATGGCAGAGACCACTGCACAATGCGGTGCGGAGCTTATTGTCAAAAATCTGGAAGCGCATGGCATTACCCATGTGTTCGGTATTCCCGGCGCCAAGGTGGACCGGCTGTTTGACGCGCTGGTTGATTCCTCGATCGAAACCGTTGTGACCCGGCATGAGCAGAATGCGGCCTTTATTGCCGGGGGCCTTGGGCGCATTACCGGCAAGGCCGGGGTGTGCATTGCAACATCTGGCCCCGGTGCTTCCAACTTTATTACCGGGCTGGCCACCGCCAATTCGGAAGGGGACCCCGTTCTGGCCATTGGTGGTGCGGTCAAGCTGGCAGACCGGCTTAAGCTGACACACCAGACCATGGATACGGTCAGCCTGTTCCGCCCCGTAACCAAATACAGCGTGGAACTGACCACCCCCACCGCCATTTCGGAAGTTATGGCCAATGCCTTCCGCTTTGCAGAAAGCGGGCGGCCGGGTGCGGCATTTGTCAGCACGCCCATGGATGTGCTGTCCATGCCTGCCAATGCTCCGGTTCTGGCTGACCGTCTGGCTCCGCGCATGGGGGGCGCTCCGGCGGATGTGGTGGCCGAGGCCGCAACGCTGCTTAAAAAAGCCAGGCGTCCCGTCATGCTTCTGGGCATGCTGGCCAGCCGCCCGGATGTGGCAGACGCCGTGCGCGCTTTTGTCAAACAGACAGGCGTGCCGGTTGTGGGGACGTATCAGGCGGCTGGTGCCGTATCGGAAGAGCTGGTGGACCGCTTTGGCGGGCGTATCGGCCTGTTCCGCAACCAGCACGGGGACCAGCTTCTGCACGAGGCCGATGTGGTGGTGGCCGTGGGCTACAACCCGGTGGAATATGACCCGTGGCTGTGGAACGTGAATGACGCCCGCCAGATCATCAATGTTGATATTGTGGCGGCTGAACTCGACAACGCCTTTGTGCCCGCCATTGAACTGATCGGTGACATTGCCCTGACCCTTGCGGGGCTGGGCGGCAAAGCCGGTGGCCTTGCCCGTGCACCGGAGCTGGAAGCAGTGCTGGAAGGGTATAAAAAAGCCCGCAGCACTGCGCTGCTTACGGCACGCAGCAGCAGCAACTCCGCCGTGCACCCGCTCCAGATCGTGCGTGAGCTGGAACAGTTTGTAACCCCGGATATGACCCTGTGCCTGGATATGGGAACATTCCATATCTGGCTGGCGCGTTATCTGCTCTCCTTCCGGGCGCGTCAGGTGCTTATCAGCAACGGCCAGCAGACCATGGGTGTGGGCCTGCCGTGGGGGATTGCGGCCAGCCTTGTTAATCCATCGCAAAAAGTTGTTTCAATTTCGGGCGATGGTGGATTCATGATGTCGAGCATGGAGCTGGAAACAGCCGTGCGCCTGAAGTGCAATCTGATCCATATGGTCTGGATTGATCAGGCTTACAACATGGTCGAAATTCAGGAGCAGAAGAAGTACGGTCGCGGCTCCGGCGTGCATTTTGGCCCGATTGATTTTGCAAAATATGCAGAAGCCTGCGGGGCAAAAGGCATTACAGCCACAACGGAGGACGGGGTGCGTCAGGCCCTGCGTACGGCAATGGATGTGCAAGGCCCGGTGGTTATTGCCGTGCCGGTCGATTATTCGCACAACCACCTGCTTATGCAGCCTCTGGCGCAGCTGGGGGAAACCACAGCCGCGGCCTGAGTACAGGGCTGCGCTTGACGCAGAACAGCTTCTATTGCTGTCATCCGCTCCATCCGTTTCATTAGCGCGATAATGTTGTTATAACACCACAACACGGCGCCACTGGCGGAAGGAGCAAAGGAGGCAGGCGCACTGCCTTTTTTCTTCCATGACGCGGCAACGCAGTATGAAAGAGAACAAGAATGCAGATGCCCGAACCCAACCAGACCATTATAAGCCAGCGTGATGCACTGGCGCAGGGTCTGCGCCAGATTGTAGGAAAAGACTGGGTTATTTCCGACGACGCGCAGCGCAGGCCTTACCAGTGCGATGGCATTACCGCCTACATGGCCATGCCGCTGCTGGTTGTGCTGCCGGGGTCTGCGCAGGAAGTGCAGGCTGTTCTGCGTTTCTGCAATGAAAAAGGCGTCAAGATTGTCCCCCGTGGTTCTGGCACATCGCTCTCGGGTGGCGCCCTGCCGCTGGAAGATGGCGTGCTGCTGGTTACGTCCCGCCTGTGCAACGTGCTGGCGGTGGATGAACACAACCGCGTAGCCCGCGTGCAGCCGGGTGTGCCCAATATTAAAATTACCGAGGCCGTCAGCCATCTTGGCCTGTGCTATATGCCCGATCCGTCCAGCCAGTTGATTTCCACCATCGGTGGCAACGTGGCGGAAAATGCCGGGGGCGTGCACTGCCTTAAATACGGTGTGACCGCCAACCATATTCTGGGCATGCAGGCCGTGCTGATGACCGGCGAAATGCTGGAACTGGGCGGTGCCTACCTTGGTGCGGCCGAGGGTGATCTGGACCTTATGGGGGTGCTGACCGGCTCTGAAGGGCTGCTGGCGGTGGTGACCGAAATTGCCGTGCGGCTGGAGCCCATACCCGAAGTCGCGCGTGTTATTTCCATGAGCTTCGCGTCCGTGGAGGAAGCGTGCGAATGTGTGGGCGCCATTATTGGCGTGGGCGTTATTCCTGCGGGTCTGGAGTTTATGGACCGCAAGGTGCTGGATGCGGTTTCCGTCCTGATCAAGGAAAAGTTTGATGACCGCACGGCCGCACTCCTGCTGTGCGAGCTTGATGGCACGGCGGTTGAGGTGGACGCACTGGTTGGTGTGGTCAGCGATGTGGCGCGTGAGCAGGGGGCCATTGAGCTCAAGGTCAGCACCACGGAGGAAGAACGCCAGCGCATATGGAGCAGCCGCAAGCTGGCGTTTTCCGCCATTGGCAAGCTCTGCCCGGACTATTACTGCACGGACGGCACCATCCCGCGCAACAAGCTGCCCGAGGTGCTGAACAAGATGGCGGACATGTCCAAAAAATACGGGCTGGACTACGCCAACTGCTTCCATGCGGGGGATGGCAATCTGCACCCCATTATCATGTATGACGCGGCCAAGCCGGGTGATCTGGAAAAAGCCGAGGAATTTGGGGCCGATGTGCTGATCGCCTGCGTGGATGCAGGCGGGGTGCTGAGTGGTGAACACGGGATAGGCGTTGAAAAACGTGACCTGATGACCCACCAGTTTACCGAAATAGACCTCCAGCAGCAGCAGATGGTTAAATGCGCGTTTGACCCCAACGACCTGCTCAATCCGGGCAAGATGTTCCCCACCCTGTGCCGCTGCGCGGAGTTTGGGCGCATGCATGTGCACAACGGCAACCTGCGTTTTGCAGACGTTCCGCGTTTTTGATTCTGGTAGGGCATTGCAAGCATGACAGACACACAAACCACTGCATCCATGCGTCCTGCCAGCATACAGGATGTCGCAGATATTCTTATGGACGCGGCCAGCAGCAGCACGCCTTTGGTGGTGCGCGGCAACGGCACCCGCGCAGGGCTGGGCAACCCGGTTACGGCACAGCGCGTGCTGGAGTTGGGCGGGCTGGACCAGATTGATTTTTACGACCCTGATGACCTTGTCATCCGTGCAGGCGTTGGGGCCACGCTGGACAGTATAGAGCAGGTTCTGGCCCAAAAGGGGCAGTATCTGCCGTTTGAGCCTCCCCGTTATACCGGGCTGTATGGCACGGATGGCACACGCAGCACGCTGGGTGGGGCGGTCTCCACCGCCCTGTCTGGCCCACGCCGGATTTTAACCGGGGCCGTGCGCGACTTTGTTCTGGGCGTGGAGGGTGTGAACGGTCAGGGCGATATCTTCAAAGCCGGTGGCCGCACCATGAAGAACGTGACCGGCTACGACATTAGCAAACTGGTTACAGGGGCCAATGGCACGCTTGCGGCCTTAACAACTGTGACCATCAAGGTGCTGCCCGCCCCGCGTGCGGAGGTTACACTGGTGCTGCCAGCAGGCACACTGGAGGAAGATGTGGCCCTGTTTGCCCAGATGCGCGCACTCCCCTTGGGTATTGGTGGGCTTGCCCGCAGGATCAATGCTGCGGGGGCATGCGAGGTGCTGGTGCGCGTGGAAGGGACTGTGCCCGGCGTTGCAGGCAACCAGCAGGTGCTGGTGGGCCTGTTGGCCAAACGCGGGGGCATGGTGGTGCTGGAGCGCGAGCAAAGCCACGCCCTGTGGGCCAGTGTGCGCGAACTGGAATGCCTGAACGCCAAGCCAGATGAACTGGTCTGGCGCGTTAACCTGCCCGCCACCACCATGCCGGGCTTTGTGGAGCAGGCGCGCAGGGCAGGCTGCATCAACCGCTTTTTTGTGGATTGGGCGGGTGGGGCCGTGTTCTCCACCATGCGCGGTGTCCAGCCCGAGGTGGATACGCTGCGGTACCGCAAAATGGCCGAACAGGCCGGAGCGCGGGCCACCCTCCTGCGTGCGCCCGGTGCGGTGCGCGCGCAGTTTGGCGCGTTCCCCCCCGTAAGTGCAGGTGTGGCGGCTTTGGCCGCGCGCACGCGCACAGCCTTTGACCCGGCGGGCATACTCAACCCCGGCCGCATGACCGTTCAGGCATAGGAGACGCCCCAATGCTCAGCCATATCCCCCAGGCCGCGCTGGATGCGGACCCAAATGTGCAGTTGGCCAAAGACATTATTGGCAATTGCGTGCATTGCGGCGTGTGCCTTTCGCGCTGTCCCACATACGCCGTAAAGCATGAGGAAAATGACAGCCCGCGTGGCCGTATTTTTCTTATGAAGGACATGTACGAAAAAGGCGGCGTGCCAGACGCCAAAACGGTCGAACATCTGGACCGCTGCCTGACCTGCCTTGCGTGCGAAGCCATTTGCCCATCGGGTGTGGAGTATTCCAAACTCATCGCCCACGGGCGCGAATATGTGGAGGAGCATTACAAGCGCCCGCTCTTCCAGCGTGCCGTGCGCGAACTGCTGGTCCGCCTTATTCCCAATGCCCGCCTGTTCCGCCTTGCCATTTTTGGCGGGCGTCTGGGGCGGCCCTTCCGTGGCCTGTTCTCGGGCACCATGCGCGCCATGCTGGACATGGTGCCCACCAACCCGCTGCCAGCCCCAAGCCCTGTAGACCGGCCGCAAACGTTTTTGCCCACGCCCGAAGGGGGCAAGGCGGTCAAGCCGCGCAAGCGCGTGGCCCTGCTGAATGGCTGCGTGCAAACCGTGCTGGACACCGCCATTAACGAGGCCACAATCCGCCTGCTCCGCCGCCATGGGGTGGAGGTTGTGGTGGCCGCAGGCTCGGGCTGCTGTGGTGCCCCCGCCGAACACATGGGGGACGAGGCGCAGGCCCTGCCACTGGTCAAGGCCAACATAGACGCATGGCTGCGCGAGGCCGATGGCCCGGATGGGCTGGACGCCATTGTTATCAACACATCGGGCTGTGGTACGTCCATCAAGGCGTATGGTCACGCGCTCCGGCTGGACCCGGCATGGGCGGACAAGGCCGCACGCGTGTCCGCCATGGCGCGTGATATTACCGAGTTTTTGGTGGAAATCGGGTTGCAGGCCCCCACCACTCCCACGGGGTTGCGCGTGGTGTACCACTCCGCGTGCTCCATGCAGCACGGCCAGCGGATTGTAAACCAGCCCAAGGACCTGCTGCGCGCGGCAGGCTTTACCGTGCTGGATGTGCCCGAGGGCTACCTGTGTTGTGGGTCTGCTGGCACATACAACCTGCTCCAGCCCGATATTGCCAACGAGCTGAAGGCCCGCAAGCTCAAGAACATCCGCTCCGTGCAGGCCCAGATTGCCGCCAGCGGCAACATAGGCTGCATGACCCAGCTTGCGGGGGAGGCGGGGCTGCCGTTTGTTCACACAGTGGAACTGCTGGACTGGGCCACAGGTGGGCCAGAACCCGCAGCCATTAAAGGCCAGAAGCTGGCAGCGGAATAACGCCACCAGTGGCACGGCTACCTGCCGTGCGCGCACCCCTTATGGGGGGCGCATGCACGGTGGGGGCAGATGCAGGGCGCGGAACAGGGCAGGGGAGCACAAGGCATGTCAGGCATAACAGGGGTGGATACAGCAGGGGGCCGGTTACGCCGTGGGGCCGCCGTACTGCTGGAGGTGCTGCGTAGCGAGGGGGTCGATTACATTTTTGGCAACCCCGGTACAACCGAACTCCCGCTGATAGACGCGCTGCTGGAAGTGCCCAATGTGCATTACGTGCTGGGCCTACAGGAGGCCAGCGTGGTGGCCATGGCCGATGGTTACGCACAGGCCGCGCGCAGGCCGGGGTTCCTTAACCTGCATACCGCAGGCGGGCTTGGGCATGGGCTTGGCAACCTGCTCAATGCCAGTGTGTCCCAAACCCCGCTGGTGGTAACCGCAGGGCAGCAGGATTCGCGCCATACCATTTCCGACCCGCTGCTGTTTGGTGATCTGGTGCAGATCGCCCGCCCTGCGGTTAAATGGGCGCAGGAAGTAGCCCACGCCGACCAGTTGCCCGTGCTGTTGCGCCGCGCTTTCCACGATTCCACGGCAGCCCCCAGCGGGCCTGTGTTCCTCTCCCTTCCCATGGATGTCATGGAGGAGTTGAGTGCGGTGGACATTGGCGCACCATCAAACATTAACCGGCAGGCGGTGGCGGGCGGCCTGCCCGAACTTGCGCGCGCACTGGCGGGCATAGCGCCGGGGCGGCTAGCCATTATTGCGGGGGACGAGGTGTATGGCTCGGATGCGGCGGCCGAGGTTGCCGCCGTGGCCGAGTGCCTTGGCGCACCTGTTTATGGCTCGTCATGGCCATCGCGCATTCCGTTTGCCACGGCCCACCCGCTGTGGTGTGGCAACCTGCCCACGCAGGCGACCGGCATTGCGCAGACACTGGGTGCGTATGACGCCATTTTTGCACTGGGTGGCAAATCGCTCATTACCATTTTGTACACCGAAGGCCCGGCCCTGCCGCCAAGCTGCAAGGTGTATCAGATGTCGTCCGATGTGCGAGACCTTGGGCGCACGTTCTGGACCCCGCTTTCGGTTGTGGGGGATATTCGGGCTTCGTTGCAGGCACTTCTGCCCGAACTGCGTGCGCTCACGCAGGCCAGCGCGCAGGCGTACCACGCAGCAGGCGCGCAGGTTGCCACCCAGCGCCAGCAGCACAAAGCGCGGGCAAAAGCCGCTGTGCTGACCCACCGTAGCGATGCGGTTATCCACCCCAGTGTGGCCGCGTGGGAGGTGGTGCGCGCCATTGGCCCAGATATTGCCATTGTGGATGAGGCCATAGCCACATCCTCCGATGTGCGCCTGTTTTTGGAAAGTGCATGGTCTGCCCAGTATTCCTTCCTGCGGGGGGGCGCTCTGGGGTGGGGCATGCCCGCAGCCGTTGGGGCATCGCTTGGCCTTGGGCGCGCGCGCGTGGTCTCGCTCGTGGGGGATGGGGCGGCACTGTATTCCCCACAGGCGTTGTGGACTGCGGCACATGAAAAGCTGCCGGTTACTTTTGTGGTCATGAATAATCAGGAGTACAACGTGCTCAAAAACTTCATGCGGCAGCAAAAAGACTATATTTCCGCGCGGGAGGGCACATATCCGGCCATGGATATTGTTAACCCGAGCATAGACTATCAGGCGCTCGCCCGTTCCATGGGGGTGCCCTCCACCAAAGTGACACGGGCGGCAGATATTGCCCCCGCACTGGAGGCCGCCTTGGCGACTGATGGCCCATCGTTAGTGGAAATTGTGATTGCAGCGAGCTGATGAGGCTCGCTTCTTTACCGGGGGTGCGTATGAAAATCGGGTTGTTTATTCCCTGTTATATAGATGCGTTTTATCCAAACGCGGGGATTGCCACACTGGAACTGCTGGAAAAGCTGGGGCAGGACGTGGAATACCCAATGAACCAGACCTGCTGTGGCCAGCCCATGGCCAATTCGGGCTGCAACAAGGATGCGGCTGCGGCAGAGGCCCTGTTTGTTAAAAACTTTGCCAGGTATGATGCCATTGTCATGCCGTCTGGCAGTTGCACACACCATGTGCGCGATAATTTTGACGCCATCGAGCAGACCGATGACGTACGCCATGTGCGTGAAAACACGTTTGAACTGGTCGAGTTTTTGCACGATGTGCTCAAGGTGCAGGACTTCCCCTGGGCGGAGTTCCCGCACAAGGTGGGGCTGCACAACAGTTGCGGCACTCTGCGCGCCCTGCGCACGGCCAGCATGTCCGAACTGGGCGAGCCGTTCTTTTCCAAACCCATGGACCTGCTGGGCAAGGTCAAGGGTATTTCCTTTGCCACACCCAAACGGCCTGATGAATGCTGCGGTTTTGGTGGCACCTTCTCGGTTACGGAGGAGGCTGTTTCGGCCAAAATGGGCACGGACAAGGTGCGGGACCACCATCAGGCAGGGGCTGAGTATATTGTCTCGGCCGATACGTCCTGCATGATGCACCAGCAAGGGTGTGCGGAGCGGGCCGGTGTTCCCATCCGCTTCATTCATATTGCTGAAATTCTGAATGGAGCGCGGGAATGAAAGTCAAACCTGTCAACCACGCCAAGGCGGCTGAAGCGTTTATCGAAGATACCGCCCACATGGATTTCCATGACGAACGGCTGTGGGACCTGCGGCAAAAGCGTGACGGGCAGATGCACATTCTGCCCGAATGGCAGGAACTGCGCGCACGTGCATCCGCCATCAAGGAGCACACGCTGGCCAACCTGCCAGAATACCTCGAACAGTTTGAGGCCAACGCCAAAAAGAACGGTATTCATGTGCACTGGGCAGCCGATGGCGCGGAACATAACCGCATCGTTGGCGAAATTCTGGAAAAGCACGGCGCCAAATCGCTCATCAAGAGCAAATCCATGGTGACCGAAGAATGCTGCATGCGCGAGTATCTGGAGCCACGTGGCGTTGTGGTGACAGAAACCGACCTTGGGGAGCGCATCCAGCAGCTGGATAACCAGATGCCCAGCCACATTGTGGTGCCAGCCGTGCATAAGCTGATCCCCGATGTCGCCAAGATTTTTGCCGAGCACTATCACACGGACCCCAACGACAACAGCGCGCAGTCCCTTGCATGGCAGCAGCGGCTGGCTGCCCGCCCGGTTATTCTGTCCGCCGATGCGGGTATGACCGGCGGCAACTTTGTGGTGGCCGAAACAGGCTCCTTTGTTGTCTGCACCAACGAAGGCAATGCCGACCTGAGCGCGACTGTACCCGGCCTGCACATTGCCACGATCGGGATCGAACGGCTGGTGCCGCGTATGGCGGATATGGGGGTATTTATCCGCCTGCTTTCACGCTCGGCCCTTGGTTCGCCCATTACGCAGTACACAACGCATTTCCGTGGCCCGCAAAAGGGCAGCGAGATGCATGTGGTGCTGGTCGATAACGGGCGTTCGCACCGTTTGGGCATGGAGGAGTTCTGGACCTCGCTCAAATGTATCCGCTGTGGTGCATGTATGAACACCTGCCCGGTGTACCGCCGCTCGGGTGGGCTGTCCTATGGTGCGGTGTATTCCGGCCCCATTGGCGCCATTATTGACCCCACGTTTAACGAGCGCAAATACAGCACGCTGCCTTTTGCCTCCACCATGAACGGGAGTTGCACCAATGTGTGCCCGGTCAAGATCAACATTCACGAACAGCTCTACAAATGGCGCAGGGTTCTGGCCGAACACCACGAACTGCCGTTTGTAAAGCGTGAGGTTATGTATATGGCGGGCAAGCTTATGGGCCAGCCAACCCTGTACCGCGCCGCCATTAACGGAACCGAGGTCGCCCTAAGCACCATGCCGCGCTTTGTGCTGTATAACTGGCTTAACCCATGGGGCAAGCACCGCGAACTGCCACACCCGGTCAAGCAGACGTTCCATAGCTGGTACAAGCAGAACCGCCTGAAAACCAAAAAGAAGGAAGGGGAAGGCGCATGAGCCCCTCGCGCGATGCCATTCTGACCCGCCTGCGGGACAACCGGCCAGACCCCAAGGCCCACCCGCTCCCCCCCGTGGCGCGGTTGGGGGATATGGATAACGGGCAGGCCCGGTTTGAAAACAGCCTGCAAATTCTGGGTGGGCAGGTGCTCGAACGTCAGGAAGGGGACACACTGGCCACAGCCATTGCCCGCCGCTTCCCTGATTCCAAAATCATCTGCTCCGCCGTGCCTGATTTTGAAGGCACAATCCGCATAGAGGAGCTGGGCAGCCCCCAGCAGGCGGCCTCGGTGGATGTGCTGGTGGTGCGCGCACCTTTTGGCATTGCGGAAATGGGATCAATCTACCTGAGCGAGGCCCAGTTGAAGGACCTCAATTCGGCAGCCCATCTGACCCAGCATATTGTGGTTATTCTGTCGGCCAAAAACCTGACCGCCAACATGCACACCGCCTATATGGACCGCCCCGAATTCCACACCGCCAATTACGGTGTGCTCATGAGCGGACCGTCTGCTACGGCGGATATTCAGGGCGTGCTGATCCGTGGCGCACAGGGCGTGCGTACCCTCAGCGTGTGGTGGGAAGACTGAGCACCAGAATGCCCGTGCCCTGCATGGGTGGGGTATAAAAAAGGCCCGCGCGGTGTGTTCCGGCGCCGCCCGTTTATTTGTTCAGCCCCACGGGGGGGGGCGCGGTGAATCGCGCACCCGGTCCTATTTTTCACCCCAAATGGC
>JBDNSL010000053.1:14991-16970 GCA_047719095.1 Acetobacter sp.
GGCGGAGCGGGGGCGCAATGGGCGGGCGTACCGACAGGGGGGGGGGGGATGACGTCGCACAAGAAGCCCGGTCCCCTCCTTGGGGGGGGAAAAAAAACGGCGGGAGCGGTGTGTGCCGCTCCGGCCTTTTTGTTTGTTCAGCCCGTGGGGTGGTGCCGGGTTTAGTCGCGAACGCGTTCAATTTGTGCGCCACATTTGGCCAGCTTGCGCTCCACCGCCTCGTACCCCCGGTCAAGGTGGTACACGCGGCTTAGAATGGTCTCCCCGTGGGCTGCAAGCCCTGCGAGAATAAGCGAGAACGAGGCCCGCAGGTCGGTTGCCATAACGGGTGCGCCAGACAGGCTGTGCACACCACGGATAATGGCGGAGGATCCGTGTACGTTAATGCGCGCACCCATGCGGTTTAGCTCGGGCACATGCATGAACCGGTTTTCAAAAATGGTTTCGGTAATCATGGACGCACCCTCAGCCACCGAGAGCAGGGCCATAAACTGGGCCTGCATGTCGGTGGGGAAACCGGGGTAAGGCTCGGTCATGATATCAATCCCGCGCAGGGCTCCGGTGCGGCGCACACGCATGGTGTCCCCATCTTGGGAGACCTCAACCCCGCATTCCTCCAGCGCGCGCACAACCGCACCAAGGTGGTCCATCTGCCCGCCTACAAGCCGCAGGTCGCCCCCCGTAATGGCGGCGGCACAGGCATAGGTGCCACACTCAATCCGGTCGGGCATAATGCGGTGTTCGGCCCCGTGCAGGGCCTCTACGCCATCAATTAAAATGGCGGAACTGCCCGCACCCGTAATGCGCGCGCCCATGGCGTTCAGGCAGTTGGCCAGATCCACCATTTCCGGTTCGCGGGCGGCGTTGATAATCTCGGTTTTGCCCTGTGCCAGCGTTGCCGCCATCATCAGGTTTTCGGTCGCCCCCACGGAGGCGAAGGGGAGGATAATGCGGTCCCCAACAAGCCCTTTGGGTGCGCGGGCGTTAATGTAGCCATTCTCCAGCGTAATGTCCGCGCCCAGTGTTTCCAGCCCCTTCAGGTGCAGGTCCACGGGCCGGGTGCCAATGGCGCACCCACCGGGGAGGGAGACGCGCGCCTCCCGGCAGCGGGCCAGTAGGGGGCCAAGGACGAGAATGGACGCCCGCATTTTGGAGACAATGTCATACGGGGCTTCGGTGTTGGTAATTTCCCCCCCCACAGACAGGGTGGAGCCATCGCCCGCCACATCGCGCACTTCCAGCCCGTGCTGCTCCAGCAGGGCGCGCATGGTGGCAATGTCGGCAATATGGGGCACGTTGGACAGCACAAGCCGCTCGGAGGTTAAAAGCCCCGCTACCAGCAGCTTAAGCCCCGCGTTTTTGGCGCCACCTATGGTAATTTCCCCGTGCAGGGGGCGGCCACCGCGAATGACAAAATGGTCCATGGCTTTACATCCGTGGCGTGGCAACGCCACGCTGGCCCATGTATTTGCCCGCACGGTCTGCGTAGCTGACCTCACACGGGGAATCGCCCTTGAAGAACAGGAACTGGCAAATGCCCTCGTTGGCGTAAATACGCGCAGGCAGGGGTGTGGTGTTGCTGATCTCGATTGTGACCTGCCCTTCCCATTCGGGTTCAAGCGGGGTCACGTTCACAATAATGCCGCACCGCGCGTAGGTGGACTTGCCAAGGCAGACCACCAGCACATCACGCGGGATACGGAAGTATTCAATGGTGTGGGCCAGTACAAAGCTGTTGGGCGGAATAATGCACTCATCGGCCTTGCGGGACACAAACCCTTCGGGGCTGAAGTTTTTGGGGTCCACAATGGCGTTGTTCACATCCGTAAAAATACGGAAATCATCGGCCACGCGCGCGTCATACCCGTAGGAGGACAGGCCGTAGGAAATAACGCCTTCGCGCTTCTGGTTTTCCACAAACGGTTCGATCATGCCGTGATCGTTCGCCATCTGGCGGATCCATGTATCGGGCATCACGG
>JBDNSL010000054.1:0-16731 GCA_047719095.1 Acetobacter sp.
ACTATGGACGTGGCGTTACCTCTACGTCCAGTATCACCCGGTCTGCACGGAGCGCAGCGCAGGAAGATCGGGGACACCCCAGCGGGCGGCGTCAGCGCGCTGACGCGAACCCTTGCCGGCGAGAGGGCGGAGCCCTTAGCCTGTTTCTGTCTTTTCGCCCCTCCTCACAGCCTCGGAAATGACACCCATGCGTTGCGACCGAACCATTTTTCCAGAAAGTCTGAAGAACAGAGCAGCCTGATTTTGCGATGCTTGAGATTTCACGGCTATCCGGTCATCAGCGGATACCCGGAATTTCTCTGGCGCCTGACGTGAGGAATTCTATGCACAGCCGAACCCGCCTCAAATTTGTCCGCTCCGGCGCAATCAGCATGCTCAGCGGTACGGACGGCAAGGTGTAGTCAGGCAGCACGGGCACGAGACGACCGTCCTGCAGGCAATCCTCCACCAGCCAGCGATGGGCCGGCCCGTAACCTCGCCCGGCCAGAAACGCGTCTCGCGCAGCCAAACCATGATCAACGACCAGACGGCCATGAAATGGCACGACGTGATTTCTACCTTCCGCGCTCCGCAGAACCAGCCGCTCCGAGCCCTGCACGCGTGACATCCGCACGCCCTCCCGGTTGCGCAGATCCTCCGGCCTCCGCACCGGGCCGTGACGGCGCAGCCATTCGGGCGACGCGACCAGAAGGCGCTCGCTCTCGCCCAGAGACCGCAGTTTCATCGCGCAATCGGTCAGGGGGCCGAGGCGGATAGCGATATCGACCCCCTCGCGCACCAGATCGATGCGCTCGTCCGTCAGCCCGAACTCGACCCGTATGCCCGGGTTCCGGTCCTGAAACGCGTAGATGATGGACACGCTTGAAGCCCGCAAAGCCGAGTTGGTGACACTGCTGTCCGACGTCCCCGACGATGTGCCTGACCTGCTGCCGAGTGCCTCAGCGATCTACGCCCGCAAGGTCGGTCGCCTGACCGACGCCCTCAATGGCGCGCAGACGTGAAGTCGATCAGGCTTGAAGTTTTGGAATGGGAAAAGCAGGTCCACCGGATTTCTCGTCACAGGAACGACCGCTTGGTCGTGAAAGTGCCCAGAGACAGCGAGACCACGCAACTGCGTCGCTGGATGGATGCATGGCTGAAAGCCGAACTAAGACGGCAGGCTGAGTCTCGCATAGATATTTGGGCCGGGCGGATGAATGTATTACCTACGAAATGGGGGATACGCCCGATGAAAACCAAGTGGGGAAGCTGCAATCCGGACAAACGGATAATCTGGCTGAATGCAGAACTGGCGAAGAAACCTGAACGGATGCTCGACTACGTCATCGTTCATGAACTCGCGCATCTGATCTCGTCTAAGCACGATGACCGCTTCACAGCAGTTCTTGATCGGGAAATGCCTCGCTGGAGAGAAATACGACGCGAACTAAATGATCTGCCTCTCGCGGCTTGGGAGAACAAAAGCTCTCACGGACAGTAGCGTGACGAAGTTGCATGCGGGCATAATGTCCGCTTTGGGGATTACCCCTCAGAAGGTTTAATGTCCGCGAAGTAGAGCGACCACAGCCTATCCGCTGCCATTCGTTGAGCAGACAGACTGTTTAGGGGGAGCGGAATGTCTGGTGTGGAATTTAGAGCCTAAAAAATTCATCATCAATCCAACCCATCAAATCCCGGGACTAAACACCTAGGGCATCAGTTAACTCCGGCCTGTGCAAAAGCTCCCGCTGACGCGCCCCTATCTGCCAGTTCCAGCCATCCGTGATCGACCCAAAACACCGCCACGCCCTGCAGCGGATGCTGCGGGTATAGTCCGGCCAACAGTCCGGCATAGCTGGAAAGCTGTGGCCAATAGTGGCCAAACCCCTCACCACCGCCGCCGGATTTATGATCGATCAGCATCGCGCCTACCGGGCCGATGGCGAGAAGGTCGAGAGTGCCGGGGATCTCTGCACCCTCGGGCGTGTGGCCAAGCACCGGGATCTCTGCGCGCAGATCCGTATAGCCCTGATCGGCAAGCCAGGCTTTCAGCGCCGTGGCGCGCTCGGCCACCAGCGCAAGAGTGACGTCTTCAAGCCCGGTCGCGAGAGCCAAAGCCGGGGCCAGATCGGGCCGGGTCAGGTATGTGCGCAGCGCCAGATGCAGTGCTGTGCCGCGGTAGGCATCGTTCAGTACCTTGGGCCAGGGTGCTCCGATGTCGATACGGCGGGACACGGGCGGCACCCCCGCGCTGCGGGTTTGCGAGGGCTGTAGCCGCCAGGGCGTCAGCGGTGTCACCGGTAACGGCGCAGCGGCACCGAAGCGTAGCGCTGAGGCTACCGCACCGCCTGCGTATTCGGTAAATCCCGCCTCTTCAGGCAGTTGCGTGATCAGCGCCGGGCAATCCACGCCATTGATGCGCAGGCTACCCACACCGATCTGCGGCGCGCAGGTATCTAACAGAATATGAAACAGGTTCTTAGCCTCGGGCGCGTCTTCTTCGCGGTCCTTCAGAAACCCCGGCCATTCCAACAGGAGCCGGTCACGGGCACGGGTCAGGGCGACATAGAGAAGGTTTTTCGCATTGGCTTCAAAATCGGCGCGGCGGTCTTCGATGAAACGGCGGGTCGCCTCGGGCGCGGTAAAGCCGGGCGAGTGGATCAGGCTCGCGGACCCCAGCACCACCGCCATATCGTCGATGCGATCCAGGGCATCGAAACGGGTCGCAGTGGAGTCCGCACGTTCCTCGATGCCATAGTCGAACTCGGCCACAACAGTAATCGGCCATTCCCGCCCTTTGGAGGCGTGCCAGGTGACGATCTCCACCGCCTCGGCGCTGTTGGCGGAAGGATCGGGATGACGGTCGAAATCACGCTCGCCCCCACGGGCGTCGAGCCAGCCGAGAAAGACCTTGGCAGTCTCGCCGTGGAACCCCGAGGCGGATTTGAGATCGCGATGCGCGGCTTCGAACTCACCCGCCTCAGCCTCTAGCCGCAGAAGATCGGCGCGGGACTGGGCGGCATCGGGCTGACGTTCGGCCCAGAGACGCAGGTCGGCGGCATGCAGCACCAGATCAAGCCCCGCCCCCATAGGCAAGCGGGACAGAATGTCCGAGAGCGCGGCCAGCCGCATCAGCACCGGGTCATCTACCAACCGCCCTTCGATCTGGGCGGATAGCGCCTCCTGCAAGGGCAGCGGGTCCGGGCCAAGCGTGCGCAAGAGCAGTCCAGCATGGATATCCGCCGGATTTGCGGCAAAGGCCAGCGCGGCGCGGGCGGCAACAATCACCGGGCTTTTCGCCCAGCCATCCTCGGCGATCCGCACAGGAACGCCGCGCGCGCGCAATTCCTCGGCATAGCGGGCGGCGGTGGTGTGCCGACAGACCAAGAGCGCGATATCCGAGGGCCGCGCCGGGCGAGCGGCCTTGCTGTGGCGATCGGTAATCGTATCCCCATCCGTCAGAATCCGGGCGATACGCTCGGCGATATGCTCCTGCGGCTTTGACGCTGTGCGCACGCTGCGCGACTTGACTGCCTTCAGCACTTCAATCGCTGGGCCGGCAACCGCATCGCGGGTCGGCGCCAGCGGGTTATAGCCATCGCCGAACAGCCCCGCGCCCATCGCATTGACGAATTGCATCACTGCGGGCGTCGATCGCCAGTTGCGGCCCAAAGGCTGGATGGCATCCAAGTTTGCCGCCGCCAGCGCTGTCGACAGGCGCGGATCGGCGCCCTGAAATCCCATGATCGACTGTTTGACATCGCCCACCAGCAGTGTGCGCGGCGCGCGCTGGCCCAATTGCCACAAAAGCGCGAATTGCACGGGGTTGGTATCCTGGAATTCGTCGATAATGACGCAGTCGATCTCGTCCAGCACCGCTTGCCGCACGGCAAGGTCGGTGCGGAGCAGGTGCTCAGCCCCGGTGATCATATCAGCAAAGTCGATCAGGCCGAGCGCCTTCTTGCGGGTCTCATAGGCCGCCATCACCTCTTGCGCGCAGGCGATCAGGCAGGACAGGTGCAGCTTAGCATCGGCCAGCGGGCCGGGATGGCAAGGCAGCACATCCGCCGCCGCCATGATCGCCGTGGCAAGGTCGTCATATCCCGCAGGCGTCTTGCTGGAGCGGTTAGAGATGAACAGGCTGCGCAGATCGTTCCAGACCTGCCAATCCCGATCCAGAAGATCGGGCGCGCGATCAACACGTTTGAAAAGCGCGAGGTTTTTGTCCAGCTTCTCGACATTGGTTTTGGCGGTGATCCCGGCCATGCCGCCCTCGGGAAAGGCTGCGATCATAACCTGCACGGCCGTCTGCAACGCGGTGGTCGCGGCGATAGGGTCGTCCAGAACCGGCCCGTAAACCGCATCCAGCCGCGTCAGTGCCGGAGCGATCAGGCCAGCGTCACGCCCCTTGTCCCCAAGGCCGCGTAAGAGGTCGATTATCGATAGCACCCGGGCGCGCAAACTGTCTTCGACCGTCTCGCCCTTTACGAAGTTCGGGGCGTAACCGAACCGCTCGGGCGCGGCCTTGATCGGGTCCAGCGCCTTGGCATGTGCCAGTGCCTGACGGATCAGCATATCCCGCTCGGCATCGCCCAGATGGCGCGGCTGCGGCGAGGCACCAGCCGCCAGAGCATGTTCGGTCAAAAGCCGCAGGCCCAGTCCATGTATGGTCGAGACATAGGCGCGCTCGACCGCCATCGCCTCGGCGACCAGTCCATCGGCCAGAAGGCCGGCACGGATCCTTTCGCGCAACTCGCCAGCCGCGGCCTCGGTAAAGGTGACGGCAAGGATACGTTCGGGCCGAACAATGCCGCGTTTCACCCAATCGGACAGCTGGGTCTTGATGCGGTGGGTCTTGCCCGCGCCGGCACCCGCGGGAACGATGACCAGACCTTGATCTGCATTGACGGGAGCCATGGTCATTCCTCCTCGAGTGTACGGATGAAGGCGGTGACCAGGGCCGAGCCATCGGTCAGCGCATAGGGGGTGAAGCCGGCTTCTTTCTTGAAGAAGGCCGCATCCTTAGAGGTGTTCAGCACGACCCGGCCTGCATCAAGTTCGGCCAAGCGTTCCGCCAGCTTGGCTACCGCCGCGGCGTTCACCGCATCGCCCATGTCGCGGGCGGGCGAACCCTCGGGCAAGGCGAGACCCGAAGTCAACAGTCCGCCATCATTCATCAGGTGATAGGCCACCGCCACCTTGCGTCCGATCAGCGGGTCCATGCCGTCACCCTCGCGCCGCATGGGCTGCGCTATCATATCGGCGTAAAGCCCTGCCTGCAGATCCCAGCCTGCCTCCATCCGCTGCCGTCGGCCCTTGGTGCCGCTTTTCTTGTGATCAATGATCAAGAGCGCACCATCAGGCAGCTCAAGGATCGCGTCGGCCTTGCCATGCAGATTGATGCCACGCGCCTCACCGGCCAGCCAGATTTCATTGCCGATGATCTTGGCATTGAGCGCCAGCAAGTGGTCGCGCCAGCGCAGGGCCGCCGCCATGATCTCACGCTCCAAACCGCGGCGCTCCATCTCCCATGACGGGCTGCGCAGATAGCCCGCGTGACGGGTGAGCGCACGGTCATAGGCCTCGGGGATCAGTTCGGCCAGCGCCTCGGTTTCCGGGAACGGCTGATCCTTCAGGAAGACATGCTCAAAGACATCATGGGCGATATTGCCCCTCGCCATCACGTCGAGTTCTTCGGTCGACCAAGACATATCCTCGGCCCCGACTTCGGCTAGAAGCCAGGCGAGCGGGCTGACAAGCAGCGTCTCGAGCCGCGAGGGCGATTGCGGTTTGGAGGTGCCGTCATCGCGCCGACGAAGGGACAGAAGGTCATGCCCCGGGAACGCAAGCTCCACAGGCAATTCCGCGGGTTCCGGCACCGGCATCAGATGGTGATACGCAATCGGCCATTCCGCGGGGCTCTGACGCGACAGATCGGTGATCAGATCGCTGGCATCCTCAACGCCCGCCACCGCCCGCGCCACCAGCGACAACCCGGCCGAAAGTTGCAAGCGCCCGCCCGCCAGATCGCGCCATGGGATGAGGAAGGTGACGCTGCCGGAAACCGCCTGAAGCTGTTGATCAAGTAACGCGAGGCTTTGCGCCAGCCCCTCGGCCCGACCGCGAAGGTGAACACCGGTTCCCGCGTGTATCGCAGCGATCTCGCTATCAAGAAACAGCGGATTGGCACGCGGGCGAGTCGGGTAAAGCCCGTCGGTGAAATCGCTGACGATCAGATGGCGGCATGGGCGCCACGGGCTTTCATGCGCGGACCAAAGGCTGACGCCTTCAAGATTGCGGTCGGGGTCCGCAACCATGGGCGGCGCGATCTGAATGCCACGCAGGATTATCTCCCAATCCGGCGTGCCTTCGCCGGGGGGGACAGTCAGCCGCGCGCGGACCTGATCGCCTTTTCCGATCCGCTCGCAGATCCGGTCCAGCAGGAAACGCAGCTGCGGCAAGCTGCCGGCCGAGGCGCGGATATCGTCCCACAGTTCCTTATGTGCGGGCGTGTCCGTGAGGATGGCGCCTCGGAAATCGCCACCCATGAGGCTTTCGGCAAGATCGCGCCCGGTCTGTGCCGCCCAAGGCATCAAGGGAGAAAGCGCGAGGCTTGCCAAGACCATAGCCGGAGTTGGCGGTCGCTTGGCCAGCGCCAGATGTAGCGCGGTCTCGCCAATGACATCTCGCTCGGGTAATTGGCCCGCAAGGCCCGAGAGCGGCACTCCCTGGGCTGAGAAAGCGCGCGCGATCTGGCGCAGATCATCGCCCGACAGCACGGCGATTTCACGGGCCGAAACGCCGGATTCAATCAGCGCCCGGGCTTGGGCGGCGGCGAAATCGGCGCAGGCGGCGGGATCGCGCAAACCATAGAACGCGAGGCTGTCATCCAGAACCCCGGCCTCGATATCCTGCGCTGAAACACCGCCCTGCAGCGCGTGCAGGCGGCTGCCGATTGCGGCCCGGGGCGTATAGGCGCTTGCGGGAACAGTGCCGAACTCGTCCCGCAACCGGGCAAAAAGCGCCTGCAGCGCCGCAGGAGCTAGAGGATCCAGCGAACCTTCAACCACCGGCAACGAGCCCAGAAACGACCCATGCGGTAGGGCCAGCACATGAGGGATCGGTGCCAGCCCCTCTGGCAGCGCATCCCCCAACCTTTGCCACAACGCGACCAGCGCCAAGAGATGCCGCTTGGCGCGGCTGTCTGGCAGGTGATCAACGTTCGGCACCTTCATATCCGGCGTGGCCAGCATAAGATCCGTCAGAGCGGCGGTCACCGCCGAGATCGTCTCGACAGGCGCATTGGCAAGACTTTCGGCCCAGACAGGGTCAGGTACCTCGGCAATGGCACGCCCGGGCGCCCATTCGGCAGAAATAGGGGCAAGGGACAATTCGGCAAGACCGGTATCGGTCAGGCGGTATTGCAGGCCGGAGCGCGGATCAGTGACGAGGAAGGGGTAGTGCATGAATGGCCTGCAATCTTCTGATCAGGAAAACTGTAATGAGGATGAGTTGCCCAGGGTTTTGTAGAGACATTATTTTATCTGAACCAAGCGGCTAATGCATGTGATTTCCGTTGTGAATAAAAAACGAGCTTCAGTTGGCGGCATGTTTCCAATGGAGGACAGTAGCCGCCGATTATTGAACCAGTCGACCCATTTAAGCGTTGCCAGCTCGATAGCTTCCTTGTTTGCCATAGACCCTGCCGATAGATGAGTGCGGTTTTATAAAGTCCGTTAATGGTCTCCGCGAGGGCATAATCATGTGTTCGCCGTCAGGATCTATGGGACGAAAATGTTGGATTGGATAACGGAGGATTTCTGGGGAGCGATTGCTCCGCGATATCCGCCGTGCGACGCAGCCGCGGTATTCCGCGGAAGATAAGATCCGCATTGTGCTCGACGGGCTACGTGGTGAAAACAGTATAGCCGAGTTGTGCCGTCGTGAGGGGATCGCGGAGATCCTGTATTATTCCTGATCGAAGGAGTTTCTCGAGGCCGAGAAAAGGCGACTTGCGGGCGATACGGCGCGTAATGCCACGACTGGTGAAGTCCGTCATCTGCGTGATAAGGCGCGTGCCCTGAAGGAGGTCGTAGCTGAACAGACGCTGGAATTGCGCCTGCTCAAAAAAAAGCATGATCGGGGATGGGGGAGACCCCGCATGAGATATACGGCTTTGGAAAAGCTCGAGATCATCCGCCTTGTCGAGCAGTCAGCCCTGTCGGTTCGGCAGGTTCTCGGCAAGATTGGTATCCCGTGTTCAACCTTTCACCGCTGGTGCGATCTGTATCGGACGGGCGGCCCGGAAGCTCTGGCTGACAGGACATCTGGACCCAACCAGGTCACCAGCAACGCGCCGCCTAAAGATCATAATCAAATGGGCCAAAGCCGCCGTTATTTCATGCCAGCTGACGTACCTCCCGGAAATGTAAGTATTTAAAAGTAGCGTCCGATCGAGAAGGATACGGACGGATGAAACGCAGTCGTTTTACGGAATAGCAACTCATAGTGGTGGTGAAGGAACAGGGATCCGGGCTGAAGATCTCTCATCTTTGCCGCAAACACGGGATCGGTGACGCGACGTTTTACAAATGGAAGAGCCGCTATGGTGACCGTGAGGTATCCGAGGCCAAACGGCTGAAGGCATTGGAAGATGAGGGGGGTATGATCGGTCGATCGCAGCGAGTAGATCAATCCTTGGTAAACACGGCAGGATAGGGGTCGGATAGCGTTTCATTTTGCGTGGGGGTTCTAAGGAATGCCTCCCAGCCAGATCGCATCAAGCGGATTTCTTTGTCGAACGCGCCCTGCTCGCAGCGGTCCATCTTTTCTTCTACCTCATACTTTCGCTCGATAAATGAGCCAATCTGATCCTCGTCAAAACTGTCCTTGAGATAGGGGTAGTTTATCTCGAGAGCGCCCTCACCGGGGCCATGCTCTCGCAGCAAGCTGTTCACCTTACCAAAAAGGCGGTCGACGCGGCCCACGCGTTGTTCATTATCTCCCGGGGTCCATGCAATTCCGTAATGATGAACCTTCCGGCACTGCAGATGCAGGTTCACACCCTCTTGGAAAACCGATGTCGCGATAAGGGTGTTGGGATAGAATGGACTATTGAATCCCAGGATCAGGTGTTGGCGGTGGCTGGACTCGCCACTGGCATACCAGGCAGGACTTGAAAGCGTGGTGAGTGTACGCCAACCCTTGTCCCATGCATCGACTTCATGATCGATAATTTTCGTGCAGAGTTGCTCAAAGGTTCGGAGAGCGGATGTGAAGTATTTCAGCAGTAAAGAACTCTCAATTCTCTGGCGCACGTAATCCACGAATTTACGGTAGCGACGTTGAACGTTGCTGTGTTTCTTTTCTCCCGAAAGACCTTTGTCGAACGTTGCATGCCAACCGTAAAGCTCCACTATCACGGGGCTGGCGAAGAGAAATCCGGCCTTTAGATAGTTAGCAAAGTTCTCGGCGATGCGGGGGGAAGCAGTCGCCCAGCGAGAAAGTGTGGCTTTTTCTGATTCCGGGAGATGATGGAATACGACTGACCAGATCGTTTCGAGCGGTTCATCGTAGTCACGCTGATCGGCATCGTGGGGTCGTAAATTGTCCAATGTCTCGCGGGGAGACTTACTCCAGGCTTCCATGCGCAGCATTTGCGCAGCCTTCGCAAAGTCCATGCGCTGTTTCCCTCCTTGGATAAAGTGATAGTACCAAGGGTAGGCTCCTGCCAGGTAGTCGGGTGCGGGCTCCAGCAACATAGAGAAGATGCTGGTTGTCTTGCGAAGGCTCAGGCTGAAACGAGAGCAATCGGTCGGGGGCGCGGGCGGCCTGCCGTCCGAGGCTTTTTTCGTCACGAACAGGTCGGCAATCCTTGATCGCAGATAGTCGTGCTCGTCGGCGCTTTCGCCTGCACCTTCTGCTTCGTCTATCGGGTCGTCATCGCTATCTGGATCCCGGCTATCACCTGACTTGGCAATCTCATTGAAAGCCTCGCGTGACCAGTTGCTGCCTTTCCAGCGGCGATAGGTCTCTTCATCCCAGCCTAGGGCGTCGGCAATGTGCTGCGCCAGCAAATCATCGTATCGCTCGTTGATGCGTTTCGTCAGCTCACGAACCGACGGTATCCGGCGCACGAAGACGAGATGCTTATCTTCATGCAGATGGCGCTCTTGCGGCATCTCAAACAGATTTTGCGGCGCACAGATTTTGACGATGCCGTCGTACTTCGGGTGATCAGGAGCGGTGCCAAACAGGCGGCGGAAGTCGCTACTCATGTCCTGCAGGAGCTTGGTATCTGCTGCAGCTCTGAAGTCCTTTGAGCGCTCGTCTTCCTCCGCGCCACCTTGTGTTTCCTCCTGTGCTCCTTCGACGTGGCCGGCAGATTCAAAGCCCTCAAGGTAGCCGTACAGCGCGCGCCGCTTTTCCTCGTTCACAACTCCCCTTTTGATGAGTAGCTTTTGGTAGAGCGCGAAGAACATCTCGTCCTGGGAGCTGTCCCCAAACTGGCATGGAGTAGCGATTTCACGGCGGTATTGGTGCTTGGTGTAGCTGGTGCCCTGGCCTTCCATGCGGCGAAAACGGCGAAGGGCGTATTTACGCATTAGTTCATCGACGGTCTTTTCCTCCAAGGCAGACCTGTGAAGGAAATAGCCGAGGATGCTTGCGACGTCGCCAAGCCGGGTATGGCTGGGCGTTGCGGTCAGGAGCAAGGTGCGCTGCGCAATGGGCTTTTCCGGCTTGCCGAAAAATTCTTCTGCAGCCGCGACCCGCTGCGACCCGCCACGGCGGTTGCGAAAATAATGCGCCTCGTCGACGATCATAAGATCGAAGCCTGCCCCTTCGCTGGCGGCCATAATTCGCCTGTGCAGTTCTCGAGCCGCCCTGCGCGCGGCAGCGGTCTTGTCTGTGGATTCATTAGAGCTATCGACAAGGCCGCTGAGCGCGTGAATCGTCGTGATGTAGAATTGGGCCATGTAGGTAATCGACGCTTTATCGTGATGTGATTGGTTCAGGACGCGACGAGCGTCAGCACCCTCCAGGAACGCCGAGTCGGTCGCGAACTGCTTCACCAGCGGATGGCTGAACAGTTCACTTGAGCCATTGCCTACCATTCCACGCAGGCGATCGACGAGCGGGAAGAGCGTAACCGCCCTCGTGGTGGTCGCGTATGCGGGGTGAGCAATGCTATCGAAAAGATCACCGATGCGCCCTTCCAAAAATACGCGCAGATCGGACACATAGTCCTGTGCTGCGGCGTGGTTATCGGGTGATTGGAGAAACACAGCGCGCTTGCGATCGACCTCCTCCTGCGCCGGCGCCACAAATACCGTCGGATGTACCGAATTCACCGGATGGACCGACAGGTGTTGCGAACCTTCACGATGCTCCGCAACCAGGCAGCGGGCAAACTTTCGGTCATGCGTCGTAATCAGCAACTGCGCCGATGCGGCCAGTCCTGATAGTCCACGGGCAAGCCGCTCTCGGTTGTCATTGTCAAGCAGTTCCTGCGGATCGTCGAGTACCAACATCAGCAAGCCGCCGCGCTTCTTGAGAACATACTCTCGGAAAGCAAGGAAAAAACCGAGTAATGCGCCGCGAAGCGCTGAAGCATTTGAGATGAACTGGGCTGGAGCGTTAACGCCGTCCCGGCCAACCTGCAGCCCGAGTACCCCCTTGGCGTCCATAACTGTGCCGGTAAGATCGGGCGCGTAAGTGGTAGCATTTTGATACATCGCGCTACGCCAGTAATCGGACCGCGTCTGTAGGGTCGAGCGCAGGCTATCGACCTGAGCTTGCGCAAGCGCACCGAGCGGAACAAGAGTCTGAAGCGCTGTAACAGCGCGCCCGCACTGCGCAATCCGATCAATCTTTCCGGATCGCTCGGCGCGAGCCGCCTCCAACCGTGAGACGTAGATCCCAGCTTGATTGAGCGGCGCCACGCTCTCAACGATGGAGAGCAAAATATTCAATCTGCGGCCGATGGCGCGATCTGCATTCGGGGAACCTTCGTCGCCCCGCTTCACTGTCTGGATGAATGCGTTGAGTTCTCCAGCGTGGGCCTTACGCCAGTTCGCGAACGCGAGCGCACGATTGACTCGTTTCATCAGCACGAGCAACTGACCCGCATGCCCAGCGATGCTCGCCGGCAGCGTAGGCTCTACAGGATTCTTAAACAGAGGAAGGCTCGCCGCCCTCTCTTTGACGAGTTGATCGCTGTCCTGCGCGAGTGCGGATAACGTGCCGCGAAATCCGTCGGTCGCGTAAAGTTCGGAGGTCATACCTGCAATCAACAGATCGGTGGGACACGAAGGCAGCTCCTTGCGTCCCTCTGCCGCGATGACCTCAGGAAGTCGTTCGAGCAGCTGACCATGCCATTTGGCAGCCCATTGCTTCGCTGTCTGCGCCACCAACTCGCGATTGGCCTCTGCCGCTGCGATCTGGTCGGCCACTGGCTTGCCGGTAACGGGATCGCTGGCACCAGCCAGATCGCCGGTGCATACCGGGCAGCGACCGTCAGCGGGATGCTCATGACGATGGATCCAACTCGACACCATCGCGTAGAGCTGCGCCCGCCTCGCACGCTCAGGATTGTCAGCAAGCTCAGCGAGGATTGCCGCCTCACGATTGATCTGCGCGAACCATCTACTAATATCTGCGAGTTGTCGTTCTTCGATCGACAGGCCAGACAGTCGGCTGATCGACGGCAGATCCTTCACCCGTGCCAACTGCTCTGTGGCCGGACGGATGCTGCGCTCCAGATCGTCTCGCGACGCCTTCATCTGCGGATCGAAGTCTTCGCCCAGCACGCTCTGAGCAGTTGTCAGGCCTGCTGCCTTTGCAGCTGTGAAATGGTGCGCGATATCTGCAAGCTGCTGTTGCGCATCGACGGCATCAATAGCTGGTACCTCGCCCGCGAATGCGATGTCAGCGTTCTCGGCCAGCAACCTCGACAGGTCATCGACTGACTCACCGTATCGCGAAGTGACCTGCACGATCTCCGCTTCTATCTCCTTAATTTTACGGGTCGAGATACGATCGGAGGCATTGCCGGCGTGCTTTGCAAGATCGACTAGGTTCGCCAGTCCCGTGAGCCGAGCCACTGCTTGACCAAGTTGGGATGCGGTCCCCACCGATAGGAACGGTAGTAGCGCAGGCATCGTCGTCGCAATACGCCAAGCGATCGGATCGATCCCGAGTCCGTCGAGATTGGGCTCTGCCTCCTGCAGTTTGCCGCGTGTGTTTCGGGTCTGATGTCGGCGCACAGGCGGAAGTTCATGCCCCTCAGCATCGACAAAGATCAGTTCCACCCAGGTATCCGCTGGGATTGGTTTGCCGTCCTCAGGCAGTTCGCCACTAGCATTCGGCATCGGCGTCACGGACGACATTCGATGCACGGTTACGTCACCACTCGGTCTGGTGATCTCACAATCGAACTCGATCGTCCCCAGTTCGGGCTCGCGTTGAGATCGGATCAGATAGCCAGTGAGACACCAGATAATCGCATTGAGGATTGAAGTCTTGCCTGAGCCGTTCGCTCCCTCGAACAACGTAACACTGGCGGTGGGTGTGAAAATGAAAGCATCAGGCGCGTCGCTTACACGGCCGTAGCCCTGCAGCCCCGCAAAGCGATGCGCGGTCATCCGTTTGAGAGTCAGCTTGCGTCTCGCAGCCGTTGGCGCTGGGGTAGCGCCAGGCACGACGGCTGGCGGAGTTGCGTCGACGGCATCGATAATCGCATCGATGTCTGCAGCACTCTGGTTCGCGGTCCACTTTCCGCGGTTCACCCGATACCAGTCGAGCACCGAACGTGCACCGGTGCTATCGAGCGAGTATCGATCGATGCCACGCACTAATACCTCACGGCCCCCCACCAGATCGGCGAGAACGGCCTCGGTCGTAAGCAGATGGATATCTCGCGCAGGACGAGCACCGTCTTCGTTCATGTAACCTCCGGATTTGGTGACGATAATCCGGGGAAGAAACCATATAGTCCAGTAAAAATAACTTCGGAATTCCGACTCCGTAATGAATAGAGTTACCTCAATATCACTTATTCACGGAGGATCATCGTCGCCATACGGTTGTCCAATGCGGCCGAAAGCGGACTCTCAAAACAGCGATCGAGAGTGACTACTTTGTCCCAAACTGGGTTAGTTGGCACATGCCTAGCGAATGTCAGCTTTCAGGAAACTCTTCCAATCTCCTGTATGGCCGATAAGACGGCGGAAGCCGACATGGAGACACACCTTTCCCCCCGTTACTCAATCATGCGATGGTAGCGGCAAGCCATTCCCTGAGCTTCGACCACCGCCTCCTCCCGCCCTGATTTCGCACAGCTATGGCCAGAGCCTTCTTCTGCCCGACCAGCACGACGAGCTTCCGCCCCCGTGTAACACCGGTATAAAGCAGGTTCCGCGCCAGCATCGTATAATGCTGGGTCACCAGTGGGATGACTACCGCCGGATATTCCGATCCCTGACTCTTGTGGATCGTGGTGGCGTAGGCCAGCACCAGCTCGTCCAGTTCACCGAAGCCGTAAACGACCTCCCGTCCATCGAATAAGACCGTCAGTTCGCCCTCTTCCACATCGATCTTGTCGATAACGCCGAGATCCCCGTTGAAGACGTCCCGGTCATAATCGTTGGCGATCTGCATCACCTTGTCGCCGGGACCGTAGGTCCAGCCGAACCGCTCGATCTTCACGTCGCCTGCCGGGTTCAGCGCCTGCTGCAACTCGATATTCAGCGACCGTGCGCCCAGCCCACCCCGGTTCATCGGGCAGAGCACCTGCACGTCGCGGACCGGGTCCAGCCCGAACCGCGCCGGGATGCGGTCCTTCACCACGGCCAGCAACTTGCGCAGTCCGACCTCGGGCTCAGCCGCCTCCACGAAATAGAAATCCGATCCCTCTTCCGCGCTCAGCTCCGGCATCTTCCCTTCGTTGATCCGGTGCGCGTTGGTGATGATCCGGCTCTGTGCCGCCTGGCGGAACACCTCGGTCAGGCGCACCACAGGGACAGCATCGGAGCCAATGATATCGGCCAGCACCTGCCCCGGTCCGACAGAAGGCAACTGGTCCACGTCGCCGACGATCAGCAGAGCCGCGCTGTCAGGTAACGCGCGCAGCAGGGAACGCATCAGCAGCACGTCGACCATGCTGGCCTCGTCCACAACCAGCAGGTCGCAGGTCAGCGGGTTGGTATCGTCCCGTTTGAAACTGCCATTGCCCGGATCCGTCTCCAGCAGTCTATGGATGGTCTTGCCTTCCAGCCCCGTGCTTTCCGACAGGCGCTTCGCCGCCCGGCCGGTCGGCGCGCAAAGTTGCACGTCTGTGCCCTTGGCAGTCACGATCTTGAGGATGGCGTTGACCAGCGTGGTCTTGCCCACGCCAGGACCACCCGTGATCACCAGCACCTTGCTACGCAGTGCAAGGCGCACCGCTTCCTGCTGGCTGGGCGCCATGGCAAGTCCGGTCTTGCCTTCCACCCAAGTCATGGCCTTTTCAGCATCGATCTCCGGCCAGGGCGGCCGACCCACGGCGCAGGCGCGCAATCGCTCGGCGATGCTCTGCTCCGCGCGATAGAGACCAGCCAAGAAGATGCAACTCGTCTCTCCCACGCTATCAGCGACCACGTCTCCCGCTTCCAGCTCCAGCGCGAGGGCTGTTTCGATCAGAGGGGCGGCGACCTCCAGCAGTTCGGCGGTGCTGGTCAGGAGTTCACCGACCGGGAGGCCGCAATGCCCTTCATCCATCGCCTCACCAAGGGCATAGGAGATCCCGGCCCTCACCCGGATCATGGCATCAGGCGCGATCCCCATCTTCCGGGCGATCTGGTCGGCGGTTTTGAAGCCGATGCCCCGGATGTCCTTCGCCAACCGATAGGGGTTCTCGCTGATCAGTCTGACCGCATCCTGCCCGTAGGTCTTGAAGATCCGTACCGCCCGCGACGTGCCGACGCCGTTGCTGTGCAGGAACAGCATGATCTCGCGGATCACCTTCTGGTCTGCCCAGCCACCGACAATCCGTTCGGCCCGCTTGGGACCAATGCCTGTCACTTCCCGCAGGCGATGCGGTTCCTGCTCGATCAGGTCGAACACGGCCTCGCCGAACGCTTTCACCAGTTTTTTGGCATAGACGGGACCAATGCCCCGGATCATGCCCGAGCCGAGATAGCGCTCTATGCCTTCGACCGTGGTCGGCGGACTGGCCTTGAGGAACTCCGCCTTGAACTGCAAGCCGTGGGTGTGGTCGTTGAACCAGCGCCCCGACATCTGCACGAACTCACCCGCCGAGATCATGGCGGCATGGCCGACGACAGTGACCAGATCGCGCTGCCCCCGCACCTTCACGCGCAGGACGCAGAAGCCGTTCTCGGCGTTGTGGAACGTCACCCGCTCTACGAGGCCAGCCAGCACCTCGGAGGATGCAGCCGTGCCACTCAACGGGACGCCCCTGTCAGCGCGGAATCGAGAGGGTCGGAAACCATGATCCATCGTAACACAGGATCGCGCTGCCCAGCGTATCGACGGCTCCAGCACGCCCGACACGCAGTCGTGAAGAGCCCCGATTTCAGCCCAACCTACGCTGGAGTTTCACTCCCATTTGCATCCTATACGCATCCTGTGCCGCGTTTCGAGCACAAAAAAAGCCACCCGTGTGGGTGGCTTTTTTCTTGTCTTTTCAGACGTTTACGTTTGGTTGCGGGGGCAGGATTTGAACCTGCGGCCTTCAGGTTATGAGCCTGACGA
>JBDNSL010000055.1:0-1782 GCA_047719095.1 Acetobacter sp.
CCCGCCCCCCACTGCCAGAATTTGCCTACTCCCCCCTGTTCCCTCTGGGGGAGGACACAACGCAATACCGCAAGGTTGATATTGCCGGTGGCGTAAGCACATCGCACTGCGGTGGCAAAACCGTGCTCCACGTTACCCCCGAAGCACTGACAGAGCTGACCGCACGCGCCTTCCACGAGGTGGCCCACTTCCTGCGCCCCACGCACCTGCAAAAACTGGCCAATATCCTCAAGGACCCCGAAGCCTCGGACAACGACCGCTTTGTGGCCCTCGACCTGCTTAAAAACGCCTGTATTGCCGCAGGGGGCATTCTGCCCATGTGCCAGGACACAGGGACCGCCATTGTGTTTGGCAAAAAAGGCCAGCGCGTATGGGTGGAAGGGAATGAGGAAATCGCCTTTTCCCGCGGTGTGTATGAAACCTACACCCGCACCAGCCTGCGCTACTCGCAAATGGCCCCGCTCACCATGTTCGAGGAAAAAAACACCGGCACCAACCTGCCCGTGCAGTGCGACATATTCGCCAGCCCCGCCGGTGTGCATGACGAGCAGATGGACCTGATGTTTGTGGCCAAGGGCGGTGGCTCGGCCAACAAGACATTCCTGTTCCAAGAAACCCGCGCACTCCTTGGCTCGGAGCAGCAGTTGCTGGACTGGCTGGACACAAAGGTCCGCACGCTGGGCACCTCCGCCTGCCCGCCCTACCACCTTGCCATTGTTATTGGCGGCATGTCCGCCGAGCAGACGCTCAAGACCGTCAAGCTCGCCTCCACCCACTGGTACGACGCCCTCCCCACCAAAGGCGACATGACAGGCCACGCCTTCCGTGATCTGGAGATGGAGCAGAAGGTGCTTGAACTCACCCGCAAGCTGGGCATTGGCGCGCAGTTTGGCGGCAAATACTTCTGCCACGACGTGCGCGTGGTGCGCCTGCCCCGGCACGGGGCATCTCTGCCCGTGGGGATTGGTGTGTCCTGCTCGGCGGACCGCCAGATCAAGGCGCGGGTGAGTGCTGAAGGGTTTTTTCTGGAACAACTTGAGCACGACCCCGCCCGCTTCCTGCCCGAAACCACGGATGAACACCTTGAGGGCGAGGCAGTCCGCATTGACCTCAACCGCCCGATGGACGAAATCCGCAAGACCCTCTCGCAATACCCGGTCAAGACCCGCCTTGCCCTGACCGGCACCGTGGTGGTCGCGCGTGATATTGCCCACGCCAAGTTCCGCGAGCGGCTCCAGCGCGGGGAGGGCCTGCCCCAGTACCTTAAAGACCACCCCGTGTACTACGCTGGCCCAGCCAAAACCCCTGCTGGCATGCCCACCGGCTCCTTTGGCCCCACAACGGCCGGGCGCATGGATTCGTACGTGGCCGAGCTACAGGCCAATGGCGGCTCCTTTGTTATGCTGGCCAAGGGCAACCGCTCCAAGGCTGTGCGGGATGCATGCCAGCAATACGGTGGCTTCTACCTTGGCTCCGTTGGCGGGCCTGCCGCACGGCTTGCCAAGGACTGCATCCGCAAGGTGGAGGTGCTGGAATACCCCGAACTGGGCATGGAAGCGGTGTGGAAGATCGAGGTAGAAGATTTTCCCGCCTTTATTGTTATTGATGATAAGGGCAACGACTTCTACGCTGAGCTGTAACCCCCAACCGGGGCTGCCCCCCCCCCCCCCGGGGGGGGGGGGCCCCCCCCGGCGGGGGGGGGGGGGGGGGGGGGCACAGAGCGTGGGGGGGCGCCACGGGCTGATTTAACAAACCGCCGCCCCCCGGCCCCCACCCCCAGGG
>JBDNSL010000055.1:1792-16506 GCA_047719095.1 Acetobacter sp.
TCTGGGGTGGCTACTAGCGCGGAAAACTATATCCCCGCATTATTTTTTTTTTATTAACCGGCACACTACTACACGGGGGCGCGGAACCCCCCCCCGGGGGCCCCCCCGCCCCCCGGGGGGGGGGCGGACAACAAGGGAGCTGTGTGGTTTTCATGCGCTTTACAGTCGATCGTCTGGACCATGTTGTCCTGACCGTACGGGACGTTGAAATTTCCGCATCATGGTACCAGCGCGTTCTGGGCATGGAGCGGGAGGAATACGGGCGCAACAACCGTACCGCCCTGCGCTTTGGCGGGCAGAAGCTCAACCTCCGCCCACACGATGCAACCGGCTGGGACACAGCCACCCACGCGCTATCTGGTGGCAATGACCTGTGCTTTATTACCGCCATAACCAGTGCGGATGTGGTGGAGCACCTTAAAGGCTGCGGCATTACCGTGGTGGACGGCCCCGTGGCCCGCCTTGGCGCCATTGGCCCCATTACCTCGGTCTACTGCCACGACCCGGACGAAAACCTGATCGAGATTGCGTCCTATCAGGGGTAAGGGGCAACGGGCCTGCCGGGGGCTTGTGGGGGGTACAGCACGGGCACGAGCCCGCCATGGCCACCCACACCGGCCCGACCCGTGCCAGTATAATAAATAGCCTTTTTAAATGCCTTTGAAATAAGAAGAAAATTAAAATTCTTCAGAAATTTGTATAATGAACAATAAAGTCCTTCTTCTGGCAATGGCAACTCTTGGCCTGTCGGCCTGCACATGGGTTAAACCCGGTTCAACCCAGCAGGACCTGAAAACTGCAAAATATGCCTGCCTGAAGGACGCCCACCGCACATGGCACTGGACAACAACGCTCCTGATCCCCGTTGTGGACGGGGCCTTCTGGGCTGCGGATGAAGGCAATTTCTACAATCACTGCATGGCATCCAAGGGCTGGCAGCACCTTGGGACGGGGGAAGCCAAAACAGTGCAGATGGAGGCCAACGCCACTTTGAATCAGGCCACACTCAGCCGTAACCAGTGTACCCGGCTGGTCCGTGAAAAACCGGAATACAGAACCCTATCCCGCCGCCTGCCTGACATGAACACTGGCAATTTCAGCTTTGCCCAGATGGCCTCCAATGACATGCCCACATCTTTGGACTCCATCGCACTGGAAACGTATTTCCCCGCCATGGACGTCTGCCATCAGCAGTACCTGACCGCGATACGCCCGCTTCTGTCGCGCGAGGACGATAAAATTTTCCAGCAAAGAGATATTGAAAAGACCCTGAACGCCTCGGAACTGACCCGCAAAAAAATCTCTTTTGGCGACTACTCAACCCGCGAAAGTCAGTCCATCGACAGCACAAGACTAAAGCTTATGCATGAGCAGTAATACGCTGCGTATTCTTTGCTATTTTTTAAAACACGTCTGTCGCCCGGCCGCAGCACCTCTCCAACGCTCCCGGGCAGGGGCACCCCCCACCCGAGAGACCCGGAGCCTTAGCCTGCGTGGGTTTGCGGGGCCGCCTGTGGCTGCGTCTGCTGCTGCTTCAGCCGCACCGCATCATCATGGTCCACAATGGTGTGGCGGGTTGTCAGCCACCCGCCCCTAAAGCCCGCACGGAACAGGCCACGGCAGATAATCGGGTTGTCCTTCATGGTGTTCCACACCATGCCGTCACGCCAGTTTTCCACCATGAGCAAGATCGGCCCCTGATCGATGCCAATGTAGGTATCATCCGCCCAGTAGGCCTGTTTGCCGTCGTGATAGCTGGGGTTGAACGCATCCACAAAGCCATAGGTGCCGTAAATACGGTCTCCGTATCGGTCGCGCATGGTGCGTAGGGCGGGTATGGCAAGTTCTGGCGCAAACGCCACAGACCCACCAGCCGCCGTTGGGGCCAAGGTGCCATCATCAAGCGTATAGTCCCGCCCGACACCACGGGCGGTATAGGCCATAAACTTGCGCTGCTGGCCGTTTTCCACCTTTGTGGTTTCTGCAGGGCCATCACTTGCCGTCAGGCCCCAGATGTTTGGCCCGTAATCCTGCCATTTGCCGGGGTTCTGAGTGGCGTAGCCCTGCTGGGCGTACACGGCACGGCGGCTGTTTTCAAAATAATCGATCCCGATGGAGCGGCTCCATTCATCCCGAATACCACGGAAGTCAATCCATGCATGGGTGTACTGGTGGCCGAACAGAGGGGCAAAGTTAAGGAAGGTCTGGCCATAGGATTCACCCCAACGGTTTTTGTTGGTGGAAATCCATGCCTGCCAGGACGTGGGGTCCAGCGGATGGGTGGTGGAGCCAAGCCCCATCACATACAGCATCATCCCCTCATTGTAGCCTTCCCAGTAATTGGGCAAAAAGCCGTGCTCGGGCGACCAGCCCATGCTCAGCCGGTTGTCGGGGCGGAGCATCCAGCGCCAGTCCACGCGGTTGAACAGCTTGGCGGCAAGGTCGCGTATTTCAGCCTCGGCGTCGGTGTCATGGGTGTAGTAACTGGTCGTAAACAGCACCCCCTGCATGAGCAGGGCCGTATCTATGCTCGACAGTTCAATATCCGGGTTAAGGCGCAGCCCGTTCTCACGCTTGAGAAAATGGTAGAAAAAGCCATGGAAGCCCGCGGCTTTGTCCGGGCTGTCGTTCTGGGGGAGCTTCCACAGGTAGCGCAGGGTTGTCAGGGTCCGGTCCACGGCCTGCTGGCGGTTGATGTAGCCACGGTCCGCACCAATGCCATAGGCGGTGAGGGCAAAGCCAATGGAGGCCACACTGGACTGGGTCTGGTCAGACGGGTAGCGGTCGGGCACCAGCCCCGTGGCCGGGTCTGCCGAATCCCAGAACCACAGGAAGGTCCTGTGTTCCAGATCTGCCAGAAAAGCCCTGTCTGTCTGGTCGGGGCGGTAGGGGGTGGTGGTGTGGCGCGCTACAACAGAGGCCGGGGCCGCTGCCTGTGTGCGCTGGGCATGCAGGCCACCCAGCGCGCCGCCAGAAAGCAGAAGACAGGAGAGAAAAACCCGCCCCGCCCTGTGTCCGCGCGCGGGCGGGTTGGTGTGTGTGTTGCCGCGTGCAAAAAAGCGCCCCAATGCCATAAGCCTTGCATTCCTCATCTGTTCACCACAGGCCCGCCGCCGCAGCGGGCACAATTTGTTGTGCATGCGTAACACCACCCGCCACGCCCTGCCGCCTGACTATAGGGGCCAAGGCACGGCCCCCGCCAGCGCGGGACGCCTGTGGGTTACGTAAAATCTGCCGAATTTCAGAAAATATTCATGCTTTTATGTGTGCATCAAGGTCTACACACCCGGCCACAGCCCAAACAACATGCCAGCCCAGCCTCCACCGCACCCACAAGAGCCAAGACCGCCCCCATGGACCACACTGCAAAAAACTGGCCCCCCCATGCAAAACAACACCGTGCGCCTGCCCCAGAAATGGGCCTATAAGAAACGCCTGACCATTCCAGACCCGAATTTGATAAACCCATGACCTATCAATATAATATCATACGTTTTTTTTACGAACTGCTGGACGTTCTCGTCTCCCGGTTCGAATACGGTATGCGCGGCCTTGCCACCAGCCATGTACTGATGCCCCCACCCGCACAAAGCCACTCGTTCCTGATTATGACGGCGGAAGAAAAAGAGGGAAAAACCTTTTACAAACCAGCCTATTACCTGTTTTCCAAAACCCGCGAACGCCTGAGCGGATATTTTGCCCGTGGCGAAAACCGCCTTTTTTTGGAAAACACCCGCCATTGCCTGCTGATCGCCTATGCCGATTCCACGCTGGTTGTCGGGCGCGAAGCAACAATAGCAGACTACCACCCCCATTCTTTTGAAACCCTGCTCGCGCTCAAAGCCCATATGCGCGACATCAAGCTGGGCAAATACCCGGAGGAATATCTGGTCCTGCCCAAAAAGACCGCCATTCCCACACGCGCAGGCCAGCGCAGGCCCGCAAAGGCCGCCACGGGCCGCGCCTAAAGCCCAGCAAGCCCCTGCACCGCCCAACCCCGCCACGCACGCGCCCCCGCCCCAAAACAGCGTGACGGATTTTGGCCGCTCATGTATTGCAACCCCTTGCCATACCGGGACAACATGCCCCGATCGCGCAGGGCTTTGGGGGAGATATCATGAAAATTGCAGTTGTCGGTCTGGGGTATGTTGGCCTGTCCAACGCCATTCTGCTGGCCCAGCACCATGATGTTATGGCCGTGGATGTGGATGCAGGCCGGGTGGACAAGGTGAATAACCGGGAATCCCCCATTATTGACACCGAGATAGAAGACTACCTGCGCA
Source organism: Acetobacter sp. (assembly GCA_047719095.1). Taxonomy (GTDB): domain Bacteria; phylum Pseudomonadota; class Alphaproteobacteria; order Acetobacterales; family Acetobacteraceae; genus Acetobacter. The sequence continues at coordinate 6,076 of JBDNSL010000055.1, forward strand.
ACCGCCCCCTGTCCCTGATTGCGACAACCGACCTTGCCGCTGCCAGCCGCGATGCAAGTTTTGTCATTATTGCCACCCCCACCAATTACGACGCGCAGGAAAACTATTTTGACACATCCTCCGTTACGGATGTGATCGCCAGCGTAAGTGCTCTTAACCCCGACGCCACCATCGTGATCAAATCCACCATACCAGTGGGATTTGTGGACGAGGTCCGCGCGGAGCTTGGCACGGACCGGGTTATTTTTTCGCCCGAATTCCTGCGCGAAGGGCGCGCCCTGTATGACAACCTGCACCCCTCGCGCATTATTGTTGGCGAACGCAGTGCGCGCGCAGAGCGCTTTGCAGCCCTTATGGTGGAAGGCGCGATAAAAAAGGACGTGCCCCTGCTGTTTACCGAGGCCACGGAGGCAGAGGCCATAAAGCTGTTTGCCAACACCTACCTTGCCATGCGCGTGGCGTTTTTTAACGAACTGGACAGCTACGCGCTGGCCCGCGACCTGGACACCCGCCAGATCATAGAGGGCGTGTGCCTGGACCCGCGCATAGGCCAGCACTACAACAACCCCTCCTTTGGCTATGGCGGCTACTGCCTGCCCAAGGACACAAAGCAGCTACTGGCCAACTACATGCAGGTGCCCCAGAACCTGATCCGCGCCATTGTGGATGCCAACCGCACCCGCAAGGACTTTCTGGCCGACCGCATTATAGCCATGCACCCCAAGGTGGTGGGCATTTACCGGCTGGCCATGAAAACGGCATCCGACAATTTTCGGCAAAGCTCCATTCAGGGGATCATGAAGCGGCTCAAGGCCAAGGGGATCGAGATTGTTGTCTACGAACCCGCCATGACGGAAGACCAGTTTTTTGGCTCACGCGTGCTGCGTAATCTGGAAGAGTTCAAGGCCTGCTCGTCTGTTATTGTCAGCAACCGCCACCACCCCGAACTGGCCGATGTGACAGACCGCGTGTTTACCCGCGACCTGTTTGGCAGCGACTAGGCCCCACCACACCAACATAGGCATGCCTGTTCCCTGCCCGTGTTTGCGTCTGTCCTCTGTGACCCAGCCCGGACCGTCCGGCCTGTGCCTGCGCTGGTAGCTTGCGCGTGGTCCCGTGCTGGTGCTGGTGTCTATACGGCCTATGCGGCTTTGCGCGCCAACAGGTGGGGGCGTTAGCTGCTATAGCCCTGCGGGTTTTTCTGCCGCCATGCAAAGGCTGTTTCCACAATCCGGTCCAGATCACCCCATTGGGGCTGCCACCCGGTTTCGGCCCGCAAGGTGGTGGAATCGGCCACCAGCACCGCCGGGTCCCCCAGACGGCGCTCCGCAGCCTCCCACGGAACATCCAGACCACTCACCCGCGCAACACTGCGGATAACCTCCAGATTGGAATAACCGTGGCCATTGCCAAGGTTATACACAACACTGCGCGCATCAATCTGGCCAAGGGCGCGGATATGTGCATCCGCCAGATCCGTGACATGAATGTAATCGCGCACGCATGACCCATCATGCGTTGGGTAGTCTGTGCCAAACAGCTTGAGTGCGGGCCTGCGGCCCAAAGCTGCATCTATGGTCAGGGGGATCAGATGTGTTTCGGGGCGGTGGTCCTCCCCCGCGCGGCCCTGCGGGTCGGCCCCGGCGGCATTGAAGTAGCGCAGGCAGGCACTTTTAAGCCCGTAAAGCGTATCTGCCCAGTGCAGGACACGCTCTATCATAAACTTGCTCTCTCCATACGGGGAGCCGGGAAGGACCTGTGCTGTCTCGGGGATAGGCCCTGCGCGTTCGGGGCCACCAAACAGGGCTGCGGTGGAGGAAAAAACAAACTTTTTAACCCCGTGCAGCGCACAGGCCTGCACAAGGTTTACGCCCGTCAGGTAATTCTGGCGCAGGTAGTGGAACGGGTCGGCCATGCTGGCCCCCACAAGCGAGAGGGCGGCAAAGTGCAACACGCCATCCCACGGCCCGGATGCCACAACATCCACCGTTGCCTGATAGTCCAGCAGGTCAACAGTGTGGACCTCCACCCCGGCGGGCACGGCACCACGGTGCCCGGTGCTGAAGTTGTCCAGAACGACCACCTCATGCCCTGCATCCAGCAGGGCCAGCACAACGTGGCTTCCCACAAAACCGGCACCACCCGTTACCAAATACCGCACCCTGTTCCCTCCGTATTTCCCACCATGCATGCAGCAATAATGGGCCTTTTCCCTTACACAACGCCGCAGCCAGTACGGTGGAACGCTGTTAGTCCGGCCCGTGGGCCTGTGCCAGAACATCCTCCAGCGGACCATCCATGACAATACGCCCCTCCTTAAGCCAGAGTGCGCGGTCGCAATACTGGCGGAGCGTTTCCGAACTGTGCGAGGCAATAACCAGAATACCCGCCTTGTCCAGCATGGCCTGCAATCTGGCCAGCGCCTTGGTGGCAAAGCGCGAATCCCCCACCGATATCATCTCGTCCATCAAAATGATGTCGGGCTGAATGGCGGTGGAAACCCCAAAGCCAAGCCGCATGGCCATGCCGGAGGAGTAGGTGCGCATGGGCAGGTCCAGATAGGCCCCCAGCTCGGAAAACTCGGCAATTTCGGGCACAAGGGCCTTGGCCTGTGCAATGGTCATGCCCAGAAAGACCGCCCGCAGAATAATGTTCTGCCGCCCCGTCTGCTCGGGGTCCATGCCCATGGACAGGTCCAGCAGGGAGGCAACCTTGCCCGTAATCCGCGCCGAGCCGGACGTGGGTTCATACACCCCGCTCAACAGGTGCAGCATGGTTGATTTGCCCGCACCATTATGCCCGACCAGCGCAAGCCTTGTGCCGGAATTGATCTTCAGATCAATGTCGTTAAGGGCATGGACCACCACCCGGTCGTCGCGGTCGGACCGGCCGATCTTGCCGCCTACCCGCTTCATCAGGTTATTACGGAGGGAGCGGCTCCGGGCATTATAGATCGAGAATTCAACACAGGCGTGTTCAAGCGTAATTTCAACCATAAACGTCCATCACAACCAATAGACAATGCGTGCCCGAAAGCGCGCAAAAAATGTAAATCCGCAGACCATGAGCACCAGAGTTGCCAGCACGGACAGGCCGTACTCCCACATGCTGGGCACACTACCCAGCAGGGGTTCGCTTACAATACGCATAAGGGCTGCAAACGGGTTATACTCCACAACAACCTGCGCCTGCCTGCCCAGCGAACTGACAGGCCACATAACGGGTGTTAAAAACATCATGACCTGTAGCAGGGACTGAATGATTAGCGGCAGGTCCCTGAAGCGGGCACACAGCGCCCCCACGGACAGGCAGGCAAAAAAACCGCACACCACAATAAGCGCCATGCCCGGCAGGGCAAGGACTGTGGTCCATGATGGCACACGCAGCGTGACCAGAAAAACAAACGGAACGATAAGCAGGTTATGTGCAAAGCAGATCAGGTTCCGCACCAATATGCGTAGCGCGAACACGGAACGGGGAATGGCTGTCTGCTTGATATAGTGCTGGGCCTGTAAAAAAGTTGTCGCACTATCGGATATTGTGGCCGAAATCCAAGCCCACACAACGTAGTTGCACGCAACGTAGGGCAAAAAGTTCTTGATAGATTGATGGAACAAAAAACTATAGACAACACCAATGGCCACAATAAAAATAAGCATGCTCAATGTAATCCAGAATTGGCCAACTCTGGAACGCGTGTAACGCTGCTTAATATCCCCAACACCCAATACATATGCCAGTTGTATTTGTGAATATCCGCCTTTTAAATCTTTTAATGCCAGATCAAAATAGGTCTTCTTATTCATAGGGACGCCAGACACCATACAATTACAAACACAGACCTGAATGCCACGATCAGTAACAAACCGACCTACATTATACTAATAAATTCTCCACCACAGCCCCCCCCATTCTCGCCCGCGCACTGCACAGCTTGCAGCGGAGCAGCCCCGCACGGAAGGGAGCATGATAAGGCATGGAGCTTGGTCTTATTTGGTGATATGGAACGCTTGGTGAATTTTTGTTTATTTTATGGGGTTTGACTTGCGTATCCTACTGACCGGAGGGTGTGGATTCATTGGGTCCGCCGTCATTCGCCATCTTGTCCAGAACACACAGCATACCGTGCTCAATGTGGACTGCATGACCTATGCCGCGTCCACCAGTGCTATTGCTCAGGCTCAGGCATCGGACCGCTACACATTTTCCCAGACCGATATTGTGGACACCCCGGCCCTGAACGCGCTGTTCGCGGCGTTTCGGCCACATGCGGTCATGCATCTGGCAGCGGAAAGCCATGTGGACCGCTCCATAGATGGCCCGGGCGCATTTGTGCAGACCAACGTGGTGGGCACCTACAGCATGCTCGAGGCCGCCCGCCAGTACTGGCAGGGGCTGGACAGGCAGGACCGGGCGGACTTTCGCTTCCACCACATTTCCACCGATGAGGTGTTTGGCGCACTCGGCCCAAACGACCCACCCTTTACCGAGACAACCCCCTACGACCCACGCAGCCCCTACTCCGCCACCAAAGCCTCGTCCGACCATCTGGTCCGGGCGTGGTTCCACACCTTTGGCCTGCCCACCTTTGTAACCAACACCACAAACAATTACGGGTTGTGGCAGTTCCCCGAAAAGCTGATCCCCCTTGTGACCATTAACGCCATAGAAGGGCGCGAACTGCCCGTTTACGGCAAAGGGGACAACGTGCGGGACTGGCTGTTTGTGGAGGACCACGCACAGGCACTGGTCAAGGCCATAGAACACGGCAAAGCGGGGGAAACCTACGCCATTGGCGCCCGCCAGCCCCGCACCAATCTGGACGTGGTTGTGGGGATATGCCGCACACTGGACAGCCTGACCCCCAGCAGCACAGGCCGCCCGCGCGAAGACCTGATCCGCTTTGTAACCGACAGACCGGGCCATGACTTCCGATACGAAATTGACCCAACCCACGCCGAAAAAGCCCTGAACTGGACTGCCGAACACAGTTTTGAACGCGGGTTGCAACGCACCGTACAATGGTACCTTGATAACCGCACATGGTGGGAAAACATTCGCGCACGCCACTATGCTGGCCACAGACTGGGAACAGCCGCACAATGACAACCCCGCCCCCCTCCGCCCCCGCCATGAAAGGCATCCTGCTTGCCGGTGGTTCGGGCACAAGGCTGCACCCGCTAACACTGGCCACCAGCAAGCAACTGCTGCCTGTGTATGACAAGCCCATGGTCTACTACCCGCTTTCCACCCTTATGCTGGCTGGTATCCGCGATATCATGATCATCAGCACACCGCAGGACCTGCCCCAGTTCCAGCGGCTTTTAGGGGATGGCACGCAGTTTGGCGTACAGTTTACCTACCGCGCCCAGCCCTCCCCCGATGGTATTCCGCAGGCATTCCTGATTGCGGGGGACTGGCTTGGCAACGCCCCGTGCGCTCTGGCACTGGGTGACAACCTGATTTTTGCAGACCAGTTGAACACAACACTGGTCCATGCAGCCACACGCACACACGGAGCCACCGTGTTTGCCTATCAGGTCCGTGACCCGGAGCGGTATGGCGTAGTGACGTTTGACCGGAACGACCGCGCACTGGATATTGTGGAAAAACCCGCCAACCCCACATCCAACTGGGCTGTAACCGGGCTTTATTTTTACGACAACCGCGTGCTCGACTTTGCCCGCAGCCTCCGCCCATCCGCCCGTGGAGAGCTGGAAATTACAGACCTGAACCGCATCTACCTCCAAGAAGGCGCACTACAGGTGGAGCGCCTTGGCCGTGGCTGCGCCTGGCTGGACGCGGGACTGCCCGAAAGCCTGCTGGACGCCAGCTCTTTTGTACACACCATTCAGGCACGGCAGGGCCTTCTGGTTGGCTCCCCTGCGGAAACAGCCTTCCGTATGGGCTATATTTCCGCAGAGCAGCTCAAGGCACATGCGCAGAGCATGAGCAAGACCGAACTAGGCCGCATTTTGCTTGGCATAGCGCAAGCACAGCAGTAACACCCCACCCCTTGCGCGACTGACAGCAGAGTTGTTACCAACCATGAAAATTGAACAGCTAGCCATACCTGACGTAGTTCTTATAACCCCTCCCCGCTTTACTGATTCACGCGGATTTTTTTCCGAAACATATAATGCCCAGCGTTATAAAAAAGCGGGTCTAGATCAGGACTTTGTTCAGGACAACCAGAGCCTTTCGTGTGCCAGAGGCGTTGTCCGTGGCCTGCACTGCCAGCTTGCCCCATACGCACAGGGCAAACTTGTGCGCTGCACACGCGGCGCAATATGGGACGTAGCAGTTGATATCCGCACAGGCTCGCCCACCTATGGCCAATGGGTCGCGGCTGAGCTGTCGGAAGAAAACTGGTCGCAGATATGGATACCACCGGGCTTTTTACACGGTTTTTGCACCCTGACCGACAACGCGGAAGTGCATTACAAATGCACCGCCCCCTATGACAAGGCATCGGAACGGGCAATCCTGTGGAACAGCCCGGAACTGGGCATAGAATGGCCCATTACCGAGCGTGACGCCATTATTTCTGAAAAAGATTGTCAGGCTGGTTCATTTTCTCAAGTAAAAGGCTGGTTTCATGCCTGATATGACAGACAGGAACGTGCTCACCCTTTCCGAAAAAGGACCGCCTGTTCTTGTCATTGGCAAAAATGGGCAACTTGCCACATCTCTTGGCAGGCTTGGGCCAGAACGCCTGTGCCTTGTTGGCCGCCCGGATGTGGATTTTGACCAACCCGCCACACTGGACAAGGCTTTTTCCTCCGTGCAGCCCGGCATGGTCATTAATGCTGCGGCATGGACCGATGTTGATCTGGCCGAAAGCGAACCAGAGGCCGCAGCAAGGGCCAACAGGGACGGCCCCCAAAAGCTGGCCAGCCTTTGTGCCAGCCACAACATTCCCCTTATCCATATTTCCACCGATTACGTGTTTGACGGCAAAAAAGGCGCACCCTACGTGGAGAGCGACCCCATATGCCCCCAAACGGTCTATGGCCGAACCAAGGCCGAGGGCGAACAGGCGGTCATGGCGGCCAACCCCGCCAGCATTATTTTACGCACGTCATGGGTTTATTCCGCGCAGGGCAAAAATTTCGTACGCACCATATTGCACGCAGCAACCCGCAACCCCGTGCTACGCGTTGTGGGGGACCAGAAGGGCAACCCCACCAGTGCAGACGACCTTGCCCGCGTTATTCTGGGCATTGTCGCAACAGTGGAGCAGACCGGCTGGCAGCAACCTTACGCCGGGGTGTTCCATGCCTGCGGCACGGGGGATGCCACATGGTACGAACTGGCATTGCATACCGTGCAAAGTGGCGCACTCTACGGGCGGCCTCTCCCTGAGGTTATTTCCATTTCCACGCGCGAGTGGCCAACCCCTGCCCCCCGCCCGGCGGATTCACGCATGAGCACAGGCAAGCTGGAGCAGGTTTTTGGCATGACCATGCCATACTGGAAAGACAGCGTGAGCAAGGTTGTCCGCGCACTCTGCCGCCCGCAATCGGCCTAGCAACCCCTTGGCCCCGGCCAAGGGCACAGAGCCAAAACCCACCACGCCACACCACGTGCACAGCATAACCCACCCCGCTGAGACAGCCGTTTTATACCGTGCAAACAGCCCCACCATGCCCAGAACACGGCGGCCCGGCACACTCGGTTTAACACCAGCCAGACATTGGGCAGCCCATAAGCCCCGGCCCCGCGCACAGCTATAGGCCAGCCTGCACGCACTTCGCATTTGCCTGTTCGGGCCTGTGCAATTAGTATTGTCGGGCTGGGGCCACCGTGTGCGTGTCCGCTTTTTTACCCCCACCATGCGTGGATACAAAAAACAGGTTTGGCCCGTATGAGCGTTCTGGTTCCCCCCCTCTCCGGCATGATGGCCTGAAGGTTATGGCAAAGCGTCTTATTGTCACTGGTGCCGCCGGGTTTATTGGCAGCAACATCATCCACGCTCTCAACCAGCGTGGGCTGAGCGATATTATTGCCGTGGACAACCTGACCAACGGTGACAAGGCCCTTAATCTGGCGGACCTTGCAATCAGTGACTACGTGGACAAGGACGTGTTCTACAACGCCCTGACTGCGGGGCATTACGGGCCGGTGGACACCATTTTTCATGAAGGGGCGTGCTCGTCCACTACCGAGCAGAATGGCCGCTACATGATGGACAATAACTATGAGACCAGCAAAAAACTGCTGACCTACTGCCAAAGTACCGGCACACGCCTGCTTTATGCCTCCAGTGCAGCAACCTATGGCGCATCCACCACCTTTGCCGAAAACCCGACCTGCGAAAAACCGTTAAATGTTTACGGGTATTCCAAACTCCTGTTTGACCAGATCGTCCGCCGCGCACTGCCCCAACTGACAACACAGGTCGCGGGGTTCCGCTACTTCAATGTGTATGGCCCGCGTGAGCAGCACAAAGGGGGCATGGCCTCCGTGGCGTTCCACAACTTCAACCAGTTCATGGCCGATGGCTGCGTGCGCCTGTTTGGGGCCTATGGCGCGTGCCAGCCGGGCGAGCAGATGCGTGATTTTATTGCGGTCAAAGACCTTGTTGCCGCCAAGCTCTGGTTTTTTGACCACCCCGAGCACAGCGGCGTGTTCAATCTGGGCACAGGCCGGGCACAACCGTTTAATGATGTAGCGCGCACCGTGGTCAACACCATTCGGGGCCTGCGCGGCCTGCCCCCCCTCAGCCTTGCGGACATGGTGCACACCGGGGCGCTGGACTACATACCCTTCCCCGATGCGCTGCGGGGCCGTTACCAGTGCTTTACGGCTGCGGACATGGCCCACCTGCGCGCCACCGGATGCAATGTTCCGTTTAGCGATGTCGCACACGGGGTGGCGGACTATGTGACCCACCTTTACACCCATGCCACGGGCCAGCCCTCCTGCCCGCCCCCTACGGGCTGCGGCCCGCACCAGCCGGTATGATCAACCATGATTGAAAATTTTGAATTCGGGCGGCTTGTCGTTATCGGCGACCTGCTGTTGGACCAGTATGTGTTTGGCGCGGTGGAGCGCATCTCCCCCGAGGCCCCGGTGCCCGTCCTGCGCAAGACACGCCAGACTGCCGTCCCCGGTGGGGCGGCCAATGTGGCGGTCAACGCCGCAGCCCTTGGCTGCTCTGTGCGCCTGATCGGGGTTGTGGGGCATGATGACAACGCCGATATTCTGCGTAACGCACTGGCCCGGTGGCCCGGGATTGACGCATGCGGGCTGGTTACGGAGCCGGGCTGGGCCACCATTTCCAAAATGCGGGTTGTCAGCGGGCACCAGCAGATCGTGCGTATTGATGATGAAACCATTATTGATTTCTCCCCCACCACCCGCAACAGCCTGATCGCCCAGACCCTGAGCGCGCTGGACAACGCCGATGTGCTGATCTGCTCGGACTATGCCAAGGGCGTTCTGTCCGACCCGGTGCTCCATGCGGTTATTGAACACGCGCGGGCCAAAAACATTCCTGTTCTGGTGGACCCCAAGCGCCGGAATTTTGCGGCCTACCGGGGGGCCACACTCATTACCCCCAACCGGGCGGAAATGGCGGTCGCCACCGGCCTGCCCCTGCACACAAATGCCGAGGTGGAAAAAGCGGCCAGCGTAGTCTCTGACCAGTTTGGGGGCGATGTGCTGATCACCCGCTCCGAAGAGGGCATGACCCTGTGGCAGCGCAACGGGCATGTGCGCCACCAGCACGCCCGCAAATCCGAGGTGTATGATGTCTCGGGCGCGGGGGATGCGGTGGTCGCCACCATTGGCAGTGTGCTCTCCGCCGGGCAGGACCTGGATACGGCCGTTGTTATTGCAACGGTTGCCGCCTCCATTGCTGTCAGCAAGCCGGGGACTGCGGCTGTCACCCGTGCCGAACTGGCAAGGGAGCTTAAGCAGGACAACCCCGATACGGGCCTGATCGCAACATGGGAGCAGGCATGTGCGGTCATGCACAGGTGGCGCCAGCATGGGGCCAGCGTTGTGTTCACCAATGGCTGCTTTGACCTGTTGCACCCCGGGCATGTCTCCCTCATTCACGCAGCCGCCCAAAAGGGCGACAAGCTGGTCGTGGCCCTGAACAGCGATGCCTCGGTCAAACGGCTGAAAGGCCCCACCCGCCCCGTACAGGAGCAGATGGCGCGTGCCACCGTTATCCGCGCCCTGCGCGATGTGGACATGGTGGTGATCTTTGATCAGGACACCCCGCTCGAACTCATTACCGCCCTCAAACCCGATGTGCTGGTCAAGGGGGCCGACTATACAGAGGACGCGGTTGTGGGGGGCGATGTGGTCAAGGCCCACGGCGGCCGGGTGGAGCTGGTCTCTTTGGTGGCGGATTGTTCAACCAGCAATCTGGTCAGAAAAATGAACACACCCCGCCCAGACCCCTCCCATGCCTGACAC
>JBDNSL010000056.1:0-16462 GCA_047719095.1 Acetobacter sp.
CACACCTGCATCCGATGCAGGCTGTACCATACGGGCGCTGTCTTCAATCAGCGCATCGGTCAGCACCAGTCGCGCCTTGCGGATTTCGGCCAGTGGCAAAGCCACCTCCGTGCCGTCATCCAGGCGCATACGGGCCACTGTTCCGTCGGACCCCAAGGAGACACCGGCAAAACGCCGCCGCCCATCAATGGGGACCAGAACTTCCGCCTTGGCCTGATGCCCCGCAAAGCGGGTCCAGTCCTTGGCACGTGTGAGCGGGCGGTCAATCCCGGCGGAGGACACTTCCAGCGTCCAAGCCCCCGGAATGGGGTCTTCCACGTCCAGCACAGCGCCTACGGCGTGGCTGATTCGCTCACAATCCTCAACATTGATCAACATCCCGTCTGCCCGGTCAGCCATGATCTGCACCGTGGGTCGCTCACGCCCAAGCACCGCCACACGCACAATTTCATACCCCATTTCCTCTACGGCGGGTGCAATCAGTGCAACAAGGCGGCCCTCAAGGCCAGAATGGGCAGAAAGATCATTGTCCAAAGCAAAAAAGGCGGCCCTTCTAAGGCCACCCCCCGAAACGTCATTCAAATTGAGAAGGATGATGCTTTGTCTAGTCCACAAAGGCACAGACTGCAAGGGCAGAAACCACCTCCCCCCTGTTTGTGCACGGCTGACCATAAAAAATAAATTATCGCAGGACCAGTTTTGCGCATTGCGCCAACCCACAGACGTGCTTTTATTGCTTTGGCTGCGACATATCTGCAACGCTCCACTACCAAGGCTAAGGAGGCTGACCGTTATCATGCAGAACAAGCCGGACCCGGCATGGCAGCCTCAGCCCCAGACGGCTGAAAAATCCCCCAATCTGCGGCTCGGGCTTATTGGCATGGCGGCCTGCGTACTTATGGCGGGGGCAGGGCTGCATTTTTATGGCGCAGGCAAAAACACCTCCGGCCCGGCTCTGGGTGCCGAGTCCGCCACTGGCAACGACTCCCAGCGCATGGGGTTGCCCCTTAATGTGATTGCCCCGCAGAATGCGGCGCAGGCACTGGCGGGCTCCAGCTTTTCCGCCCAGCAGCAGGCGGATATTCTGGCCGCTGTCAAACGGCGGGATGTGCGGCTGGTGGCCATGCCGGTCTATGATGCCACCGGGGCTGGCGGCATGATTACCCTTGTCTGCGGCCCATGGCAGCAGAGTGTGGGGCTTACGGCCAGACCCACAACGGTTATCCTGCCCATAAGCATGAGCGGGCATGTGGACATTATCCCCACAGCCCCGCCCGGCCCGGCGGGGATCGGCAGTGGCGCCATAACGGTTTTTGGCCCCATGCCCCTGCCCGTTCTTTATAAACAGGGGGATACCCTTGCACTTACGGTGATCGCGCAATGAAGGGTCTGCTCCCCGCACTAAACCGGCTGATGCCGCTGATGATGGTGATTTTTCTGGTGCTCGCCAGCATCCAGATCGCGCTCAGCCTGCATCTTTCCCTGCATTCCGTGGCCCATGTGCTGCAATGGTGTGCATCTGCCTGGCCTGTTCTGGCGGCATCCGGCCTTGTGCTGAGTGTTGCGGGACTGCTGTTTGAAACTCGGGCCGAACATCTGGCCCGCAAAGGGCTACTACGCCGACGGGGGTTCATCATGGACGTTCTTGCCAGACTGACCAATCGCGCCGAACTGGAAGAAATGCTTGCGCGTGAAAAGCGCGAAACCACCATAGACGCCGAGGAACTGGCCGCAAACCTGCGTGCCCGCGTGATCGGGCAGGATCAGGTGTGCGAGGATATTGCCGTCCAGCTCCGCCGCCGTCTGGCGCTACAGGTGCGTGGCAAGCCGGTTGGCATCTTTTTGCTCGCCGGGCCTCCGGGCACGGGCAAAACCTATCTGGCCAAACAGATGGCCCGCCAGCTCGAACGCCCCCTGCTGCATTTTGACATGACGCAGATGAGCAGCCCCCACGCCGCCACCCAGCTTTTTGGTTCGCCCAAGGGCTATGTCGGCTCGGACACCTACGGCAAGCTGACCGGCGGGCTGAAGGAAAAGCCCGATGCCGTGGTGCTGCTGGACGAAATTGAAAAAGCCCACCCCGATGTGTTCAAGAAGTTCCTGACCGCATGGAACGACGGCCACATTACCGAGGCCTCCACCGGGCAGCAGATTTCCACCGTGCGGGCCATTTTTGTGCTGACCTCCAACATTGCCACCGATGCCCTGACCGAAATTGCCGACCGCCTGCATGATGACCCCGACCGCATGCGTGCCGAATCGGTCGAGGCCCTGCGTCAGGCTGGCTTTGCCCCCGAAGTGCTGAACCGTCTGGACCGTATTTTTGTCTTCCGCGCCCTGCGTGGGCTTGATATTGCCCGCGTTGGCGCACTGGAAATTGAAGCCATGATTGAAGGCTACGGCCTGAAGGTGGAAACCAGCGGGATTGATGCATCGCTCCTGCTGGATGTGATGCGCCGCCAGAGCCGTATGGGGGATGCCGCCTCCGCGCGTGATCTGGTCCGCTCGATTGAGGACATGATTAGCGAGTCCCTTATTATCGCGCGCCAGCAGGGGGCCAGCATGGTCCGGCTGGTCAAGGAGGATGACGGCACCGTAGTCGCCAAAATAGCCGACAACCGCGATGACGGGCTGCACGCCCGCCTGACCCCCGGCTCCACCCCCACGTAAGCCCACCAGCCCTTGACAGCGCCTTCCACAACCAAGGTTACCGCATGACCGCTTTTACCCGCCTGTGGCACCGTGCCCCGCTGTGGCGCACCGCACTGATAACCGCAGGCGTATGCGGCAGCTTGTCCATCCTGTTCCCCGCCCCGTGGCTGAGCAAAACCCTGCCGGGGTACGGCGCACTCAGCACCAAGGTGCGCCACATGCTGCCCTCTGCCATGGGCGGCACAGAAGCGAGTGATGCCCTCCACCCGGATGAGGACCAGCGTACGGTCTCCATCCCGCCCATGGATGCGCAGTTTGAAGGCTCGGTGGCCTTTGCCGGGCGGCAGTTACCCCTGCCCGCTGGCAAATGGCACCCGGTTGTGAATTTTCAGGATGACGTGGCCCACGGCGAAGTGCTGACAGCCCTGTATGTCCGCTCCGCACAGGGCATTGTCACCGGGCTGATTATTGCACAGGCCACCACCCAGTCCCTGCCGGTGGCCGCCGTGCACATGATTCAGGATGAATGCCACAGCAGCTTCAACTTCATGAACGAGGCCGCCCCGCAGGATGGCACCCGCAATGAATGCTGGATGACCACCCCCATACGGGTGGTGAACAACCTGTTCCTGACCTCCAACGAGGCATTGCAGGTGCTGTTGAGCGACCAGATGTACATCCCCCCCGCCGTACAGCGCCTGACCATGATGGGCTTTGACCTGCCCCCCGTTCTGGTGGATGCGGGGTGGAATCTGGTGGAAAAAAGCAAATCCGGCACGGGCGTGGACTTTATGAGCGTGCACACCCTGCTCAGCCCGGCCGAGGCGGGTGCGCGCAGGGTACCCGGAGCGCCAGAAAACTGGTCCCGCGCAGGCATGGCCGACTCCGCTGCCGTTACGGACTTTGTGCAGCGCACCAACACATGGCTGCGCGGCTGGGTGCCCACACTCCAGCGCGGGTTTGACAGCAAGCTAACCCCGGGGTCCACCCCTGCGGCAGATGCGATCGACCCGGCCTTTCACGGCTAGGCCGTACCTGCTGGGGGCTTGGGCCGTGCCCGCAGCAAAGGTGCTGTGGCACACGCCGGACATGAACGGGCGGGCAACCATGCGGAACGGGTCGCCCGTTTACAAAAAAGGCCGGGCACATTGGCCCGGCCTTTTTACTGTTTGGCACCATACAGTGCGCGCCTTACAGAACGGGGGACAAAGCCCCGCCATCACGCAGCAGATCGGCTGAAACCTCGACCAGAAAATCCATCACCGTGCGGGTTCGCAGCGGCAGTGTGCGCGGCCCAGTATGTACGGCGTAAAACGGCAGGCCGGGAATGGCCCAGTCCGCAAACAGGCGGACCAGACGGCCACCGGCCACCGCATCACGCACCTGAAAAGCGGGGAGAAGGCCCACGCCAATGCCCGCCTCTACCGCGTACATAACGGCCTCGCTGCTATTGGCGCGGAACACGGCGGATGGGGCAATCACACTTTCCTCCCCATCGCGCGCAAAGTTCCAGTCCAGACGGCTGGAGCCATAATTGTACACAACACCGGGGTATTCGGTGAGTGCGCGCGGGTGTTCGGGCAGGTTGTGGCGTTGCAGGCAGGCGGGGGAGGCAACAAGCCATTTGTGCACAACACCCAGCTTGCGCGCGATCAATGTGCCCTCGGCAATTTCGCCCACACGCACGGCCAGATCCAGCCCTTCCTCCACCAGATCACCAAAGGAATCACGCATGACCACCTCCACCGACAGGTCGGGGTGGCGGTCCAGCAGTTCGCCCATTCTGCGGGTCAGGCACAGTCCAAAAGCCGTGGTCACGCCCAGCCGCACAAGGCCCGAAACAGATGCGCGCCTGCGGCCCAGAACGGTTTCCGCCGTTTCCAGTATTTCCAGCACTTCATACGCATGGGGGAGCAGGCTGCGCCCGTCCTCGGTCATGGTCAGGCTGCGGGTGGTGCGCGCAAACAGCGTGGTGCCGTAATGCGCCTCCAGCAAGGCAATATGGCGGGAAATGGTCGGCTGGCTCACCCCCGTCTCGCGCGAGACAGCGGAGAATGAGCCTGTAGCGGCAACACGCACAAAACTGTGCAGTGCGGAAAGAAGATCCATGGAGTTCGGCACCGTTTCCTGTGTAGGCGGTCAGCCCTCTCCAGTGCTGCCAACAACAACAGGAGAGACAGTTCAGAGTGTGCCGAAAAGGACCCCAACTATCCCGCCCTGTATCCAGCATGCTGTGTCAGGCTACGAGCTTGTCTGTATCCCTATTGCAGCAAGGTTAGTTTGGATACAACATAGACAGAACAAGAACCGGCCATGTTTATAGCGCATTAGAGCTATAAACATGGCCGCAAGGCCACAGGTTTTACCTGCGGCGGGTGTGAGGCATGGCCAAACGCTTTTCTGCCAGCCGCGCAAGCCGCACAAACGGCAGGCCAAGCAGCAGGTAGGCCGCACCCACCATCAGCCCCGTGCCAAAATAGTCAAAATAGGCAGAGGAAAGGCGGATGTAGGTCTGTGTCAGCTCGGTCAGGGTGATCACGCTGACCAAAGACGAGTCCTTGAGCAGAGAAATAAAGTCATTGGTCATGACCGGCATAACCAGCCTGAACGCCTGCGGCACCAGCACGTAGCGTAGTGCCTGAGCGTGGGTCATGTTCAGGGCAAGGGCTGCTTCCATCTGCCCATGTGCCACCGATTGCAGGCCCGCACGGTAGTTTTCGGCCTCATAGGCGGCATAGTTCATGCCAAGGCTGACCACACCAGCCACAAAGGGAGACATGCTAATGCCAAATTCGGGCAGGCCGTAAAAAATGAACAGCACCTGAATAAGCAGTGGCGTGCCACGCACCAGCTCCACGTAAATCCCGGCCAGCCATGCCAGCGGGCGGGGGCCATACAGGCGCAGCAGTGCCAGCCCAAGCCCAAGCCCCACCGCCACCACCATGGCGCACAGCGAGACCAGCAGCGTAAGCCCGGCCGCACGGACCAGCTGGGGCACAAAGCCCGCATAGCGTTCAAGTTTGACGCGCCACCCGCCCTTGCCCTGTATCTCGGCTACGTAGTTGTTCCACGCGGCTGCGGTAACATTGGGCTGGGTGTGGTCGTTGGTCAGCTGCGCCATTTCTGGCGTCCACAGGTCCCAGCGGACCAGAATGTGGTGCAGGCTGCCGTCCTGCTGCATGGCTACAAGGGCTGCATTCACCCGCTCGCGCAGTTCCGCATTCTGGCCCTTGGCAAAGGCAATGCCATACTGCACGCGGCCAATGGGGTCGCCTACAATATGCAGGGCGGGGTTTGTCTCGCCGTAATATTTGGCAATGGGGCCGTCAATGAGAATGGCGTCCGTGCGACCATTAACCAGATCCATGAACGCATCTGTTTCTTCATCATAGGTGCGCAGGGAAATTTTGGTGTTGTTGGTCAGCATACGCTCGGCCTGCGTATCCTTGATCGTGCCGACGGTATGCCCTTCCAGGTCCGCCATGGTGGTCAGCTGCTTGCCCTTGCGCCGCACCACCAGCCGTTCGGAGGTCACGTAATAGGGAATGCTGAAGTCAATGCCCTCAGCATGTTCATCGGTCATCTCGATCCCGCAGATGACCATGTCGTACAGGCCACGTTGCAGGCCGGGAATAAGCCCGTCCCAGTCGTTATTGATAAAGTCCAGTGGCGCGCCCATGTGGCGGCTGAGTTCCTGCATCAGATCATATTCAAAGCCTGTAAGCTTGTTCTGATCCTTGAGGTCATGGAACGTGTAGGGCACATCGGCCGAGGAATCGGCCGCCCAGTGGAAGGGCTTGCTCTGCGCGTGGGCGGTCGGGGCCACACCGGGGCCACCAAGGGCCAGCAGGGCGCAAAACAGGCCAAACAATGCGCCCAGAAAGCGCCGAGGCCGGGGCTGTGCGGTGTTCATCACAGGACTGTCCTCATAAAGCGGCGGGTCTTTTCCTGAGCGGGGTTCACACACAGAACTTCTGGCGGACCCGCCTCAATAACGTGCCCACCATCCATGAACACCACCGTGTCAGATGCGACCTCGGCAAAGCGCATGTCGTGGGTGACAATAATCTGGGTCATGCCCTCATCATCGAGTGTCCGCATGACGTTGAGCACCTCCTCGGCCACAATGGGGTCCAGGGCGGAGGTTGGCTCGTCGTACAGCATAATGTCGGGGCGCATGGCCAGTGCGCGGGCAATGGCCGCACGCTGCTGCTGCCCACCCGAGAGCGAAACAGGGTAACGCTGGGCCACCTTGGCCAGACCCACTTTTTCCAAAAGGGCCATGGCTTCTTCCCGGTCGGCTTCGGCGTTGCCGCCTTTGACCACGCGGGGGGCCAGCATAACGTTATCCAGCACGCTCAGATGCGGAAACAGGTTAAAGCTCTGGAAAACCATACCCACATGCGTGCGCAGGCGGTGGGCCAGATGCTCCTCCGCCTTGCGCCACGGGCCACCATCGCGCGCAATGGTGACCCCCATGGCCGTTACCGTGCCACGGTCAGGTATTTCCAGAAAATTGAGACACCGCAGGAAGGTGGATTTGCCGCAACCCGAAGGACCGATGATGGACACCAGCTCCCCCTTGCGAACCTGCATGGATACGCCACACAGGACTTCCCCTTCGCCAAAGTCCTTGTGCAACCGTTCCGCACTCAGAACCACGGGGTCATTCATAGAAAAAGCCGACCCGGTTTGCACCGGGCCGGCATTAAGACGTTCACCTTGAACGGATAGGTTCTCAGGCAGCTTTCGTCATCCCTCGCAAGACGTACTGAAGGATGCCACCATGCCTATAATACTCTACCTCGTCCAGAGTATCGACCCGGCAAAGCAGCGGTACTTCCTGCTTGGAACCGTCATTTCTTGTAATTGTCATAATCACGTCCATACGGGGCGTGAGTTTGTCAATTCCGGAAATGCTGATCACTTCATCCCCCTTCAGACCCAGGGTCTGGCGGGTTGTGCCTTCCTTGAACAGCAGGGGCAGAACGCCCATGCCCACAAGGTTGGAACGGTGGATACGTTCAAAGCTTTCCGCGATCACGGCCTTGACGCCCAGCAGCAGGGTGCCTTTGGCAGCCCAGTCGCGCGAGGAGCCCATGCCGTATTCCTTGCCACCGAACACAACCAGCGGCACGCCCGCTTCCTTGTATTCCATGGCCACGTCGTAAATCGCGCCTTCCTTGCCGTCGGGGTAGTGCTTGGAATAGCCCCCTTCGGTGCCCGGCACCATTTCGTTCTTGATACGGATGTTGGCGAACGTGCCGCGCACCATCACCCGGTCATTCCCGCGACGGGACCCGTAGGAGTTGAAGTCCTTGGGTTCCACACCGTGTTCGATCAGGTAGCGGCCAGCAGGGCTGTCCTTTTTGATGGAACCAGCGGGGGAGATATGGTCGGTGGTGATGTTATCACCCAGCAGGGCCAGAATACGCGCACCGCTGATGTTGCCCGGAGCCGTGGGCTCAACCGCCATGTTCTTGAAGTACGGGGGGTCCTGCACGTAGGTGGACTTGGGGTCCCACTTGTAGGTTTCGGACCCGGTGGCAACCTTGAGGCCCTGCCATTCCTTGGTGCCCTTGCCCACGTTGGCGTAGCGTTTGATGAACTCTTCGCGCGTGATGGACGAGGCGATCAGGTCAGCGATTTCCTTGTTGGAAGGCCAGATGTCCTTCAGGTACACCGGCTTGCCATCCTTGGAAGTCCCAAGCTGGGCTGTGGTAATATCCTGCCGCATGGTGCCCAGCAGCGAGTAGGCAACCACCAGCGGCGGGCTGGCAAGATAGTTGGCGCGCACGTTGGGGGAAATACGCCCCTCAAAGTTACGGTTGCCGGACAGGACGGAAACAGCAACCAGGTTGTTGTTTTCAATCGCGTCCACAATGTTGCCGGGCAGCGGGCCGGAGTTGCCGATGCAGGTGGTGCAGCCGTAACCAACCGTGTTGAAGCCCATGGAGTCCAGGTCTGCGGTCAGGTTGGAGCGGTTGAGGTAGTCGGTCACAACCTGCGAGCCGGGTGCGAGCGAGGTCTTGACCCACGGCTTGGGGGTCAGGCCCAGAGCGCGTGCCTTGCGGGCCACCAGACCAGCAGCAATCAGCACCGCCGGGTTGGAGGTGTTGGTGCACGAGGTAATGGCCGCAATGACCACATCGCCACTGCCCAGCTCGTAATTGGTGCCAGCGACCGGAACCTTCTTGTTGGCTTCGGCTGCGGGAACACCAAGGGAGGAGGTCAGTTCTTTTTCAAACGCGGCGGTGGCGTTCTTCAGTTCCACGCGGTCCTGCGGACGCTTGGGGCCAGCCAGAGACGGCACAACCGTGCTCAGGTCCAGTTCCAGCACATCCGTAAACACGGGTTCGGGCGTTTTTTCGGTGCGGAACATATCCTGCGCCTGCAGGTATTCCTTGACCAGTTTAATGCGGTGTTCGTCGCGGCCGGTCTGGCGCAGGAAGTCCAGCGTCAGTTCGTCCACGGGGAAGAAGCCGCAGGTTGCGCCGTATTCGGGGGCCATGTTGGCAATGGTGGCACGGTCGGCAACGGGCAGGTGGTCCAGAGCCGGGCCAAAGAATTCCACAAACTTGCCAACAACGCCCTTTTTACGGAGCATCTGGGTTACGGTCAGCACCAGATCGGTGGCCGTAGCCCCTTCAGGCAGCTTGCCAACCAGCTTGAAGCCGATCACATCGGGGATAAGCATGGCAATGGGCTGGCCCAGCATGGCGGCTTCGGCTTCGATCCCGCCAACACCCCAGCCCAGAACGCCCAGACCATTGATCATGGTCGTGTGGCTGTCCGTGCCGTAAAGCGAATCGGGGTACACGTAATCCTTGCCACCCACGTTGGCGGTCCATGCCACCTGCGCGATGTATTCAAGGTTCACCTGATGGCAGATGCCCGTATCGGGCGGCACCACGGAGAAGTTCTCAAACGCTTCCTGGCCCCAGCGCAGGAAGGCATAGCGTTCCGCGTTACGCTCGAACTCAAGGGTAATGTTTTCCTGCAGGGCTTCATCGGTCCCGGCAAAATCCACCATCACGGAATGGTCAATCACAAGGTTGACCGGCACCAGCGGGTTAACCTTCTGCGGGTCACCCTTGAGGTTCACAATACCGTCGCGCATGGCCGCAAGGTCCACAACGCCGGGAACGCCGGTAAAATCCTGCATAAGAATGCGTGAGGGCTTGAAGGGCACTTCCTTTGTGCTGCTGCCCTTGGGCAGCCAGCCAGCAATGGCCTTGGCGTCATCCACACTGTAGGAGCGCGCATCTTCAAACCGAAGGATGTTCTCCAGCAGAACCTTGAGCGAAACCGGCAGGCGGCTTACGTCGCCAATGGTTTTTGCCGCTTCGGGAATGGAAAAATAGTGGTAGGTCTTGCCGTCAACCTCAAGGGTGCGGCCTGTTTTGAGTGAGTCGTGGCCAACCGATTTCATCGTCGCTTTCTCCCCGATCACAGCCGATGGCTGGTGATGCGTTCAGGACACCGTTGTGTTCCGTATTGTTCCGCACGGCGTTGCGTGCGTGTCCGCTCTTCGGACAACCGGCTTGATATCCCGTTGGGGCTAGAACATACCGGCACAGATAAAAGGCACAAGCGGGGGAGTGACCACGACCGCGCGAGCAATCCCGCTTTTTGTGTGATTACGGTAACAAAAAGGAGAAGTCCCATCTCCGTGAGCCAGCCCTACAGCAGTGCCGCCCCCTCTTCCGGCCCTGCTTTAACCGCCGCTTCCTTGCTGGAGGCCAATGACCTGTGCGTTTTCCGCGGGGACCGTCTGGTCCTGGATGGTGTGAGCCTGCGGCTGAACGCGGGGGATGCCATGCTGCTGACCGGCCCCAATGGTGCAGGCAAATCCACCCTGCTGCGTGTGCTGGCCGGGCTGCGCAAACCGGATTCGGGGGCGCTGGCATGGCAGGGACAGTCTATTTTTGATGACCGCGCCGCCCATGCAGAGCGCGTAGCCTACATTGGGCATCAGGATGCCCTTAAACCCGGCCTGACCGTAACCGAGAACCTGCACCTGTTTGCCCGCCCCGGAGCCAGCATGGCCGAAGCGCTGGAGGCCATGGACCTGCTGCCTCTGGCCGACCTGCCCGCCCGCCTGCTGTCCGCCGGGCAAAAGCGGCGCACGGCGCTGGCCCGCGTGCTGCTGGCCCAAGCTCCCCTGTGGTTGCTGGATGAGCCGAGTCTGGGGCTGGATTCGGCGGCCATCACCCTGCTGGGCAACGCCATGGCAGCACACCGCGCCCGTGGTGGTGTGCTCATTGCCACCACCCATGTGCCGCTCCCGCTGGATAATAGCTGCGCACTGGACCTGCCCGGCGCAACAGACCCACGGTCTTTTGCCGCCTATGAAGGAGACGAGGCATGAACCGCCTGTTCTGGGGCATTGTCATGCGGGACCTGCGGCTGGCACTGCGCCACGGGGCAGACACGCTGGGAGCGGTGCTGTTTTTTGTTGTTACCGCAACACTGTTCCCGCTGGCACTTGGGCCTTCACCCGAGCTTTTGCGCCATATGGCTCCGGGCATTATCTGGGTTTGCGCGCTGCTGGCAGCACTGCTGCCACTGGACCGGCTGTTTGGCGCGGAGCTGGAGGATGGATCGCTCGACCAGCTGCTCCTGCTGGGCCTGCCCCCAGCCCTTGTTGCCCTTGCCAAAATTACCGCCCACTGGCTGACCACCGGCGTACCGCTGCTGCTGGCTGCCGTGCCACTGGCCGTTATGCTGGGCCTGCCCTCTTCCGCCCTACCAGTTTTGCTGGGAGGGTTGTTTTTGGGCTCTGTTGTACTCTCGCTCATCGGGGGCATGGGCGCATCCATTGTGCTGGGCGCACGGCGTGGTGGTGTGCTGCTACCCCTGCTGACCCTGCCGCTGGCAACCCCTGCACTTATTTTTGGTGCCGCTGCCATTGATGCGGCCTCCAACGGGCTACCATGGCAGCCCGACCTTGAACTGCTTGGCGCTTTTGTGGCTGGCACCCTGCCCCTGTGCCCGCTGGCCGCAGGTGCGGGGTTGCGGGCTGCCGCAGAATAGACCGCCACAACGCAAAAAAGGGATGGAGCCAGACCATGGCCACCATCCCCATACGCAAAACGAGTCCGGCATCATGCGCCGGCCCGGCCCTGTACGCCGTTATTTGGCGGGTGCTGCTGCCGCAGGCGCCTTGGCGCTGGCACCAGAAGCACTGTTGGATACAGCCTGAATATCTACCGAGGCATAACGCACGGCTTCCTGCGCATCGCGCAGGGCTTCGCTGGCCTTGTAGGGGTCTTTGCCAATCTGTTTGGCGGCGCGGGCAACATCCTGCGTAACCTGTTCCAGCGGTACAGCGGCAATAACGTAATCCGCATCCACACTGGTCACACGCAGCACTTCCGCCGCACGGGCCGGATTGCCGGACTTAAGGTGCCGGTTGGCTGCGGCCACTACGGCAGTTTTTTCTGGTGTTTCTTCCGCGTTGGCGTTCAGCACCAGTTCCCCATCGATGGGCAACCATGCAACCTGCTGCGTAGCCGGAGCAGTCGGCCGGGGGCGGGTCTGGCCGGTTTTGCTCGGCATCAGTTCCGCTGCGGCCTTCTGGAAGGCGGTATTATCCGAGCGCGCCGTAGCCAATGCCTGCTGGGCGCTGGCAATAAGCGCCTTGGCGCCAGCCAGATCGCCATCATAAATGGCGTTACGAGCGAGGGACAGATATTCGAACGCCATGCTGCCATCGTCGGAAAGGCGGCTAAAATCCTGCGTTGCAGCAGACTGTGCAACCGCGTTGGACGTGGCTGCACCCGTTGGTGCCTGCTGTGCAAAGGCAGGTGTTACAGCAGCCATTGCCACCAGAGCCGTACCCAGCAGCATACCCATTCGTGTCATGATAACTCCCTTTACCCAAGCCCCGATCATGGGGCCTGTGTCTGCGCTGATTGTTAAGCGCATCGGGCGTGCTGCAAAGGGCTGCGCGCACAATACAGGGCTGCCTTTACAACAAGGGCGGCGCACATAAAAAAAACCCTCCCTGCACCAGACCGGAACAGCCGGGGGCAGGGAGGGCAAAAAATTGTGCCGTGAGGTCTATGGGATACCCACAGACCCTACGGGTCAGATGTAATGTTCGCTCAATGGGGCAAACCCATTAAAACGGGTTGAGCAGTAGGTGGATACATAGGCCCCCGTGCCCAACAGATCGATCTGCTCGCCAGAGCACAGGTCAAGCGGCAGGTCGTAATGGCTTTTTTCGTACAGAATGTCCGCCCCATCGCAGGTTGGACCTGCCAGAGCCACTGGCCCCGTAGGCGCACCATCCCGCGCGGTGCGAATAGCGTAGCGGATGGATTCGCCTTCCGTTTCCGCCAGACCACCAAACCGCCCGATGTCCAGATACACCCAGCGCGGCCCGTCCTGCCGACCGCGAGCACTCACCAGCACGACCTCGGTCCGCACAACGCCAGCCTCACCCACAATAAAGCGGCCCGGCTCCACCAGCATTTCCGGCAGGGCATTGCCAAAATGCTCGGTCATGGCGCGGCAGATGGCTCCGGCAAAATGGTCGATCTCTGGCACATCCTCGCGGTAACGAATGGGGAATCCGCCACCCAGATTGATCATGCGCAGGTCCAGACCAGCAGCGCTCAGGTCCGTAAACAGGCTGGCAACACGGGCAATCGCGGCCTCGTATGCTTCTGCCGAAAGCTGCTGGCTGCCCACATGGAAGGACAGACCATACGGGTCCAGCCCCAGCGTGCGGGCCTGCAACATAAGGTCGCGCGCAGCTTCCACCGTGGTGCCGAACTTGCGTGAGAGCGGCCATTCCGCATCGTAATTATCCACCAGCAGGCGGCAATATACGCGGCTCCCCGGCGCGTGCTGGGCAATTTTTTCCAGCTCTTCGCGGCAGTCGAACACAAACATGCGTACGCCAGCCTTGTAGGCAGCCTGAATGGCAGACACTTTTTTAACCGTGTTGCCAAAGGAAATGGCTTCGGGGTCGGCCCCTGCCTCAAGGCAGAGGGAGACCTCCTCCCACGATGCTGCGTCAAAGCAGGAGCCAAGCCCGACCAGACGGGTCAGGATAGGCATGGCCGGGTTGGCCTTGACGGCATAGTAAATGCGCGCCAGCGGCAGGGCTTTGCCCAGTGCGCGGTAGCGTGCTTCCACCTGATCGACATCGACGATAAGGCAGGGCGTTGCCGGATTTTGCTCGGCAAGAAAACGGGTGATTTTGGGATTCATATCCCCACTCCCCCAGTATCAGGCTCCCCCGCCTGATGTGCGGAGAAGGACGTTGCGAAACGGTCTAACGGACCAGCGAAAGGCAGACCCACAAAGGAGTCCCGATTAGCCAGAACGCTTGACGTCGTTGCGTAACCTCAGAGGGCCAGTGGCACGTGCGTTGCTGCGTAGGGGCGTGGATATGAGGCCAAACCAACACAAGCGCAAGTAAAAAATCCCGATAAAACAAAAAAACTTGGCATGTGCCCCCAACCCCCGATAAGACTGGGCCAGTTACGGTTACTTCACGCTTTCCTGCTGCTTCTCCACGAAAGACTTTGTGCGCCCCATTGTGAAGTAAACCCCACCAGACTCCACCCGGCCATAGACCTGTGGCCGACCATGGTGCGCACGTGGACCGCCCGGTTTGACCGGGCAAAACCACAGATCAAGGATCTTTCTGAATTCATGCAGGCTCTCTGGCAGTCAGACCGCTCTTCCCTTGCGCCCCATACGGGGGAGACCGCTCCCACACACCCAGCCAGGCTCCGCTTTGCAAGCCCGTGGGCCATGAGCCGCAAGGACTGGCAGACCATTACGTCCAACACGGCCAAAAACCTTGTTTTTGGCCCCACCACACTGGTAGCGGCCGGGTGTGCATTCTATACCACCCTCTCGCTCTTCCCGGCCATCAGCGCCCTGATTTCCATTTACGGGCTGGCGTTTGATGTACAGACCGTGGCCCCGCAGATGGATATTCTGCGCAACCTGCTGCCCCCCAGCGCCTTCAACCTGCTATATGACCGGGTGCAAACACTGGTCGCGGAGCCCCCATCCTCCCTGACCATGAACCTGATCATCTCGCTGACCGTGGCGTTATGGTCGGCCTCCGCAGCTACGCGCTCCATTCTGTCTGCTCTGAATATTGCCTACAACACGCGGGAAAACCGGAATTTTCTGGTCTTTCAGGCCACGGCCTTTGCCATGACCCTGTCTGGCATTCTGGGGGCGGTGCTTACACTCGCACTTTTGGTGGCCATGCCGCTGCTTTTGGCGCTTCCAGCCATTCTGCACATTCCCACCCCACCCGGCTCCATTGAATTTCTGGCACGCTGGAGTGGGCCTGTGGTCATGTTTACCTTTGAAACACTGGCCCTATCCGCCCTGTACCGCTTTGGGCCGGACCGCAAACGGCACACACAATGGCGCTGGGTGCTGCCCGGTGCCCTGGCATCCACCATTACGTGGATTATGGCCTCGCTCGGTTTTTCCTATTACGTGGCGCATCTGGCCAGCTACAATGCCACTTATGGGCCGCTTGGCGCTTTTATTGCGATTATGATGTGGTTTTTTGTGACCGCATGGGTCGTGCTGATGGGCGCGGAACTCAATGCCCAGATGGAGGGCTATGCCCTTGGGCTTATTCAACCGCCCGAAACCGACGCCATGCTGGCCAGCAAACCAGCCACCCCCACGGACTGCATACAGGCCCCTCATACAGACCTGTAAGCAGCGGTCCTGTTATCCGCCGTTACGGGTGGCCAAAACGCTTGCGCTGAAGGTGCAGGGGCCGCCCACGCTTGCCTGCGGTGGCTTTGGCAGGGGCCGCCAGAGCAGGGCTGGCCGCATCTTCCGGTGCGGCGGCAACTTCCTCTGGCGTGGCGGTCTGCACACTCACATGCGCCACACCGGAATTGAGCATCCCAAGTTTGGCCGCCGCAGCCTGCGAAAGGTCAATAATCCGCCCCCGGCTATATGGCCCACGGTCATTGACCGTAACCACAACGGAGCGCCCGGTTTCTTCCGATGTTACAAGCAGCTTGCTGCCAAGGGGGGCTGTGGGATGGGCTGCGGTCAGGCGGTTTTTATCAAACCGCGAGCCGGAGGATGTACGGCGCAGGTGGTGGCGTCCACCATACCAGCTTGCCATCCCTTTTTGAGAAACATCGCGGCCAGAAACAGAACCCGTGCCAGCGTCTGCCACATCCTGCATTCCGTTAGCCGCCAGTGCTTTATGCACGGATTCGGCCCAGGCAGTACCACCCTGAGCATCGACCGCAGCCGCATGGGCCACAGGATGCGCGAACAGTGAGGTTGTAACAAACACACTTCCAAGAAGTGCCCGGCGCAGGGCTGACATCCGCCTGTTTACTCCGTTTCTGTGATAGACCCGACCTTAATGGGCGCTTTAGCCCCCCAAAGGCAACCTTTTTTGGCGGGCACATGGGGTAGCCCACCCCATATTGCCCACTGGCGTGGCAAAAATATGACGGGCACCCGCCAAGCCCATACAGCCCCTTCCGGCCCCCTCCACAGGCTAAAAAGCGCGATTGAAGGAGGTGAACCCACTTTTCGCACCGCTTTCTCTTGGATACGCGGGCGCATCGTGCTACGGCCCCGTTTGTCATGGAAAGACCTCTCATTGCTGTCCTGAACGGCCCCAACCTGAACATGCTTGGCCAGCGCCAACCCGAAGTATACGGGCGGGCAACGCTGGACGACGTGGAACAGCTGTGCCTGCAGACCGCCGAAAAACTTGGACTGGCCATAGATTTCCGCCAGACCAATATTGAAGGCGAGCTGATCTCCTGGGTGCAGGAGTGCCGCA
>JBDNSL010000057.1:0-16033 GCA_047719095.1 Acetobacter sp.
CGCCATTATTCCCCGCCTGCCCTAAGGCAGCCTGCGGCGCGGGCTACGTCTGCTAGGCCAGATGCCGCGCCATAAGTGCTTCCAGCCACCCTGCAAACGCCTGAAGGCGCGAGGACAGGTGGCGGCGGTGCGGGTAAAGCAGTGCAACCGGCATGGCGGGCGCGCACCACTGCGGCAGCACCGCGCAGAGCTGCCCGCTCTGGAGTAGGGCGCGCACATCATACGCGGGCACCTGAATAAGCCCCAGCCCGGCAAGGCAACACGCAATCTGGGTTTCCGCGTTGTTCACTGTTACCGGGCCGGGCAGGTCCAGCGTGTGGAGCGCACCACTCTCCTCCCACTCCCACGCCTCCACCCGCCCATTGGCGGGGGACATGTAGCGCACCGCCAGATGCCCGTCGCGCGCCAGATCGGCCGGGGTCTGGGGCATACCGTGGCGGGCCAGATAGGCAGGGCTTGCCACGTTAAGCAGGGTCATCCACCCCATACGCCGCGCAATAAGCCCTGAATCGTGCAAGGGGCCAACCCGCAACACACAGTCCAGCCCTTCCTCGGTCAGGTTGAGCGGCCTGTCCGTTACCCCCAGTTCCAGCCTGACCCCCGGATGGGCGGCCACAAAGTCCGGCAGGGCGGGTGCTACAATCAGCCGGCCAATGCGCGCGGGCAGGCTTACGCGCAGCACACCGCGCACATGCCCGCGCTCGCGGCGGAACAGGTCTTCCGCCTCGTCCATATCCGCCACCAGCCGCACGCTGTGTTCGTAAAACGCATGCCCGTCGGGCGTGGGGGTGACCGAGCGCGTGGTGCGGACCAGAAGCCGCGCCCCCACCCGCCCCTCCAGCGCCTGCACGGCGGTGGACACGGTGGAGCGGGGCAGGCCCAGTGTTTCCGCAGCACGGGTAAAGCTTGCGGTCTCCACCACCCGCGCAAAAATGCGGCATTGCTCTATGCGGTCCATGCCCTGCCCCTTTGCTGCCATACCCGGCATTGTTCGTAAAAGCTGACAGGTCTTATCATACCTGCCTACTTTATTTGCAATTTTCAACTGATACTGTGGCGTTACAGAAAAACGGGCACAGGCCCGTTTGCACCAGCAGGGCCACACACATGACCAAGCACAGCATTACCGGCAAAACCGTCCTGATCGCAGGTGGGGCCAAAAACCTTGGCGGGCTGATCGCGCGTGATCTGGCACGGCATGGGGCGGCAAAAGTTGTTATTCACTACCATAGCCCCCAGAGCGAGGCCGCAGCCAAGGCAACCGTGCAGGCCGTACAGCAGGCCGGCGCGCAGGGCTTTGCTCTTGCCGCGGACCTGACACAGCCCGGTTCCGTATCCGAACTGTTTGAAAAAACCCTGCATTTGGCAGGTAGTTTGGACATAGCCATTAACACCGTGGGCAAGGTGCTTAAAAAACCCATAGCCGACACCACAGATGATGACTACGATGCCATGTTCGCCATTAACACCAAAGTGGCATTCCAGTTTATCCGCGAGGCAGGCAAACACCTGAACGACAACGGCAAGTTGCTGAGCATTGTCACCTCCCTGCTTGGGGCCTACACCCCGTTCTACAGCACCTATGCCGGGGCCAAGGCGGCGGTAGAGCACTTTACCCGCGCAGCATCCAAGGAGTTGGGCGGGCGCGGTATTTCGGTCAACGCCATTGGTCCCGGCCCCATGGATACCCCCTTCTTTTACGGGCAGGAGACGCCCGAGGCTGTGGCCTACCACAAAACTGCCGCAGCCCTTTCCCCCTTCAGCCAGACCGGCCTGACCGAGGTGGAGGACATAGTGCCCCATGTGCGCTTTATGGTATCTGACGGGTGGTGGATGACCGGGCAGACCATTCTGGTCAATGGTGGCTACACAACAAAATAGACCTATACGCCGCGTCTTTTTGCAAACACCTCCCCCCGCGTACGCAATGGGGGGAGGTGTTTGCGCGCGCATGCACTCTGCCACGCACCTCTGTTTGGGCGGGGTGCGGCCATGCGTTGCACAAATGCAACAGCCGTTTTGCCACGTTGGGGCTTCGGTTAGAATTTGATTGTTATGTTATACTATAACTAATAGCTATGCGGCCCTTGGCTCACTCCAACTCAGGCGGCAAGCACCCATGACCTACCGACCATCCAGCTTTCTCCTCTGCTCCTCTTTTTTGAGCAGCCTGCTGGTAACAGGCCATACAGCGGTAGCGCAGACAACAACCGCCACCACACAGGTTGAAGCCACCCCCACCACAAGCGCGAAAACCGCAACAAAAAGCCCCGTGCGCAAGGGGGCGGAAACCGTGCAGCTTATCCCCCAGACCACCACGCATGAGGCCGAGCAGGTTATTGTAACCGCACATCTGGACCGTGCCCGCTCCGAGCTTTCGCCCACCACGGGGGCCAGCGTGTACCGCTTTAGCCGTCAGGCACTGGAAAACATTCCCGGTGGCGATAATGCACCACTCAATCAGGTTCTTTTACAAGCCCCCGGTGTGGCCCAGGACAGCTACGGCCAGATCCATGTGCGCGGGGACCATAACGAGGTGCAGTTCCGCCTTGATGGCGTGCAACTCCCCGAAGGGCTGAGCGTGTTTGGCCAGGCACTCATGACCCGTTTTGCCGACAACATGTCCCTGACCACAGGTGCGCTGCCCAGCCAGTTCGGTTTTTTGCAGGCCGCAGTGGTGGACATTACCACCAAGAACGGCACCACCAACGAAGGGGGCAACCTGTCCTTTTACGGTGGGGCGCGGGATTACTTTTTCCCTTCCCTGCAATACGGTTTTCATAAAGGGAAATGGGACTTTTTTGCCACGGCGGATTTTGTGCATGACCGGGTGGGTATTGAAAACACCACAGGTTCTTTCAATGCCCCGCATGACCTGAGCAACCAGTACCACTTTCTCGGCCATGCCCGTTACACAGTGGACGAGGACACGCGCATAAGCCTGATTGCAGGCATATCCAACGCGGAATACCAGCTCCCCAACAACCCGGGGCAGGACTGGAACCACAACTACACGCCCCCCACCAACGTAACGCCAAGCAGCAACAGCCTGAACGAACACCAAAAACAGATTACGGATTTTGCCGTACTGGCCCTGCAAAAGGAAATTGGGGCATTCAGCCTGCAAAATTCCGTATTTACCCGTTACAGTTCCCTGCGCTATTCCCCCGACCCAACGGGAGACCTGTACTATTCTGGTCTTGCCCAGCGGGCCGCACGCTCCGTTTTTTCCACCGGCACACAGCATGATGTAACGTGGCGCGCAGCGCGCGACCATACCGTGCGTTTTGGTTTTCAGGTTTTTGTGGAGCGCAATGTTTCCAAAACAACATCCACCGTCTTTTCCAACCAGATCGGGGTGGATAGTGATGGCAACCCCATATACGATTCACAAACAGCCACAAAACACGATGGCAGCGGCAAAACCGGCATGGTGTATGGCCTGTACGCACAGGACGAATGGCGGCCCTTACGCAACCTGACCATAAACTACGGCCTGCGCTTTGATGGCGTGAGTGAATATACAGCCGAACATCAGGTTAGCCCGCGTGTGAATGTTGTGTGGAAACCGTGGCAGGGCGGCACGCTGCATGCAGGGTATTCACGCTACTTTACGCCTCCACCGTTTGAGGTTGTCAGCGGGGGTTCGCTCAACCAGCTTGCCAATACAAGTGGCGCTCCTAACAATTACACCAACAGCAAAGTCCGTGCCGAGCGCGACCATTATTTTGATGCAGGCTTTGCCCAGACCATACTGCCCGGCTGGAATGTTTCCTTCGATGCCTATTACAAGCTGGCCAAAAACCTGATTGATGAGGGCCAGTTTGGTGCCCCCATTATTCTGAGCGGCTTTAACTACCGGCACGGGCAGGTTAACGGGTATGAGGTCAGCACTTCCTACGACCGTGGGCCACTCTCCCTTTACGGCAATTTTGCATGGTCACGCGCCATAGGTAAAAAAATTACCAGTGCTCAGTTCAATTTTGAACAGGCCGACATGACGTATATCAGCAACCACTGGGTCCATCTGGACCACGACCAGCGCTGGACCGCATCGGCGGGGGCTGCCTACACGTTCTTCCACAAAACGCGCGCGCCCCTGCGCCTGTCCGCCACCATGGTGTATGGCAGCGGCCTGCGCGCGGATGATGAGGCCAATGGCATACCGAACGGGCTTGCGTTAACACCTTACGCCACCGTTAATTTTTCCGCCGTGCAGACTATACACAACACCTTTGGCACGGCATGGGCGGGGGATACGCAACTGCGGTTGGATGTGATCAATCTGGGCGATCACACCTACATGCTGCGTGATGGCTCCGGCATTGGGGTTGGCGCACCCCAGTATGGCCTGCGCCGGACCATTCTGTGTGGTATTTCGCAGGGGTTCTAGCCACGTCTGGCAGGTAGGGGCGTGCCCTTGCCTGCCCCTGTCAGCCCTGCTGTGTGGGCCTTGCAACAAAGCGCCCGGCCCCCAGCGCCAGCAGGGCCAGTATGGCAATGCCCGCGCTCCATGCCAGAACCGCATACGGGCCGGAGTGCCCCAGCACAACCCCACCACACAAGGCCCCCGCACCAATACCCGCGTTAAAGCCGGTCACACTGAACGAACACGCTGCCTCGCGCTCATGGGGGGCCAGTTCCATGGCGTAGTTCTGTGGTGCCATGTTCATAAGTGCGCTCACAACGCCCCACACCACCATATCCACCCACACCAGCGCGGGCAGCCAGCCCGCCGCCACCATAATGCCGTGGCTGACCACAAGGGCGGCAGTTGCCATGCCAATCAGGCGGCTGGCCGAGCAGGGCAGACGCGCCCCCACCCAGTTGCCGCCAATACCGGCCACACCATAAACCAGCAACAAAACGGGAATAAGCTGTACAGGGCTGTGCGCAATGGCCTGCAACAGCGGAATAACATAGGTATAGGCGGCAAAATGCGCGGTTATCACCAGCATTGTCAGCACCGCAATATAGATAAAAACCGGCTGGCGGAGCAGGCGCGTAAGGTCCATGTGCCTGCGCTGGGCGGGCATGGGCGGCAGGAGCACAAGGGCTGCGCCAAACACCGCCAGCGCGCCCACGCCACATCCTGCAAACGCTGCGCGCCAGCCCAGCCACTGCCCAATGGCCGACACAAGGGGAATACCCCCAGCAAAGCCCACGGCCACTCCGGTAAAGGCCCACCCGGTTGCCCGTGCCACGGGTATGTCCGGGGCCAGCCGGACCGCAACCCCTGCGATAACCGACCAGAAAATACCGTGCCCAAGGGCCAGCACCACGCGCAGCACGGCCATGACCGCATAGTTGGTCACAAAGGCGCAGGCCACATCCACACTGCCTGCCAGCAGCAGAAGGCTGGCCACAAGGGTCCGCCGGTCAATGCCTGATGTCAGCAATGTCAGGGGGATGGCGGTCAATGCAACAAGCCACGCATAGCCCGTAACCAGCAACCCCACCTGAGCGGGGGAAACCTGCAAGCCCTGTGCAATATCGGTCAGCAGCCCAATGGGCATGACCTCGGTTACAAGCCATATGAACGCCCCGACCGAAAGCATGACAAGACGTACCATGGCAGCAGAACCCGACAGAAAAAGAGAAAATCCCCCGTGCCCCTACTATGCCGGGCCACCATGCACAACAACTGCGCGATAAAACAGCACTGACCGTGGCGTGGCCCCAACACACCCACAAAAAAGGGGCTGGCGAACATAAGCCCGCCAGCCCCTTTACGCACAAACCACCTGTGTGCCCGGTTTATGCCACCGGCTGGGCGGCAGCCGGTGCATCGCCCAGAGCAGCCTTGAGCTTTGCTTCGGCCTCGGGGGAGAGGGATGTCTGCAAAATGCGGGCGTGGCCCTTGAACTGTTGCAGATCGGCCAGAACCTTGTCCGGCTGGGACTTGCGCACCAGCACAAACAGGGCGGAGGTGTTGGGGGGAATGGTGCCGCCCAGTTTGGTAATAAACCCGTCATCAATTCCGTAATCGGACATTTTGCCTGCCAGAGCACCCGCACCAGCACCAACCGCACTGCCAATAACAAAGCCTGCCAGCGGGTTAAGGCACAAAAGCCCCACAACAGCGCCCCAGAACCCGCCAGAGAACAGCCCCCACGAGGCCCCGGCTTTTTCAAGGTTGACGCTCTGGTGCAGATGCGTTTTGCCATTGGCGTCACGCGTGACCACAACGGCGTCTTCCATATCCAGCAGGTATTCCTTTTGCAGAGCGCGGCATTCGCTCAGCACCTTGGCTGCGTCATCAATATGGTCAAAGCCCAGAACGATCAGATCAGACATGGTATTTCCTTGCTGTTGCGGCCTGCCCCAAGTGGGGCCAGCCGCGTGTAACGCCCCTAATGTAGGGAGCCGCCCAAACCTTTGCCAGAGTGCTGCACACAGGGCTGCCAGATGTTTTTTATTTAATATTCCGCGCAGCAACTCCACAGGCCCACGGCCCGTTGCAGATGTATCTCCTTTTTTAACAACAGGGGGCTACCATGACATTCCTTACCTCCGTCACCAATGCCATCACGCATGTGGGGGACTTTATTACCGGGGCCACAGCCGACAAGTCCGGCCTGATGACCGCCCTGAACGAAGTGCTCGGGCCAGTGCCCCGGCCAGACCGCCCCAGCAAGCTGGAAAAACGCGCGCAGGCCATGGGCATGATCACCACCGTCCGCCGCTGGCAGAGCGCGCCACATAGCCCGCCCGCAACGGACGCGGAGGTACGCGGGTTCTTTTTACAAGAAGAACTGGACTGGTTTTCCGAACAGACGGGCCTGTCCGATCTGGCGACCATGCGCATGATCCGCCAGATGCTGCCGCAATGCGTGCGGCTGCGCGCAATCCACGACCCGTCCCTTTTCCCCCAACCACCCACAAACCGGGAATAGGGTACGGTCCCATACGCTCCGGTGTTGCCAATGCCCACCGGAGCAATGGGGTTTATCGGGTATGGGCCAGACAAGGCCCATACCCCACACGACCAAAGAGCCACCCGCAAAACAGCCCGATTGTGCGGGCAGAACTGCGGGGTGGACAGGACGGGCCAATATAGGCTGGCGGATACGGGTTAGCAGGTACGGGCTGGCGGGTAAGGGCTGTCAAACACATGGCACTGCGGCCCCGCCACCCATGCGGCCTTAACCCTTGCACCAGTACGCTGTTGGGCCGGGCAGATTTTTTTCAGGTGTTGTTACGGCCAGACGGTCGTGGCTTACGCCAGTTCGGTCAGGTTCCAGCCTGCCTGTGCGTCATGCACGGCACTGAGCGGTATGGCGTTGGGCAGGCGCACATTGGCAGGCAGGGCCATAACCGCGCGCAAGGCCCGGAACAGCGCGCCATGGGCCACAACAAGGGGCAGTCCCTCCGGTGCCGTGGCACGGTTGAGCGCACGCGCCGCACGGGCTTTGAGCACGGCAAATGGCTCCGCCCCTGCGGGGGTATACTGCTCGGCTATCCAGTCATCATACCAGTCAGCAATGGGCTGGCCTTCCTGCTCGCCAAAGCAGACTTCGGCCAAATCCTCGTCCACACTCAGGGGGAGTGCGGGCAGGCCGTGGGCCACCAGCTGGTCGCGTACAATCGTGGCGGTCCGGTGTGCGCGTTCAAGGGGGGAGCATACAATACGGGTTATGCTGCCCGCACCCTGTGCGCGCACGGCCTGCTCTATCAGCCTGCCAGCCTCCACCGCCTGTTCAATCCCTGTCTCATTCAGGGGCACATCCGTGCGGCCTTGTGACAGGCCAGCCCTGTTCCAGTCCGTTTGACCGTGCCGCAGATACCAGTATGGACGGGGGAGAAGCACGGTCATGGCACCTTCAGTCAAACAGGGACGATACGGAGCTTTCGTCCGATACGGCACGCATGGCGCGCGCCAGCAGGCCGGAAATGGTGATCTGGCGGATATTGCTGGCCGCCATGACCGGCGCTGTTGCCTGAATACTGTCTGTCAGGGTCAGCATTTCAATCGGGGACTCGGCAATACGGGGCACGGCCTGCCCGGTGAGCACACCGTGGGTAACGTATGCACCAACCGATGCCGCACCCTGCTGGGCAATGGCGCGGGCTGCGTTGCACAGTGACCCACCGCTATCCACAATATCATCTACCAGCAGGCAGTGACGCCCCTTGACGTCGCCAATCACGTTCATGACCTCGGACACGCCTGCGCGCTCACGCCGCTTGTCAATAATGGCCAGATCGGTGTTCAGGCGCTGGGCAAGCTGGCGCGCGCGCACCACCCCACCCACATCGGGGGAGACAATCATAAGGTCGCGGTCACCGTACTGGGCGCGAATGTCGCGCACAAACAGGGGGGCTGCGTACAGATTGTCCACCGGAATATCAAAAAAGCCCTGAATCTGCATGGCGTGCAGGTCCAGTGTCAGCACACGGCTGGCCCCTGCTTCCACCAGCAGGTTGGCAACCAGCTTGGCGCTGATGGGCGTACGGGGGCCGGATTTGCGGTCCTGACGGGCATACCCGAAATACGGAATAACTGCCGTGATCCGTTTGGCCGACCCGCGACGCAGGGCGTCCAGCATGATCAGCAGTTCCATCAGGTTGTCATTCGTGGGCGTGCAGGTGCTCTGGATGACAAAAACATCCTCACCGCGCACGTTTTCATGAATTTCAACAAACACTTCCATGTCCGCAAAGCGGCGCACGGTTACGTTACACAGGGGCAGGTTCAGCTCTGCGGCAACGGCCTGGGCCAGTGGCAGGTTGCTGTTACAGGCGACAATTTTCATGACAAGGACGGTTCCCGGCCTCAGCTGTTAACGAATGGGAAGGATGACTGCAGCGAGGGGGGGTTTAGCAACCACGCGCCCCATTGTCATCCATCCTTGCGCCTGTGGGGGGCGTATGCTGGGCAAACGTGGCCTAAAAGCCGCGCATGGCCTGCGGGTGCACCATCCTTAACTTGCGCCAATCCGCCCTTTTCCCTAGATAAGAGCGTTAGAGTTGAACGCGGCATGGCCCATAGCCTGCGGCCCCTCCAAGGTAGCCCCGCCCCATGGGTGCGGCCCTTTGCCCCCTGCCCCTTTGGCGCAAAACCGCACAGTGG
Organism: Acetobacter sp.; assembly: GCA_047719095.1. Classification (GTDB taxonomy): domain Bacteria; phylum Pseudomonadota; class Alphaproteobacteria; order Acetobacterales; family Acetobacteraceae; genus Acetobacter. The sequence continues at coordinate 9,074 of JBDNSL010000057.1, forward strand.
CCCACACCTTATGGGCTTTACCGTATGCTCTGGCGCAAAGCGTGCCCACCCCAGACCACCCCGCACACGGCAGGTGGGGCGGGGTGCAACGCCGTTCGGGCATAACGCCCTGCATAGCCCATAAACACATGGCTGATGGTTGTTTTACGCATATCAAACAGGCCCGCCGTGTCACCACTGACACGCCCCAAAAGGGGGGCACATGCCAAAAATCAGCCTTGCCATGCGGTTTAAACCACGCACAGGTTATTCGCAGCACCGCGCGGACGTGACATACTGCCCCGCTCTACACCTCTTTCGCCCAAGCGTGCCAACACGCAAAGGCAAACCCCAACGGAGCCAGAATGACCCGGCCACCCCCGCCCGGCAGCCGCCATAAAGCCTGTTTTACAACAGGCAGCATCATGCGGCATGTACTGGTCATGGCCGGAACAGGGGCTATCGGGCTTATGGCCGTGTTTGCGGTTGATATGCTCAACATGGTCTATATCAGCCACCTCAACAACACCGCCATGACAGCCGCCATTGGCTTTGCCAGTGCTGTTATCGGGTTGCAGATTGCCATTTCCATTGGCCTGACCATTGGCATAAGTGCCGCCACCGCGCGCGAGATCGGGGCCGGACGGCATGAGGAGGCACGCTGCCTTGCCTCCTCCTCCATGCTGGTCATGACCGGGGTTACCGGGGTACTCGGCCTTGCCACCGCCCTTGCGGCCGCCCCCATACTCAGCCTGTTTGGCGCACGGGGGCAAACTCTGGTGGAGGCCACGGCCTACCTGCGTATTCTCAGCATGGCCCTGCCGCTAATCTGCATTGGCATGGGCTGCTCCGCCCTTATGCGCGTGGTGGGGGATGCCAAAGGCTCCATGCACATCACGCTTATGGGGGCCGTGGTTGCGGCCGTGCTGGACCCGCTGTTTATTTTTGGCCTGCATGAAGGGCTTATGGGGGCTGCCATCAGCACCACCTTCTCGCGCATTGTGGTGGCCGGGGTGGGCCTGCGCGGAGCGTTGGGGCACGGCATGCTGGCCCGCCCCTGCCTGCGCCGCATTGTGCCCGATACGCGCCGTGTGGCGGGCATATCGCTGCCTGCCATCCTTACCAACCTCGCAACGCCTGCGGGGGGGGTGTACGTTACCCGCGCCATGTCCGGCTTTGGGCTGGAGGCAGTGGCCGGGCAGGCCTCAATCGAGCGTATGGTGCCGGTTCTGTTCTCGCTTGTGTTCGCACTCACCGGTTCTGTTGGCCCGATCATGGGCCAGAATGTGGGGGCCGGTCGCCCCGACCGTGTGCGCGAAACGCTGGCCGCAGCCCTTAAGCTGGTCGTACTCAGCGTAGGGCTGACATGGATTTTGCTCTACTTCGCCCAAGACCTGATTATTGCCATGTACAACGCACAGGGCAACGCCGCCGCCCTTTTGCACCTGTTCTGCACATGGACCATTGGCAGCTACCTGTTTGTGGGCATGCTGTTTGTGGCCAATGCCGCATTCAACAATCTGGGCTTTCCGCTGTACTCCACCGCGTTCAACTGGGGGCGGGCCACACTGGGCACTATTCCGTTTGTGATCCTGTGTGAACGCTACGGCCCACAAGGGGTACAGCTTGGGCAGGCCATGGGTGCGGTGCTTTTTGGTACATTTGCGGTCTTGACTGCATTCCGCGTCACGCAAACACTCACATCCATGCCCGCGTCGTGCCCTCCGGCGCAGGACCCACGGAGCACGCCAGTTTCCGACGTGCCAACCACCAGTGCAGAAGCCGCCATGGCGGAACTGGACGAAGTGGAAAGTGCCTCCGACCTTTAACCGAGGGAACAGGAATACGCACATGTCCAAACTGACTACGGCTGAACGCAACGCCCTGCCCGATAGCGCCTTTGCCCTGCCCGGCCGCCGCTACCCCATACCAGACGCCACCCATGCACGAGATGCCCTTGCCCGCGCGAGCGAAATGTTGCATCGGGGCAACCTGACACAGGCGGAATACGACCTGATCCACAGCAAGGCCGAAGACGTGCTGCGCCAAGAACGACTGTAACGGACCTGAATGCTCGATAAACTTTACGCCCGCGTCCTACGGCACGCTGCCAGCCCCCACGCTCCCCTTTGGCTGGCAGCCCTTGCCTTTGCAGAGGCCAGCTTTTTCCCCCTCCCGCCCGAAACACTGCTTGTGCCCATGGTGCTGGCCCAAAAGGACAAGGCGTGGCGTTACGCTGCAATCTGCACCGTGGCCAGTGTTGCTGGCGGGCTGCTGGGCTGGCTGATTGGCGCCTTGCTGCTGGACACGCTGGCAAAGCCCATTGTGCATTTTTACCATGCCGAACACACACTGGCCGCCTTGCAGGACAAGTTCCGCCAATGGGGGGTATGGATCATCCTGTTCAAAGGGCTGACCCCCATCCCCTACAAGTTTGTCACCATTGCCAGCGGCATGGCCCATTTTGCCATTGTCCCTTTCCTGTGCGCGAGCCTGGTCACACGGGGGGCGCGCTTTATGCTTGTGGCGGGCCTGCTGCGCCGCTTTGGCCCCGCCGTACAGGATTTTCTGGAAACACGCCTCCCTCTGGTAACGGGCGTGTTCGCTCTGGCCCTTCTGGGCGGCTTTCTGGCCCTGCGCTACCTTTAAGGCCAGCAAAGGGGGGCAGCTTGATTTATCGGGCCATAATACGGCCAGCGCTGTTGTGGCACAGGGCTGGGCCGCTCTGGCCCGCCTTGCACTTGCTCCCCTGCTCGCGCAGGTAAGACACAACCGGTTTTAACACCACACCCAACCACCACAACCCAACGCGGGAGGCACAACAGGCATGGCAACTCAGATTGCGGTCATTACAGGAGCAGGCTCGGGCATTGGCCGTGCAGCCGCCCGTGCCCTTGGGCGCGCAGGCTTTGACGTGGCCCTGCTGGGGCGGGATACGGAACGCCTACAGGCCACGGCGCGCAATCTGGCCCAACACTCCATCCGCACCCTAGTACTGGGCGTGGATGTGGTAGACGCGCAGGCCGTGCAGGATGCAGCCCACCAGGTTGAGGCTGAACTTGGCCCCATTTCCGTCTGGGCCAACTGTGCGGGGGCTACTGTTGTGGGGCAGGTTGCCGCCGTGAGTGCGCAGGATATCGAGCGTGCAACACAGGTTACCTACCTTGGCAGCGTAAACGGCACACTGGCCGCCCTGCACGTTATGCGCCGCAGGGGGCAAGGTGCGATTATCAACCTTGATCTGGCCCCCACCCTGCGCGACCTGCCCCTACAGGCAGCCGAAAACGGCTCCCGCGCAGCACTGCGCGGCTTTTGCAACAGCCTGCGTACCGAACTGCGCCATGATGCGGACCGCATCCGCATTGTTATGGTGGACCTGCCCGCCATCAACACCCCGCACTACAACTGGACCCGCAACCTGACCGGCAAACGCCTTAAACCCTTTGGCCCGGTCTATGAGCCAGAAGTTGCTGCCGAGGCCATCTGCCGCGCAGCCTTTACCACCAGCCGCTCCATTTCCATTGGCTGGGCCAACAGCTTTGCCGCCCTGTGGCGTTTTGCAGGCCCCGGCTGCCGGGAGGCCCATCTGGCCAGCCACGGCTACAAGGCCCAGATGAGCCACGACTGGGCCGAAGGCCCCCAGCCCGATGGCCTGTACACCCCCGTCCCCGGTGCTTACGGGTCCGAAGGACCGTTTGAAGCCAAGGCCCGCAGGCTGAACAGCCCGTTTACGGTTTTTGTCTCCTCCGGCCTGCGGGCAAGCCTGTTTGGCGCACTGGCCGCCATGGGGCTGAGTGCCGCCCTGAGCCACATCCGCCGTTGCCGCAGGTCCTGACCCTGCCTGTAAGGCGTAGGCACCACACCTGATAAAACCCGGCTCCGGAGGCAACTCCGGGCCGGGCTACGCAACGCAAGGCAAGGCAACGCAAGGCAAGGCAAGGCAAGGCAAGGCAAGGCAAGGCAAGGCAAGGGCTTACACGGGGGCTACGGTAACCCAAGCCCCCCAACAACAGGCCCCGCCATACTCAGGCCCACAGCTTGCCCGTTTGCACCACCAAAGGCTGGGCCGCCACAAAGGGGCCTGCGGCATGGACCTGAATGGTCAAAAGCCCCATCTGCCCCTCCTTCATGCCTTTTAGCGGCAGTTCGGCGTGGCCCGTGGTCCAGCGACATGTGCCATTGGCCTCCACTGCATGCCAGCCTGACCATGTAGCCCCCTCGGGCTTGAGGTGGCATGTCTGCGCCATATGGCGGCCACCGCTGAACAGAGTTATGCCCCCAACCGCCACCCCAAGTGTGCGCCGGTCATCCATATAGGGGCCAACCACCACCGACGGCTGACTGGTGCGCGAGGTGAGGAACACTTTTTTAACCCCTGCGGGCAGCATATACACGCACAGGTCCCCATCACGCCGCAACTGCCGCAGCCGCTGGCCCTTGTCCGTGACCAGCAACAACTCGGGGTCCGCGCTTAACTCGGGCGCATTGTGCTGTGGCCTGCACCCCGGCACAGTGGGGCTGCGTGCGCGCAGGCTGGCAAAAATGGCGGCCAGTGCCGCGCGCTCGGCCAAAAGCTGGGCGGGACTCTCCTTTTCCCACGCATGGGGGGCGGCCCGGCCAAGGCGCACCACTGCACCCTCCCAGCTTTCTGCCCCACGGCATGCCTGCGCCAGATAAAAATCCGTTGGCACACCCTCGGCCACAAGAACAGCGTGGGTTTCTGTTTGTACAACGGTGTACGTGTAGGCCGTAATACTATGGTCGTAAAAAATACTGCATCCGTTGACCAGCATCCGCACGGGCACAAACTGCCCATTGTGCAGGATGCTGTGCCCGGGGGTAAGCAGCAGGTCCCGCTCGGGGCTGTTCTGCCCCAGAGCATGCCGCAAAATGCGGATGGGGTAGCCTGCCTCCTCATCCGGCAGATCGGGGCGTACTTTTACGTGCCCTCGGCCCGCCCACATGACACGTTGGGGGGTGACAGCATTTTTGCTCCACACATCCACCAGAGCGCCGGTCTGGACTGTTTCCAGCGGCACAGCGGTTCCGGCTGTGTGCATATGCGTGCCTTCTATAAAGCACGCGCAGGTCTGTGCCTGCTTGGTATCGGCGGCAATGCGGAGCGGGTGCGTGGCGTCCGCCACAGGGTAGTCCCCCGCCCCAAGCACTGCGCCACTGGCCAGTTCCACCGTAAACCGCCCCACTTCCGCCCGGTCTGGGCCTTGCAGCACAATGGTCCGGTACTGCCTGTCCGCATGGACATGGTAGGAGGTAACGGGCTGGGTGGTCTGGCGGACCTCAAGCATGGTCTGCTCGGGGTTGTAGTCCACAATGGCCGTGCCAGACAGGTCAAACGGTGTGTGGCCTGCATTCACCACCAGCGTGCCGCCGCCTCGGCCAAACCGCACGGTGGCCCCGCACAGCACATCGGGCAGGCTTGCCCCGCAGGTGAACACGCCCCCGTTGGCAATAACCAGTTCCATGCCATCCAGCGTGGCACCCGGTTCTGTAGGGGCAAACAGGGCACAGCCCCCCACCACCTGCACCCGCAGGCCCGCAGGCACACCCAGAGCGCCCCCCAGCACGGCATTGCCACCAATATAGAATGTGCTGCCCAACGGGGCATGCCCCGTAGCCGGGCCTATGCCAAAGGTTGCGTAAACACCGGGGGGCACAATATACGTGCCACCCGCAGGTGCGGGCACAACGCCAGCACTCCCGCACGCGCCAAGCAGCACATTGCCGTTGCTCTGCGCGCCAAAAATAGCCGGATGAATGACACCTGTGTAAATCCGCGCACCATCGGGTTCTGTAATGGCGACCTGATACCCGTCCCGCACGCCAAAAAAACCCTGATGGTCGGTAATTGCGTAAGTTACACCGTTGGTATTGACATAGTTCGCCATTGCCCGCCCTCGCCTTCAAGACACCCTGAAGGTTAAGGCTTAATGGGCGAATTATAAAAAACGGTTAATAATTTTTAGTGGGCTATGCACGTTGACGATAAATTAACCCAACGGCTGGCTTACACCAGCCCACCACCCCAAACCCACCATGCGGGGTGGGCGTCTTCCAGCCGGTCGGCTGCCTGCCGGGCGGCCTGTGGCGTGGCAAACAGGCCAAAACACGTTGCCCCCGACCCGCTCATACGCGCCATAAGGCAGCCATCCTGCCCGCCAATATCGGCCAGAACATGGGCAACGGGGGGGCATACCGCGCAGGCTGCCTCCTCCAGACTGTTACCCTGCTGCCCAAGGAAGGCCACAACATCGGCAAGGTTTGTCCAGTTGTCTGGCATGGCGGCACGGGGCAGAAAACCACCTTTACGGCTGCGGAACACCTCCGGGGTGGACACAGCCTGCCCGCAATTTACCAGCACCATGCCGCATTCCGGCAGGTGGGCGGCGGGGGTCAGGTCCTCGCCAATGCCTTCCATGCGTGTGGTCTGGCTAAGCAGGCAGACCGGTACGTCCGCCCCCAGTGTCTGGGCCAGCACCAACAGGTCCGCCCGGCTGGCCTGCACGTTCCATGCCCTGTCCAGCAGGCGCAGGGCAGCGGCGGCATCGGCCGACCCACCGCCAATGCCCGAGGCCACAGGCAGCTTTTTTTCCAGCACCAGCGTGCCACCCTGCACATGGGCCTGCGTGCCACACAGTGCCTCCAACGCACGGGCAGCGCGTAGCACAAGGTTGTCCGCACCCGTTGCCGCCGCATCCAGCACACGGCCAAAACGGCCCGTTATATGCAGGCTAAGGGGTTCGGGGCCGGGCTGGTAGTGCAGCACATCACCCGCTCCGGCAAACACCACCAGACTGTCCAGCAGGTGGTACCCATCCGCCCTGCGGCCAGTCACATGCAGGTACAAATTGACCTTGGCGGGGGCGGCCTCTGTATAGGCAAAGGTGGAAACATCCAATGCGGCAACGGTCACGGCGTGTGCTTTCCTTGTTCCTGAACGGGTTGGACGGGGGCGGGCACCTC
>JBDNSL010000058.1:0-15334 GCA_047719095.1 Acetobacter sp.
GGAATGGAAACAGGGGTGGGGGCCAGATCCATGGCAATGGCGGCCGGGGGCGCATCCTGCACAGGTGGCGCGCGTTCTGGCATAAGCATTACCCAGCCCATAAGCCCGCCGCTTACCGCGCAAACACCCAGCAGGGACAGCCCCCACAGCCAGTTTTCGCGCTGCTGCTCTTTGCGTAGCCGTGCCGTTTTCCAGTGATTGAAAGAAAACGGGGGGTGCAGTGGGGGGGTATGCCCGCTCATGGTGCCGGTATGCTTTCTTCCTGCCCTTGCAGGTTGACCAGAGCAACCTTGAGGTACCCTGCTGCGCGCAGCCTATCCATAACGCTCATAAGGGTGCCGTAATCTACGCTTTTGTCGGCGCGCAAAAAAATGCGTTCGTCCTTATTGCCCTTTGCCGCCGTGTTCAGGGCGGCGGGCAGGTCGGTTTGTGTAATGTTCTCTTCCCCCAAGGCCAGAGTCTGGTCGGCCTTGATGGTTAAAAAAACGGGGTTTTCAGGCCGGGGGGCCGGTTGTTGTGTGGAGGAGGGCAACTCCACGGGCACGTTAACGGTTGTTAGCGGGGCCGTGACCATAAAAATGACCAGCAGCACCAACATGACATCAATAAACGGGGTTACGTTAATTTCGTGTGCTTCGTGCGGGCTTTCATCCGCATGGCGAAGGTGAATGCTCATGGTGGCCTGCTCCTGTTATTCGGCCCCGGTTACGCGGCTACCCAGCCGCACAACCTGCCCTTTGGCCAGCAGGCTTTGCATCCGCCCCAGATCGCGTGAGACAAGGCGCATGATCAGTGCTGCAAGGTCTGCTACCTGCGCGCGGCATGCGGCGGACTGGCGGGCCAGATGGTTGTAAATGACAACGGCGGGAATGGCCGCAACAAGCCCCAGTGCTGTTGCCAAAAGGGCCTCAGCAATGCCGGGAGCGACCACGGCAAGGCTGGTGGCCTTGGTTGCGGCAATCCCTGTAAAAGCGGTCATAATGCCCCAAACGGTGCCAAACAGCCCGACAAAAGGGGATGTTGCCCCTATGGTGGCCAAAAGGCCGGTGCCGCGCATGAGTCGGCGGCCCTCGGCGGCCTCAAGGCGTTCAAGATGCAGGACAATGCGTTCCTTCAGCCCGTGGGTATCGTCTGCAATATCCTGCGATCGGGCGCGCTCCGTTTGTGCTGCCATAACCAGTGTATGGGCAATGCGGCAGTCGCGTGTATGGGCTTCTCCCCTATCCAGCGTTTCGGAATCTTCCAAAATGCTTTCTGCCTGTGTCAGGGTTTTTCGTAAGTGGGTAAATTCCACAGATTTGGCAATAAGAACGGTCCAGCTTAAAAGGCTTGCCAGAGCAAGGATAACCATAACGCCCTGAACAAGCGGGCTTGCGCCGAGGAACATATCCCACGGGGAAAAGCTTTGTGAGAGTTGCGTGGCAGTGGGCATGGGATAGACCTGCTTTTACAAAAAGTTTCAATTAAGAAAAAATAGAAAATTCCTGTTTTTTACAGGGGTTGTCGGGTTATTTCCTTGCTTATGCGCAGGTTCTGGCATGGCCAGCGCTTGCCTGCGCGGTGGGTGAGCAATGCCTAAACGCGATTTTAATTGCAAGTGAGAATCTTTATCAAATTCAAGAAATCCGACTGCACCCGTACGGCTGCAAAAAATCGGTTTTTATTTGATACAGATAAATTCAGAGGAAAATAAAAAACAGCACCAAAATGGTATTCTTTTCCTGTTGCGAAATTATCACAACCGGCTCGGCAGGGCAATTGATGCTAGTGATAATCATTTGCATATCAGCCCTGTCTGAAATTATGAGACGGTGTGTTTCAATCAAATTGTGAAAGCGCTCAGCCTTATCCCAGAGGCCGGGCGGGGAGTTAGAGTGAATGGGTTACTCACAGCGGTCTCCAGCACAGATCAAGACGTTGCGTGCCGCCATGGCTCTTGGTGTTTCCGTAGGGGCGGGCTTTGCCACGGGGGAGGCAGACGCGCAGGATCTGTCAAATGGGGCTGAGCCCGCCTCCTCCGATCATGCCATCAGGCTGCCTGCCGTGCGTGTTGGCGGCCATGCCACGCATGATGATCAGGATGGGTACTTGTCTGGGAATACCAACAGTCAGGTTATCAATATTTCCAGAATGCCCGATAGTGTGCGTGACACGCCACAAACCATTAGCGTTATTCCGCAAGAGCTGATCAGGCAGCAGCGTGCCTTTACGCTGGAGCAGGCGTTAAGCAACGTGCCCGGTATTACCATGTCCACTGGCGAGGGGGCTGGTGGGCTTAACGGCGACCAGTTCCGTATTCGTGGCCTACAGGCCCGCGGGGATATGTACACCGATGGCCTGCGCGATTTTGGCACTTATACGCGCGATATGTTCAATACCGAGAGTGTGGAGGTGATCAAAGGTCCATCGGGTGAATATTTTGGTGCGGGCAATGTGGGCGGGGTCATCAACCAGAGCCAGAAACACGCACACCTTGGCAATGTCTTTAGCTATGACCAGTCTTTTGGCAGTGGTCCGCTCTTTCGTGGTGCGGGGGATATCAACTACCAGATCAATCAGGACATGGCCATTCGGGTAAACGGCATGTTTAACCGGCAGGATATTGTGGACCGGGATAATGTGAGTGCAAACCGCTATGGTGCGGCCGTGGACTTTGGGGTGGGCCTGCGGAGCAAAACTTCGTGGCATCTGACATGGCAGTGGCTGGGCAGTGACAGCAACCCGGACTACGGGGTAAGCATGTTGCAGGTTAACGGTGTTTACCGCCCGATTACCCAGTATGGCCTACCGCGAGACACAAGCTATACGCGCAGTTTTGACCGCGACCAGTCCAATATTCATACATTTACATCGGCCCTTAAGTCCGAGGTCAATAGCTGGCTGACCATTAGCAACGATACGCGCCTAAGCCTGTATGACCGCGAATACGCGGCCACTAACCCCGCAGCCTGTAGTGGCACATGTGCGACCAGTTTTCTCAATGGTGGTAACCCGACCCTGCCGTATGGCGCGGGTGGTGGTGCTGCCTACCGCCAGCAGGGCTGGGGGGTGCAAAATGTGTTTATGGGCCGCGCAAAGTTTGATACCGGGTTTATCAAACATGACCTCAAGGCCGGGGTGGATATAAACTATACGAGTGATTCGCGCTGGGCCGGTGTGTACGCCAACCGCAGCAACACCCAGACCATTCGCAACCCGCAGTACCAGTCTAGCGGTACAACCATCAGCTTCCCCGATTCAGGTTATGGCAACGCCAATGCGCGCGACCTTGGGCTGTTTATTGCGGATAAAATCCAGCTGACCAAACAGCTTGCCCTGTTTGGCACCGGACGGTGGGATTCCTTCTCTAGCACGTATTATACCCGTGCAACACAGGCCAATGGTCGTGCGGAGCAGAAGGCGGACCGCTGGAGCCCATCGGGTAGTATTGTGTATTCTCCTTTCAAAATCGCGTCTTTTTACTTTACCTTTGCCCGGTCCTATAAGCCGGTTGGCACGGATGTGTCCTCTCAGGTCACTATCAAACCTACTGCGGGGGACGTGGCGCAAAATGGGGTTAATCTAACCCCTCAGCGTAGTGACCTGTACGAATTTGGCACCAAGGCGGACTTCCTGCACAAACGTCTGGGCACAACACTGGCCTTTTTCCAGATTAGCGAAAACAACTCGCAGTACACCGATGTAAACGGAGACATCAAGTCAGGGTTTAGCGATGCGGGCAGTGGGCGGCGCATCCGGGGTGTGGAGCTGAGTGCAACCGGAAAAATTACGCAGGACTGGCAGGTTTTTGCATCCTACTCCTACATGGATGGCAAGGTAACGCACAGCACGGGTTCTGATGGCAAGACCGCCCCACAGGTGCCGCATAACACCATGTCCGTATGGAGTTCGTACGATCTGTCCCGTGCAGTGCTCAGCCCTAACTGGGGAGATCTCAAAATTGGTGGTGGGGTGCAGTATGCATCGGGCTACTGGGCCGGGCCGGAAATAACCAATAACACCCGTATGCCCTATAACTTCAATTTCAACGGAATGTTGTCATGGGAGTATAAGCACTACCGGGTGTCGTTCAACGCCAATAACATTACCAACCACCTTAACTATGCGTCCTCCTTCTCTGGCAGTCGCGCGGTACCTGCCGCAGGGCGGACCTTTATTGGCAACGTGGGTGTGACGTTCTAAATGCCGCCAGAGTTTGCCGCATTGCACGGGGCGGAGGATATGCCGCAGGCCAACGCAGGCACTGCCCCTGTGCGCCACGTATCGTCCGCCGGGGTTGTGGGGGGGGAGTGTGCAGCACTCTCCCCCGTGGACGCCCAGCTTGTTCTGGCCCAGATCTACCTTGACCGGGGGCAGATGCACGCAGCATTTACCATGCTTGCGGTGGCCGCCAGAAGTGGGGATGCCAAAGCCCTGAACATGCTGGGCCGCGCCTATGAGCGGGGGTGGGGCGTTGCCCCAGACCCGTTACTGGCCATACCGTATTTTGAAATGGCCGCACGGCAGAATTACGGTTGGGCCTTTTTTAATCTGGCGGACCTGTATCTGGCCGGGCGTGGTGTCCCGCGTGATGTGGGGCGGGCTTATGCGCTGTATGTCCGGGCCGCGCAGGCAGGGGTTGGCAAAGCGCTGAACATGCTGGGGCTTTTGCACGAAGACCACGCCCCCGCAGGCACGCAGGCTGCACGCCAGTATTATACGGCAGCGGCAGAGGCGGGGGATTGCTGGGGGGCGCTCAACATGGCGCGGCTGGCCCTACAGGATGGAAACATTCTGGTAGCACAGGAGTTTTTTCACAAAACGCTCCAAAGCGGGTTTGGTGCGTGCTTTATGGCCATGAAAGAGCTTTTGGCATTTATGCCTCCCCCCCACCGCGCGGACCTACTGGCCCGCACGGAACGGTGCCTGCACCAACAGCCCTAGCGGGCTGGCTTAGCCCCCGGCCCTGTCTCACGCAGGAAAAAGGTGAGCACCCCGGCCAGCACAATGCCTGCCAGCCCAAAGCTGAACGCCTGCGTAAACTGCACGCCGGTCAGGGGTTGCCCGTGGCCAAGATACTGCAAAAACGCGGCAAACAGGGGGGAGACAATGGCGCTCATGACAAACACCAGAAAATTGATTGCACCCGTGGCACTGCCCTTAACCTCGTCCGCATTAACCTCCTTGATAATGGAATAGGGGATCATGGCGGCACCTGAGGCCACACCCAGTGTGAAGGCCAGAACGTAAGGGGGGAAAGTATTGCCCGGCAGGTAAATAATGGCGGCAACCGTAAGCGCCATACCAATAATGCCGCCAAGCAGCACAGGCTTGCGGCGGCCTATGCGATCAGTCAGGTAGCCCATGGCGGGGCAGCCCACCATCCAGCCAACCGGCACCATGGCTGCACGCATAACGGCTTCGTGGTAACCAATGTGCCAGCTCTGGGTTAAAAAGCTTATGCCCCATGTCATGCTGCCAACGGTTGTTGGCAAAAACAGCAGGCCCGAACACAACCCGCACAAATAGGACTGCGGGTTGGAGAGCACACTTTTGTAGGGTGCAAACATGGAACCCGCTGTGTGGGTTTGGGGGCTGGTGGCCTTGTGCTCGCGCGGGGTGAGGAAAAAGATAAAAACCGCCACAAGTGCGATCAGCCCGCCCGTATCAATCCAGAAAAAATGCCAGTTGATAACACCATGGATCAGCCACGCCACGGTGGACTGGCCCATGGCCCCCCCCATCATGCCTGCACATTGGGTAACCCCCACAGCGGTTGCCAGATGCTGTTTGGAAAAGCCACGTGCGGCAAGGTACACCGCCCCCACAAAGGCAAAGGCCGAGCCTGCACCCTGCATAAGCCTGCCAAGGCTTGCCACCCACTCGTTCCCCCAGCCAAACAGGCATGTGCCCGCAGCCAGAACCAGTGCCCCAAAGGAAATGGTGTATTTGGCCCCCCACCTGTCCACCGCAGCACCGGAGATAATGGAGCACAGGGAGTAGGTGTAGTAATAAAGCCCCAGCAAGGACCCCAGACCAACGGTTGTCAGCCCGAAGGCGGAAACCAGCTCCCCCACCATAACGCTGGGAGCGGACCGGGTGGAATATTGCAACCAGTAAAAAACCAGGCACAAAAACCACGCAACAATATAGGCGTTCTGGTTGGTTGTGGTGGGCTTTTGGGGGGTGGAAGGCGCAGGCTGCGGGGCCGGAGGCATGTGGTTATTCCATTAATTCATATTTAAAATATGTGAATGACTGCCAACTTATAAAAAGGATTTCCAATTTTTTTACAAGCTTGTGCACGCTGCTCTTATTGGCAGGGTAGGGGCAATTCAATTTCTGGGGATACGCGCAGGCGTATGGGCGCGTAAGCGCGCCGTGGTGATCTGTTTTTTATAATGGGGGAAGGTGTCTGGCCATTACGGGGCGGTCTGCACGGTTGTGGCAGCAGGCCGTCTGGGGCCAGACACAGTATGGAGGGGTGGGTTGGCACGAACCCACCCAAGCCGCGCGTGTTGTTGGCGCGGCTGTTTATGGTGTGCGTAAGGTCAGGCTAGGAGCAGTACAATCACCAGCCCCCACATGGTCAGCAATGTGTTGCTTACGGCGTAGGGCACGGTGTAGCCCAGCATGGGCACATTGCTTTTTGCGGCATCCGCTACCATGGCGACAGATGCCGTGCTGGTGCGCGCACCCCCGCAGCAGCCCAGATTGATCGCCGGATCAAAGCGGAAGATGTATTTGCCAATCAGCGGGGCCAGCAGCATGGGCATGGCGCTGGCGAACACACCCCAGAAAAAGACACTCACCCCCGCCTGCTCCAACCCCTTGATAAAGGTTGGCCCGGCAGAAATGCCAACAACCGCAATAAAAATGTTCAGGCCAACGGTGTTCATAAACCATACGGAGGCCGAAGGAACACTGCCCAGCTTGGGCGTAACACTGCGCAGCCAGCCCAGAATAAGCCCCGCGATCAATGCGCCACCGGAGGAGGAAAGGGTAATGGGCACACCGCCAATAGGCAGCACCAGCGAGCCGAGAAGCCCACCGACAAAAATACCCCCACCCACCAGCACCATGCTGGTTACATTGGTGGGCCGGTCCGCGTAGCCCACATTCTTGACCACATCGGCCACATGCCTGCGGCTGCCGGTAATGTTGATAATGTCGCCCCGGTTGATAACGGTCAGGGCAAGCACGGGAATTTCCACATTCATGGAGCCGCGACGGATGGAGTTGATGTAGATGCCACGCGCATAGGGCGCGGTGGACAGGTCAACAAGCTTCTGGCCATTCAGCTTTTTGCTTGTGACAACAATATCAACCGTTTCCACCGGAATTTCTATCAGCTCCTGGTCCGCCACTTCCTCGGCATGGTTGGACCAGTACACCAAAGCCTCATGCGGGCCGGAAACCGCAACAATATCGCCCTCACGCAGGAGGGTTGTGTTGTCAAAGGGAATAATTTTTCCATCGCGGCGCAAGTTTTCCAGAAAAATGCGTTTGTCCTGCGCCTTTTCCGCCTCGGCTACGGTTTTGCCTGCAATCAGGCCAACGGTTTTCAGCTTGTAGGCGCGTATGATGTAGCTGTGCCAGGCTGTTTCGGCGTTTTCGTTTACGGGGCGGATGTTCATGTCGCGCTCGTAGCGCTCGCATTCTTCCGCCAGATTGATCCGCAGGAGCTTTGGCCCCAAAAATGCCAGCATCCACCCAGTACCCACCGTGCCAAACAGGTAGGTTACCGCATAGGCAACGGGTATGGCGTTCAGCTCGGACTGGATCTGCTCCGCAGGCAGGCCACTGCGGTTAATGGCATCGGTTGCAAGCCCGATGGAGGCAGAAATGGTTTGCGACCCCGCCAGAAGCCCTTCAGCCATGCCCGGCCCATAGCCCGATACAATGGCTGCAATATACACGCAGATCAGGCACAGGGAGGAAATAATGATGGCAAAAATGGCCTGTGGCAGGCCGTCATTGGCAATCCCCCTGACAAACTGCGGGCCAACGCCAAAGCCCACGGCAAAAAGGAACATAATGAAAAAGACGGATTTAACCTGAGGCGAAATGGCAATGCCCAACTGGCCAACCAGCACACCCGCCAGCAATGTGCCCGTAACAGCCCCAAGGCTGAAACTGCCGAATTTGAGCGACCCAACCCAGAAACCGATAGCCAGCGTAAGAAAAATCGCAAGCTCGGGAGAGGCGCGTAGCGTCTCCGCAATCCAATGCACTGTCATGTGTCAGCTCCTTCACCCGCAAGTGACAGCCTTGCGGAGCCTGTGCAAAAAAAATGCTCCCGCACACAGGGTGCGGGAGCGGACCGGCCTGAGTGTTCAGCCCTTTTTGCTGGTTTGAACACGCTTGAGCAGTTTAAGGCCCAGAGCTTTGTTAAAGCCGTGGATTTCCTTCACATCCAGCTTGCGCATGAAGTCCACAATGCCTTGTGTAATCACCTGCCCCGGAACCATGATGGGGAAACCCGGCGGGTAGGGAATAACAAAGTTGGCAGACACCAGTGCCGGGCCGGATTGCAGGCGTTTGGCAATTTCGGGGCTGTCGAGGGGAATATATTCGCACTCGGCCTCGTTATACGCATCGTAGAACGCACGGCGGATATCCCCTTGCAGGGTTTTGGCCGTGGGCTGGTCGCGGTAACGGTCATCAAAGTGGCTGAAGTTGGGGAGTTCGGGCAGGTCATCCACCAGTTCGTGCACCTTGTGCTCGAACGATTTCTGGTACCCTTCGTCGTTATCAACAAGTTTCTTTTCAATGTCTGTGGCGATATCCACAAGAACACGGATCAGCAGCGCAATGTCGGAACGGTTGTTGTTGATGTTGGATTGCAGCAGAACGCTGTTGCGCGATGTTTTGTTCAGCTGGATATTAAATTTGTCAGCCAGAATGTTCTTGAATGTCGTGCCATCAAAGCCTGCCGCCCCGCACGACAGGGTCATGCGTGTGGGATCAAGCAGGAATTCGTCACTTTTAATGGACTGTAGCGCTTTGTCCCAGCTTATGGCGGGGTCGTTGTAGTCGGCCATTCCGGATTTGCGGAAGGCTTCTGGGATCATTTCCGCACAGTTGAGCACGCGGAAGTATTTGGAAATAAGCGGGTGGGTATTCACCTGTTTGCGAATTTCAAGCGAAATCTGCAAGGCGTTGCTGACCAGCCCATACCCTTCAAGTTCCATCTGGCGGCGGGCCACATCGAGGGATGCAATAATCTGGAGGTTGGGGCTGGTGGATGCGTGGGTAAACACCGCCTCGTGGAACTGGGATTCCACATGGTCAAAGTCCACATCCTTGACCAGAACAATGGAACCCTGCCGGAGTGCTGACATGGATTTATGCACCGAGTTGGTCTGGTACACCCGCAGCCGCACAGCGCGCGGGTCGGGGACCAGCCGTGTGTTCAGCAGTGTTTCATCATCTGGGGTTTTGCCCAGCTTGGTTGCCTGTTCGTCCCATGCGGTTTGGGCCTTGGGGCTGGCCAGATATTCGGTCAGGGCGGCGGCTGCACCCATGGCGGTGCGCTGGCGCAGCAGGGGCGACCAGTGTGCAAAGCCAAACCATGCCTCATCCCACAAAAAGATCAGGTCGGGTTTAATGGCAAGGCATTCTTCCATCACCCGGCGTGTGTCATACACATGGCCGTCAAAGGTGCAGTTGGTCAGGTCCACCATTTTTACGCGCTCAAGGTCCCCGTGGGCCTTAAGCGTCAGCAACGCCTGCTTGATCGTGCGTAGCGGCACACCACCATACATGGAGTATTCCACAAGCGGGAACGCTTCCACATAATAGGGCTGTGCTCCGGCCAGCACGCAGCCGTAATGGTGCGATTTGTGGCAGTTGCGGTCCAGAATAACAATGTCGCCCGGTGCTAAAATGGCCTGAAGCACCATCTTGTTGCTGGTGGAGGTGCCGTTGGTAACAAAAAACGCGTGGTCGGCCCCAAAGGCCCGTGCGGCCATGGCCTGCGCGTCCTTGATATTGCCGGTAGGCTCCAGCAGGCTGTCCAGACCACCTGTTGTGGCCGAGCTTTCGGCCAGGAACAGGTTGGGGCCATAGAACTCACCCATGTCGCTGATCCAGTTGGACGTAAAGACCGACTTGCCGCGCGCTATGGGCAGGGCGTGGAAGGTGGCAATGGGGCGCTGCGCGTAGCGTTTGAGGTTGTCAAAAAATGGTGTTTTATAGCGGTTGCGAATGCCTTCCAGAATGGAAAGGTGCAATTCCAGCGGCTCTTCCATCTGGTAGAAAATACGGTTGAAAAACCGGCTTTCGGGCTTGCCTGCCAGCGTTTCAATGTTTCTGTCGCTCAGAAGGTAGATATCCATTTCCGGGCGGATTTTTTTAATCGCCTGTGCCAGTTGCAGCACAAGGGTTTCGTCATCCCCAATGGTGGAGACGTCTATAACATCCTGAAAAACCGCCAGAAGGGGGTTTTCCACCGGGCCTTGCGCTGCAAACCCTTCGTACAGCACCACGGCCCCAAGATCGGGGTTGAGCAGGATACCGGTCAGGGCGTCCTGTGCGTTACCCACAATAACGGGCTGGTAGATAAAGTCGTCTTCGGGGCGGCGCACGCCACGTGCTTCTTCCTGAATGAGCGGCCAGCGCGAAGGTGCATGCGGCACAACGCTCAGCACTTCAAAATAGGGCGTGTTTTTAAGGTGTGTTATGGCCTGTGGCAGGCGGTTCAGCGGTTCATCATCATGGTCATCCATGTTCCACGATGCGGCGTCACGGTGGTATTTGCGCGAGACAATGGTGGTGGAAATACGCTGGGCAAGCCGCAGGAACGCCCTGTTGTCGTCCTCGCTCAGGTAGCTTTTGAGCCGGTCCAGAAGCTGCGCGCCGGGATAGGCAAAAAACCGTTCAAGCTCATCCAGTTTTACCAAAGATGCAGACAGGTTTTTTTTGATATCGACCGCACTGGTGGTGGACCATTTGCGGGCAAGGTCAAGGACCGCAAGCCAGCGGTCCGCGCGCAGGGCTGGGGTTGCCAGAGAGGCGCTGATAAGCGAACGCGAGGGCTGATCGCAAGGAGTGCTCGACGTCATGAAGATTTTCCCTGTTTTGCAAAAAACTGAAGAAAAATAGGTTTATTTTAGTCTGGTGTGTTCACATGTGGTGCCTGTCATTTATTGACAGGAATGGTCACCACGGCTCCCGGATTCAGGGTTGTTTTGGAAAGTTCAAGCAGCATCTGGGTAATTGTAAAAGCCAGCTTGCTTTCAAAATCCCCGCGTTCGATCCAGTAATAGTAGTGGTCATACAAAATGGATACAAACGCGTTATCTGGCTGCTTATGCCCAGAATGCACGTCCATCAGGGGTTTTTCCCCATTGTGGCCGGGAACATCAACCGATTTGCGGGTATTGCCAGAAGAAACCTCATCATCAGGAATTTGAATCTGGTAGGCAATCTGGCCAAGTATACTCAGCATACTTCTGGTGAGCAGTTTGATCTGCCCGGGCGCTGGAGCGCCAACCCCATACACCACTTCCATCCGCTCATATTTGGGTGAGAAATTGAGCTCTTTTTTGGTTTTTTCCACAATGGCGGACAGGTTGGGGTCACTTGTTGCAGAAATACTCATGAAAACACGGCTGTTTTCACTTTCCTTTCCGGAGGTCCCCGGTGTCTGCTGCAACTGAATGTTCAGCAGGCCCGCAGCCTGTAGCAGGCGCAGGTCATGCAGAAGCCCAAAAAAGTCCACGCTATGGGCATCAATCTCAGCATCAAGATCCCCCGCATTGCGTGAAAATGGACGGTTATTGCTCATAAGATTGATAGACTGCACGGAAAGACGCAACAACACGTCTATGGGCAGGCCACCCATGGCCAGTGGTAACAGGCTGGCAGGGGGTAAGGGCCGCAGGAAGTTATGGGCATAGGCATCACCCGTAACCGGCTGGAAAGTAAAGGTCGGACTTTCCTGCAATTGTGCTGCTATGCCCCCATTGGGGCGAATGGGAAAAGTGTCCGATGCAACACCAAGAAAACCACTGCGCTGCAACTGATAGCCGGATATAAGCTGTGTTGTATCCAAAAAACCGGGGGTGTCAGCGTAGCGCAGGCGTACAAGGTTGGAAAGTGTTTGCCTTTTACTGGCCTCAATCATGGAACTTGCGTATTGGTCCTGATCTTTTCCCAATTTGTAACTGCCGATACTGTAGCATCCGCTTGTCAATAAAATGAGAGAGCTACACAATATTCTTTCAGCTACACGTTTCATGTGTCACCTTTCAGAATGCTGGACTGGCTCAAACATTCTATAGTGAAGATATAATATACTGTTTTAGAGCATTATTTCTGGGGGTGGGCAAGGTGGAATATAGTAATAACATTCTTGTGACATGCTTTTTTGTAATGAAAATGTTTATTATTTCATAACGTGTAAGATAATACTTAACACACAAAATTCTGTTGTTTTTCCTACCATGCAGGCATGCAATGCGGGTGCCGTGCGGGGCAAATTCTGGTCCTGCCAACGCGCTGTAGCGCAACGCCCCAGTGTGGGCGCAGGCTGCCAGTTCAACAGCATAATGCTGTTTATGCGCCATGGCCAACAGGCAGAATGCGGCCATAAGGCCCCACTACGGGGTAGGCCCGTTACTGGCGTGTTTTGCACTTGTATGGAGGAAAAAACACTTCGCGCACGAAAAAGCTCAACGTGCGGCGCAGGGCGCTGCTGCTGGCTTTGACTGGCGGCATGGGGCTGTGCAGGCCATAAAGGCCCCAGCGCCCATATGGGCCTGTGCGGCTTGCAACCTGTTTGGCACTTTATGCCATAAATGCAGGAAAAACACAGAGTTGGTGTCCGCGGCGGGATTCGAACCCACGGCCCCAGGATTCATCCCACTACAGTTTTCACAGCCGCTCCGTTGCCAGAGCGTTTGTGGGCTGGACTGTCCCTTTACCATGGACCTGTGTTGGCAGGTCTTTAGGCACCGCCCGTCCAGTCTCTACACCTTCCGTTCCAATGGAACGGCTTGGCTCGGGATTGGCAAGGCCCTTGCAGGCCGTAGCGTTCCCCGACTTTGAGCGGATTCACCATAATGTTTCCAGTCATGGTGCCCAATTAAATAGGAATCCTGTGCTCTATCCTACTGAGCTACGCGGACACACCGGCTCTTGTATACTGAATGCCCAACCCCCGGACAAGAGGAAAAGCAGGGCCTAGCGGCGGCTGTACAGGGCTGCGCGGGCTGCCAGTGTGGCAATGTAGCGGCGGCAGAGCAGCACATCGGGAGCGCCTGTCTGCTTGCAGGCCAGTTCCAGTGCCTGCAACTGGGCCAGTTCCGTGGTCAGTGCGGGCAAGGACCAGTATTCCACCGCCCGACCAAAGCTTGCCGTGCGTTTGAAAAAAACCGGGGGGCGCAGGGTTTTAAGCGCATCACTCCGGCTTTGCCCCGCCGCCATGGCGGCTTTTACGCGGCGCAGGCGGTGCATATGGCCCATAAACGCGCGAATAATGGCAATGGGGGCTGTACCTTCGGCCAGTGCGCGCTCTAGGGCTGTGTCGGTTTCTGTTCTGTTGCCTTCTGTTGCGGCAAATGCTGCATCTTCGACCGACACGCTGCCTGCATCGCCAATACAGGCGCGCACATCCTCCAGCGCCAGCGTGCCGGTGTCTCCCGCGTAAAGGGCCAGTTTTTCCACTTCGCTGCGTGCGGCTGCGCGGTCTGCCCCAAGCCTGCCCGCAAGCCAGTGCAGGGCGTCTGCATCAATACGCACATGGTGCGCTCCCAGCATCTGGGTAATGGAGGCCTCCAGCGTGCGCCCTTCCTCTGGGTAGCAGCCTATACTGGCGCACTGGGCCTGTTTTTCCATGAGCTGGCGCAGCTTGGAGCGCGAGGCAAGGCCCGGTGCTTCCAAAATGACCAGCGTGTCCGTGTTCTGGGCCAGAACGTGTTCAATGGGTTTGAGCAGCGCATCGGAGGCATCGCGCACACGCACCACCCGGCGCCCGCCCATAAGGGAGAGGGCTGTTGCCTCCTCCTCCAGCCGGTTGTGGGTTTCGCGGTCCAGCAGGGCAATGCGGAAGGGGTCGTCCAGTGTGCCCACCAGCCGGTGGGTGGCCTGCTGGGCGCGTTCGCGGATTAGCCCCGTGTCCTCCCCATGCAGCAGGATAACACGCCACGCTCCGGGGTCGGTGAGAACGCGGCCTGTGCCTCGGGCGTCTATTTTCATGACCAGCCCGTCCGTTTATCAGAAATTGGTGTCGATCGGTACGCGGCCTGTTGCCATGTCCGGAATGGCGTCGGCCCCTTCCTGCTCCATGGGCGTGCCCTGATCAGCTTCGGGGATGACGTTGGGCGAGGGGTAGAACGCCTTTGGCCGGGTATTGGGCAGGGTGGCCGGGGTTGCATGGGTTTTAAACCACGTAGCCACCTGCTGCGCGACCTGCTCGCCCAGTGTCTGTGCGATGCGGCTTTTGGTGTTTTCCATGTTCATGGTCAGGGCAAAATACTGCTCGTAGGTGGCTGTGTACCCATCCATCGTCTGCGTATCCCCCTGTGCAAGTACCTGAGGGGTGGCCTCAATGCTCAGGAGCTGCCAGCGCGCGGTGGCCACCATGCGGGTCCGCCCGGTGGTGTTGTCACCATGAATATCAATTGCTTCAGCGTTTACGCTGGGCTGGACAACAAGTTTGTATTTATGCGGGTCTTCGGGGCCATCACTGGCCAGTTGGGCCTGTAGGGCCAGCCGTAACTCCTGCCCAAAACGGTCTGGAATATTGGCGACGTACACGTCCTTGAGTTCGGAAGAGACATCCCCCCCGCCCTTTTCCTCCCCATATAAAGGCTTGAACCCGCAGCCACTCAAAAGCAGGGGGGCTGCCATAAGGGTGGCTGCGGCCAGTGTGGCCTTGCAAAGGGAGAACAGGGAGCGGGGTCTGGTCATCAGCCTGCCGTTACAAAGTTTACAATGCGGTTTGGCACGTGCACGCGCTTGACAATGCGCTTGCCTTCGAGCAGCCGCGCCACATTGGGTTCGGCCTCCGCACGGGCCAGTACTGCGGCCGGGTCTTCATCGGGCAGGGCTTCTATGGTGCCCCGCAGCTTACCCAGAATCTGCACGGCTATGGTGACCTGCGTTGCCGCCAGCAGGTCGGGCTGGGGGGTGGGCCATGCCTGTGTGGCCGCAAGGCCCGCATCAGGCTCAAGGCCTGCAAACATTTCCTCGGCCAGATGCGGCATCATGGGTGCGCAGAGCAGGCACAAAATGCGGGCTGCCTCGCGGCGGGCAAAATCCATACCTGCAACACTGGCCGCTTTTTCCGCATCTGCCAGAGCGGAGGTCAGTTCATGAATACGCGCAACGGCTACGTTAATGGCAAAGC
>JBDNSL010000059.1:0-14963 GCA_047719095.1 Acetobacter sp.
AGCACCGGCCTGTTGTCGTCCTGTCCAACAATGATGGCTGCGCCATTGCCCGCACTGCAGAAGCCAAGCAGCTCGGCATCAAAATGGGGGAGGCGTGGCATCTGGTCCGCAATGAGCGGAAGCTGTCGGACGTGCGCTGGTTCTCCAGCAACTACCCGCTTTATGCGGATATGAGCCGTAGGGTCTATCAGGTTCTGCTGGATTACAGCCCAAGGGTAGAGCCGTATTCCATTGATGAGATGTTCCTTGATCTGTCCGGCTTTTCCAACGCCCTACATGCCCATTGTGGGGCTATGCGCCAGGCTGTTCAGCAGATTACCAAGGTACCAACCTGCGTAGGCTGGGGGCCAACCAAAACCATTGCCAAGCTGGCTAACGGACTGGCCAAGGACAGGCCGGAGCTGGAAGGGCTGTGCGACCTGACAGACCCACAAATGCGCCAGAGATTTTACCGCAACGTCTCCGTGGGAGAGGTCTGGGGCGTGGGCCGAAGACTGCTCCCGAAGCTGCATTATGCGGGTATCCGCACGATAGAGCAGTTTGTAGAGGCCAAACCTGCGCAGATCCGCAAGATCATGGCTATTACAGGTTTGCGGCTCCAGGCTGAATTACAGGGGGAAAGCTGCCTCCAGATAGCGGAAATGGCAGAGGCTCGAAAAGGAATGGCCTGCACCCGGTCTTTTGGCCGCCCCATTACGACCTATGACGAAATGCATGAGGCTATAACCGGCTTTGCGACCAGAGCGGCCGAGAAGCTCAGGGCCGAAGACTTGGATGCAGCCCATATCGCCGTGTTCATCCAGACTAACCGGCACAAGCGGGATGACGGCTGGTATGCCAACCAGTTCAGCATCAGTTGCGAGCCGACCAATGATACCTTTACCATCTGCAGGCATGCGTCCCGCCTGCTGAAACAGATATGGCTCAAAGGGTACCGCTACGCCAAAGCTGGCGTCATGCTGAATGATCTGGCCCCACACGGACAGCAAAGCACCCTGTTCAGCATGGCCAGCGCAAAACCAGCTCACGAGAACCTTCTGGCCGCCATGGACGGGATCAATCAGAAGTTTGGCAGCGACACACTCTTCCCACTCTCGGCAGGGATCAAACGGGATTGGAAACCACGACAGGCCATGCTTTCAGCGCGCTACACCACAAGACTGGAAGAAATTATGGAGGCCCAGACATGGTAAAATGTCTGCTATCGCCTCATATCGGTCATTCGAGCGTTTACGGTAATGCCCGAAAGCGGACATTGCTAAACTAAGCGTGATAGATTGACTCTGGCACTTTTCTGCTGTTCTCTACTGACGAACGAAACGACCGCTCTTGTCACGAGCCAACCTCTACCATGGGATACGACTTGAATCCCGGAATGATAGAGTGTGCACGGGAACCCGACCGCTGGCAGCTGTTGTTTCGAGTGCGCCAAGACGGCGTTAGCTTGTCCCATTCGAACGGTGCTGGTTCAACGCGAACAAGCGGCGGAGGATTTCGTCCTCGTCCAGCCGGCCAGCGCGCCAGTCCTCGCCCCAGCCATAGGCGTCGGCCACCGACGCATCGAGCGCGGCATGCGCGTTCGCCAGCCATTGCGGGCGGGCATTGTAGAGGTTGGTGAGCGTGCGCTTCTTCAGTTCCTTCGCCGCGACTTCGTCCTTCGGCAGGATGCGGTCGGGATAATCGGGCACTATTTCAGGCTCGCGTACCACCAGATCGGCCGGGTTAAGCCAGTTCTCGCGCAACTCGTTAAGCCGCGCGGCGGTCACGGCGATCGCCTCGGCACGGGGATCGTTGGCATAGGCGGCGGCGGGGATATTGGGGGTCAGCCCCTCAGGGAAGGGGAAGGTCTCAAAGGTGGTAGAGGGGGTGTAACGGGGATCATTGCCGATGCCGAGAAAAGTTCCCAAACGCAGTGACCAGAGTTCGTGGAAGCGCGAGTGAAGGATGCCGAAGCTGGTGTCGTCGTCGCGCGCGATGACAACGGTGGCGCTGTCAGCAACGACAAATGACGGACGCCACACGAAAAGTCGATGTTTGGAAACGCGCGGGGTGACGAGTTGCCGGCTGAGCCGAGACACAGCGGTAGATAGCTCGGAACGGCTACGCCACAGTCTCCACCAATACCGATTTAAGGCATCGTTCGCTTTCTTGGCCCGATACGGCTTCACTCTTTCTTCAACGATCCGCCACGGTGATTCATAGAGAGCTGCTTCTTCAGGACTTATGCCGTCTGGAAACAGGATGATCCAGTGATCGGACGGACGCCTGGTGATATCCTGACCGTTGGTCCAAGGCCTGACCACGTCCGAATTTGGTCGGCCATTTGGATTGGCTGGCAGGGCCAATAAATCGCGAGCTTCAGCTCCCGGAATCTCGAAAGGCCCGTAACTAATGGTGCCTTGAAAAGCGATGTCGCCATTGTTGGCAATGCGATTAGCGAGGGTGAGATTCGTCAAATGTCCCCCACCCGTAAGGTCCGGATAAATTTCAGCGACTTCGACCCCATTCAAGCGCGAACTGAGGGCTTTCTCTCCCTTGAAGCACAGGAGTGAAACGCGCACTGCGGCGCCTTCAACCGTCCAGCCTTCGTCGCTCCACGCCTCAAAGATCGATCCATTCTCAACGATGGGTTTGATTACCTCACGATTGGCGCCACCACGAATCGAGTTAGTCGCGACGAGCCCGGCGCGATTGAGTTTGCCCTCACGGATTTGGACCCATGCTTGGGCAAACCAAAAGCAAACGAGATCTGCCGATGCAGGAACTAGGCCCCGAAATGCTCTGCGCAGATCGGTCGCATATTCTACGCCCAATTCCGGGCTGATCTTTCGATCCCCGAGAAACGGAGGATTGCCGATCACCACATCCGCCGTCGGCCACTCCGCCCGCTTACCGTGCTCGTTCAGCATCGCATCCCGGCACTCAATCGTATTCAACGGTCGTAGGATTGGGTTCCTGGCCGCGTCGAATCCGTTCCTGCGCATCCACTGAATTTCGCCGATCCACACGCTCACCCGCGCCATTTCGGCGGCATAGGGATTGAGTTCGATCCCCAGTAGGCATTCCGGCCCGACACACGGGAACCCCCGCGGCAGGCCCAGCGCCTCTGCATCTAGATTGGCGCGGTGCTCGATGTCCTTCAGCGCCTTCAGCGCGACATAGAGGAAGTTGCCCGATCCGCAGGCGGGATCGAGCACCCGGAAATTCGCCAGCCGCACGATGAACGCCGAATGGATTGCGGTCGCGTCGGTCAGCATCCGTGTCGCCCGCGCGCGTTCCGCCGGAGTTAGCAGCCTTTCGGCGGTGCGCTTGGGAGCTTTTTCAAGCAGCGCGGTGATCTTTGCCAGCGCCTCGGCCCATTCGGCCTCTAGTAGCTCGATGATAACCGGCTGAACGATCATCATGATCTTGTCGCGATCGGTGTAATGCGCGCCCAGCTGGCTGCGCTTGGCGGGGTCGAGCCCGCGTTCAAACAGGGTGCCCAGGATCGACGGGTCGATCTGTGACCAGTCGCGCCTCGCGGCGCTGAGCAGTTGGTCGATATCCTCGCTATTGACTGGTAGCACGCTGTCATCGGTGAACAGGCCGCCGTTGAACCATTCGATCGGCTCAAAATCGATGTCGCCCCCGTTCGCCATCGCGCCGAACAACTTAGCGGCATTCCCCTCGAACCTTTCGGGCCTCACCTTGCTGGCGCTGAGCATTTTAGTGAACAGGTTATCGGGGAGTAGTCCGACATCCTCGGCAAACATGCAGAAGACGAGCTGGTTGACGAAATGGGCAACGCGATGCGCATCATGCCCCCGATCGCGCAGCCGCTGGGCGATGCCGGCGAACTCGCGCGCCGTTTCCTCGGTCAGTTCCTGGCGTGATTTGGCCGGCTTGAACTGTTCGGGATCGGTGAACGCCGCCTTCAGCCGATCGCGCACCGCACCGTCGGTCAGATCCTCGAGGGCAATTTCGTATGTTTCCTGAACGCTATTGGTCCAATTGGTGCGGATTACGATCCGGTTCATGTCGGATAGCCACACTATTGCTGGTTGTGCTGTCTGCCGTTGTTGTGGCCATTAAACCACCAGCCAGCGCGATACCGGTGCCAGCCGGAATGGTACCATCCCCCGTGACATTGAAGGCAAGCTGCTCCGCAAGCTGCGCGGCTGCCTCATGCAGGCGGCGCACAAGCTCATCTTCCAGAAGGTGTTCGGGCTTGACAGCCTCAAGCGGCACCAGTCGCCCCTTGGTGTCCTTCATGTAGCCTTCGGGCACGGTATCGGAAGCAGTCGTCATGATGATCAATCCAAATAGTTTGCGGAGCCATCCCCTTCTCGGACGTGGCTGTATCTTGTCGTCGTGGCGAGCGATGCGTGCCCCAGCGTGGCCTGCACCACATGCACCGGGGCATTGTTATCGAGCGCGTGCGATGCATGGGCGTGCCGGAGCCAGTGGGCCGAAACAGCCCCAGATAATCCGGCACGCCGCGCCGCCCGCTTGACGATGCGGTGGGCCGCATCATGCGAAAGCGGGCGGCCATCGTGACCGGGGACAACGGGCGCATCCGGCCCGCTATCAACCCGTAGCGCCACGAGCTGCTTGTAAAGCTTTGCAGGGACCTGAACGGCCCGCGTCTTGTTGCCCTTACCGAACACAGAAGCCACGCCACCCTGCTGGCGGCGCGTAACATCCCGCCAGCGCAGCGCGCAGGCCTCTGAGATGCGCAGCCCCATGCGATAGAGCACATCCAGCAGCGCCCGTTTGCGCGGTTCCATCTCGGCCTCGATCATGGCCAGAACCTGCTCACGGGTGAGAATGCGCTCATTCAACGTGTCGCGCCCACGCTCAAGCCGGAACGCTGCCCCGGCATTGTGCGTGAGAACGCCCGTCCCCGCCGCATAAGCCAACAGGGATTTTGCAGCGGACAACTTGCGCCGCCGTGTGGCATCGGACGCATCACCCATGCTGTCGTACCATGCTTGCAGGTCCGCCAGAACAATCTCGGCCAGAGGCTTCCCCGCATGCGCCAGCAGCTCGCGGGCATCACGCTCATAAGCGCGCCGGGTGTTCTCCCCACGGTTATGGAGCCACGTTCTCAGCACCAGATTATCAGCAGAAACTGGGGCCGCTTTTGCAGCCCCCGGCGCGGGCGATCTTGTGCGATCTCCGCTAACCATATGATTTTCCTACATTAGTGGTCTATTTCGTCCCCTCAAAATCCGCGTGATAACTGCACTTATCTTGCGGGTTTATAGGGGTGTCTGCGGGTTATCTTGCGGGTGCCGTAGTGGCAGATGCCAGATAACTCCGGGTTATCATCGCGGTTTATTCGGACGGAACACCGCCGATTTTCCGACCACAACTCCCCCATCGGGGAGCGCGCCAAGTGGACCGAAGTGCACCGGCGGGCAACTGTTCACTCGCCTGGCATTCCATCTCACGCCGTGCAGCAGATTCCACACGCAGCAAAATGCCTTCTCCAACGCCAAGCGCCCCGTCAGCCATAGGCCGCAGGTCCACAACGCGGCAGCGGAGTAAATCAGCTGCCCGCACGATTGTGTTGCGTAAAAGAAGAGGTGTCTCGCTCAGATCAATATCGGAGCGATGCCGTGCCGTACGCGGAGGATACATCTTTGCTACAAGGCAAAGCGCACCATCCAACGCCAGTATCAGAACAGGTTTATTCCCGCGCAGTGCAATCTGGCCACGGCAGAAATCCTGCCCTTTGCCCATGCAACCGCCATTTAAGGATATAGCTACAAAAAAACCGTGAACCCTAATGGGCACACGGCTCCGAAGATTTTAAAAAGATAATGCTATAAGTGGTGGCACGTCAATATTTTTAGCACAAGCGCATATCACGACAACCGTAAAAGGCTCGCGACTGAGATATCCTCGTCTACATCAGGCCAATGAATCCCCTTGCCACGCCCGATAAAACGCCAGTGAGAGCGCTGCTCAGGGGAAGCATCACGCAGACGCGGGAACCACTCGAGGGGCACAGAAAGCTCACGACCATCCGCCATCACGATGTGGAGAAGGTCAGCATCCATCCGGACATCAGTTGCTGTCGGGTCAAATCTAGCTGCCAAAATGGGCATCCCATGCCTCCCTGAACGTGTTTCGATGTTCTATGACCATCATACGCAACTTGGTTAGCTCATGCGACCTGAATCCATCATTCATGGCCAGCATAACTGGGTCCAGCCAGTATTTGGCCACGTTCTCACCTGCTTCAACATGAATGTGCGGCGGTTCGTTGCCTTCCATACTGTAGAAAAAGAACCTGTAGCCGCCAACCCGAAGAACTGTAGGCATTTAGTCCTTCCCATCGTCAGATTTCGCAGCTTCCAGCCCAAGCTGGATCAGGCGACGGATCGCTTCGGCTCGCGAAGGAGCGCGGGTCTCAAAGCGATAGTTATCCAATGCTTCGACTAATGACTTCGGCATCGGGGTTATGATGCGCTCTGAATTTGGCTCTTCCATAACACCAGTATGAAAAAATATGCCGGTTACGTCAACAGCATATATTACATTGACATAACCGGCATACCTTTCATATATATTGTAAGCAGCCGGACAGAAGCTACAACCTTCCTGCCCGGCCTAACCTCATGCAAGGGAATGAACCCCATGCCTATGGCTGATGCCTTATCTACCACACCACGCCGATCGTTGCTTGCCGGAATCATAGCTGTGCCATTTCTGGCTACGACGGCTCATGCAGAAGCATACCTACATGCCGATGCGGCCTTACTGACTGCGTTCGGTCAATTTCAGGACTGTCGCAAGCGAATAGATGCGCATTGTATGGCAACAAACCATGTCTTCGGGACGCCAGAGGGACAGTTGCATGAGGACAAACTCAATACGCTGGTCATTGAACAGGATGAGCTTGTCGCTGCTATGGCCGTCCTACCCGCTACAACGCAGGATGGCCAGCGTGCCAAAGCCGTTGCGGCCCTAACAATGTTGCGCGACCAAATTGCTCCGGGTGAGGAGGAACTGGGAGACAGTATGACATGGCTGGAAGTCTCGTTACTGACGGACCTTACTCGGTAAATAAGCGCTATGTATCAACAGTGCAAAAAATTGGCCTATTTAGGATATTGAAATGTCAAAACCTGAAATATTTTCATATAAAGGTTCATCTTTTGTTGTTTACAACAATGCAGAAACAGCCTGTTTTAAAATAGGAGATATTCTTTACTCCCTGCAAGAATCTGCACAGACAGATTTAGCAGGAAGATTAGAAGATGGTGACTTCACGTATTTTCATTTCAAAGGTGGAAATGCTCCTGATGATCATGAAGGGGTTAATGAAAAGGGCTTATTAAGACTGATTTTAACAAGCCCTAACAAAGATGATGCAGAACATTTCTACAATTGGGTGAAGAATTATATTCTACCTTACACTCTCAAGCTTATTAGAAAAAAATCTGACATCGATAAGGCTGAATGTAAGGTTATCATTCACCCAAAGCTGATGGAACAGCAGACCACTCCATAAACAGGTTATCTGGCATTCTGCTGTAAGCCTCTGCCAACTGCTCCAATAGTAGATCAACCATACCAGCCAAACGGCGTTTATCATGCCGTTTGGCTTCTTTTTGTGGTGCATTATCTTTATTCGGAACCGTAATAGCTAAGGCCATTTCATTTAGCGAGAGGCATTCTATCATTATTTTGATCAGAATGTTTTCGCTGATTTTACCAAGACATTTTTCAACGTACCGGCACCGATCTACCGCCGCGATGCGGGAGAGAATAGCATATTCAGCATCTGGCTTACCGCATTGTCTGGATGTTTCCGGGTCTTTCCCGCCCAAAATGCCAGTTTCATAGTCCCGTGCCCAACCCTCTGCGGCGTGTAGCTGGGCATCAGAAATGCTTCCCACCTTATGCAGTGCATATACGGCACCAACACGCATACTATAGTGCGGTTTAGATATCTGGCTCAGCTTAACCGCTACCTCTGTAACGTCGCACTTTTCTAGGCGTTCTGGTGTGGCTGGTATCTCTTGCATGTTGTGCCCCCGCTCTTTTGCGCATATCTTCTTTTTGCATCGCGGGGGCGATTGTTTTCGTGTGCAGACAAGCGGCGTTGCAGAGTGGTGATTTCCAGTTCAGCCTCTGCACGCCGTTTTTGTTCCTGGGCCAGCGTTGCCCGCAACTCATCAAAATCAGTTATCCGGTTGGGCTTCCCTTCAGCCCGCAACCTCAGGTTTCGCAGGAGTCTGCTCAGGCTCATGCCGCTACCGCCTCCGTTCTGCTGAAAAACTGCTGATAAGCTGCCCTGTCATACGGCACGTCCGGCAGGCCATGCTCTTGCGCCAGATCTGGCCACTGGCGGGTAACAGCGCCAAAGTCACGGCAGTCAGCAAAGGCTTTTTGCCAGACCTGCGTGGCTCGGCTCCATGCGTCCTCAAACCGGTGCATATCCTCGGTTTTGTGTGCTTCTGCTGGCTGGCCTATGGGCATGGCATCCATAACCTGCTGCGCTTCAATGCCGCGCAACACTGCCGCCTCAAACACCTTCAGCCTGCGTGGTGGTTCTGTGCTAGGCATAACGCTCTGATGCTTCTGAATGGCGGAGATTATGGTTGCCTCCGTAGCTCCCATCCCGATCCATTTGCGAGCAAACGATACGGCAAAACCAATCTGGTCACTCATGCCGGATACCGAGACCATCCGGGCCGCCACCCGGCGCACCAGAGCGTCATCCAGTTCGATTTTGGTTTTTTCGATTTCACCAGAAATAGAACTAGAAGGAATATATGTATCTCTCTCTAATTCTAGATCTATGGAAACCGAAGAAACCGAATTTTCCGTAACCGAAAACCCATTGGGTTTTTTTTTTGGGTTTTGGGTTTCTGTTTTTCCGCCAGCAACGCTTGTTACCAAAGGCATATGCCTCTGGGCCTGCTGTTGTTCTACTTCCCTTGCACGGCGGGCACGAGCCTGCTCAGCGCTTTCGCCTTTCCGGGGCCGTCCACCTGCCCCGCCATTTTGGCGAGCCGTCACCATTTTGCGGCTCATGCCTTCGGGCATATCCCCACTGTCCTGCCACTGCTGCCACTGCGCATCAGCCTCCGCCTTGCGGGCCTCGCGTTCTTCCTTGCGGAGCAGCTTGGCATAGAGGTGGGGGCTGAACAGCGCACCGGCATCGTCCCGCGCCATAAAGCCGGACTGGAGGATGGTGGGCAGCGCTCGTGCCAGCACATCTTGCTCCAACCATGCCTGTGTTGCCACCTGCCCGTCTGTCAGCACCAGTTGCCCGGCACGGAACACGGTTGAGCGCAACTCTCGCAACGCATCATGCAGGTTGGTTACAACCCCACGTAGTTCTGCTGGCATGGAGCGAAGCATTTTGAACGGGGTAACCGCTGAGGGATCAAACTCAGCAAGAACAGGCCGCATCATCCAGCCTCCTTACCAGCCACAATGCGGGGCCTGTCTTCATCCTGCACCTTGTGAACAAAGGCCAGCGCACGGTCCAGCAGCTGCTTGGCGTGCATCATCTTGGGGGCAATTTCCTGCGCCTCCTGCCGGTCCACAACGCCATCTTCCAGAATGCGCATGGCCGTGGCCATGATGTCTCCCGAGGCAATGGCGTATTCGCTCATGTCCTGCCCAAAGTCACCGGGGCCGACATGCAACGGGATGGCCGCATAGCCCAACGCCTGCGCCATGGCATGCAACAGAAATGGATGTTCCGCGCAGTGGTCCAGATCCAGCGCCACATCCAGCGGAATAACCGCGTCCCGCGCACGGTTGGAGTATTCGGAAAACTGCGTACGCCCGACCCGGCCAACACAAGCAGCGGCATCGATGCCGCCTACATAGGCAATGGCCTGCTTGGTCGCGGTTTTAATGGCGGGGACATATGCGGCGGAAAAGGGCTTTTTCATGCTGCCCCTCCCTGCTTAGGTGGAACACTGCCCTGTAGAGGGCGGCCAGCACACTTGCATCTGCTGGCCGCCAGTTTCACCATGATGACTGCCAAACCAACCATGGAGAAAATAAGTGGATAATTTCGATGCCAAGAAAGCGATTGAGCAACTCTCTTTTGTGGTTGGGCAAGCTTTAGCCCGCTTAACCGACGGAAGCCCCGAAAAGCAGGACGCTCTCGACTACCTTCTGATTCACCACGAAGCCAACGCCAAAAACCCATCTGCCAGTCTGGTAGTCGACCGTATCCGCAAAGGCGCTGAACCCATGTTTGTGGCAATGAGGGCGGCTCGTACGGGCCACAAACCTCATCAAGAGTTCTAAACCCCTGCTCAAAACAATATCGCTCCCACTCCTTTATGGGGTCAGCAGGACTATCAGCAAACTCAGAATCCCCCGTCTGGCCGACCCGAACCACATTCGGCTGACAGGGAGAATTCCCAGCGGCATAGTTGTTTTCATGAGAATCAATCATGCTGCTTGTCCATCTGGCAACCCTTTCAGGAAAGGGCCTCGAAGCTTTAACAGCGGACTTGGTGGAGAAAGCTGTTGATCTGTTTCCAGACGCCATTGGACTGCTGAAAACAGCATTTGGCCTTTGACTGACCCCAGAAAAGAAAAACGGGCATAAACCCCCGGTTTCCCTGCCATGTGAACCCAAAAGCCTGTCGTGTATTTCTGGCCAAAGTCACCAGAAACACGCAGGACACTTGTACCATCAAGGGTCCAGTCCATCTGCACGCAATCCACACCATAGAAGAGGTGAGAGTGGTTGGAATTTTCTTTGTTTTGGGAATTATTGGGTGCGCGCATCTCAGCCTCTCCCATCCGTTGGGCTAAAGGCACTCCAAGGTCAACAAACCCTTTTTCGCCACATTGGCCCTGCATTACTTCAACTCTGCTGGTGGCAGCATTGCCACTGCCACCAGCCTCATCCATGGTTGAGTTGTCCAAACCATCAACCAAGGATGAACCTTTATGTCTTCCAAAAATCCAGAAGATCGCCTTACGCGTGAAGGGCTTATTGTCCGCCTTTACAATGCCTATAGTGGCCATGTGGAAACCAAGGAGCAGACGCTTGACCTGATCTCCGAAATTGCTCAGGCAGTCGATGGCAACCGTGGGCCGAGCAAAAAGAAATTGCCCAATTTTTCTGCTGGCAAAGGCAAGAAAATTGCTGCGAAAATTGCCGGCTGAACTAACTAGCCTCTCCTTTGGTATCTCGCGCAGGCGGCTGGCAAAGACATTGACCAGAGAAGCTTTATCGTCCCACTCCTTGTCATCCGGGCATTCCGCAGCCGCTTGTGCATAAGCAAGGGCAACCTGAGATACCCCAAGATCATACTGCTTTTTACGCAGCCAAAGGCTTGCAAGGCCGATTAAAGAAGAAGACGTACTGACCAACAGCATCAGCCGAACCACATTCGGCTGACAGGCAGAGCTGGTAGCGGCATGGTTGTTTTCATGAGAATCAATCATGCCGCCTGCTCCACATCGGTTGAAGCTGTATACAAATCAGGCCGCAACTCATGGGGTTGCTTGCCAGATAGCTTAGAAACAGTCTCCACATGCTTCCGTGGCACACGTGTCCACTGGGAAACTGCCGCTGTGGACAGCCCACAAGCCGCAGAAATCCGCTTGTTTGCGTTCCGGCGCATCATGATCTCGGTCAGGACTGCATCTCTCATAACGGAAACTTAGAAAAACTAAGAAGGGAATGCAAGCGAAACTAAGGTCGCATTGCAAGTGTAGCTAAGTGCGGCCTTTTCTCGCCTATGCAACAATGCAAGGTATGACAACACCTGACACTGACAAAAAGAAGGTCATAACTGAAGCTGATAAGGCTCGTGGGCGGCGCATTGCACGAGCAAGAACAAATATGGAACTGACACAGACTGAGTTAGCTGATATGCTCGGAGTCTCGGCTGGACTTGTAGGGCAGTGGGAAACCGGGAAAACCGGACTCACAGCAAAGAAAGCCGCTTTATTAGAACGGCTTCTGAAGGTTCCCATGACGTGGCTTCTAACCGGAGATGACCCTGCTGAAAATCGCAAGGCCCAGACGGAAACTGAACTAGAGCAGTTAGAGCTTCTCCGGGGGATACCCATAGAAAAGCAAGAGCAGTTTATGCACATAGTTAGATCAGCTGCAAAAGCCTTCCAAAACAAAGAAACTTAGTTTTTCTTAGTTTTTTTGTTGACGCCATTTCTTAGTTTTGCTTAGTTTCATTCCATCACAACCCGTGATGGAGAAACCCGATGCTCGCAACAGCACAAAAAAGTGGTCCTACCCGTGCAGATCAGTCTGCGCGTGCTACACTTTGCGTGGCACCCGTACAGATAATAACAGCAGGCTTGGAGCATGACGGAACAGAACGCAGACGAGCCAGAAATAGCGGTGGGAGAAAAGGCGGTAAAAGGCCTTCGCCTGTGGCTGGCGCGCGAAGCACAGAGGCAGGCCGAAAAACGTATAGCCAGTCAGGTCGATATCTGGGGCAAGTTCGTAACACGCGCCACGTCCTGCATTGGGTGGGCGGTCACGCTTACTTCGGCATTTACAGCCATTTCAACCCAGTATCAGTATCGTTTTCTAGCTATTCCCGCCATGCTGGCAGGCCTGTCCGCAATCTGCGCTGCTTTAGTCCTTTGGCCACGCAAGTGGAAAATTCCGGGCGATATGCCGCTGTATGTCATGGACATGATGGACGATCCAACGGATCCACTGACTACAGAACTGGAAGCCACAGAGGCACTAGCACTCAGGGTAGAAGACGGCATAGCAGCAAACAGCCATACACTTGTGTGTTATGGCCGCGCTCTGTTTGCCGCCTTCTCTCTCCTCATTGCGTCAATTCTTCTCGCCGCAATTTGGGTAGTCCTGATTACTTTCTAATCGGTGGCTTATACGAGCCTTGCTCTGATGGGCTTGGCGGCGGTCTGGGTCGCGGTGGTGCCGGTGGTTTTGCCAAAGTTTTCCTCCTCGATTCTGTTGGCATATCGAGAATGGAAAAAGCGGGAGAGTACGGCAACCGTCTCTCCCGCACCTCAGCCACACTGGCGGTGCGGCCATGACCAGCACCGCCCCCACACAGACCCCGCGTCTGTCCTACGAGGACAATGAGCGCGTCCGGCGTATCTGCATCCGCGTTGCCAACCATTCACGCGGTGGGCAGGACCGGAATATCCGCAATCGCATCTTCGACCTAACGGGAACCCTGCTGCGGGAGTGCCATCTGCGCGCCCGCCCGCTCAATCTGGACGCCATGGAGCGCGCCAGCATTGAGCAGGTTCTGTCCGACCTCTCCCTACTCCGTAAAAACCTGAGCATAGGCACCGGCTACTTCCCGCCGACCATTCGCCTGCGCTTCCAGCAGCATAATCAGGAGGCAGCATGACCTGCCCTTTAACCGCGCAGCTTGTGGCCACGCGCCAGCGCAAAGCCGCGACACAGCGCAAGATCGGCTTGTTTCAGGCCATGGCCGATACCCTGTTCATCCGCGCGGATGAGCAGGAGCGGTGGCGGGAGGCCTGCACCGCCAGCAACAACCCCGACGGCGCAGGCACATGGCAGCGCCTGGCCAACCACACCCGGAATGAGGCGCACGAATACGTCCGCCGCATCGACCTCCTGCAAGAGAACCTGCGATGAACAGCCAGTATTTTAACACCCACCGCGCTCAGCTGGAGCAACTGGTCCACACCCATGCCCCCAGCGACCACGTGGCAAGCGCCATGCTGCAACACATCAAGCACATGGCCGCAGCCATGCAGGCGGAGGAAGCCGAGGCCACAACCCGCCTGCACCATTCCCACGCCGCGCACCGCACGCCGGCCACGCGGATCCGCCAGTTCATTCTTGGTGAAGTGAGGGCCGCATAATGAGCAGAAAAGCACGCGCATTGGCAGAACTGGAACGAGTATATGCCAAAATACGCAGCGATATTGATAATGCCGGGCCTGACGCTGATTTTGCATACATCGGCAGCCTGATAATTTCTGAACAAAGCAGCGAAAGCGTTGACAATAAATTGGCTGTCTTCGGTCGCATGGAATTCATCCTTCCATGCGCAACATCCGCTTTTGCCGAGGCTATGCGCAGTTATCAGGGCGGAAGAACACCACGGCAGATAGAAAAGGTGGTCAATACCTACATGAATGCAGGGCAAGACCTACAGCAAACGCCATGGGAGCAAGCGCCATGCTCAACCATGCGGAATTAAGCTATGGGCGCACCAGCTCCGCGCCCCGCATTCCTGCTCTTTCTGCTGGGCACAATCAGCCTTTGCGCCAGTCTTCTGGCTCTGCTGTCAACCTGATGGCGGGTCACCAGATTGATCTGGAAGAGCTGCTCGGTACCAAGCAGGCCACAATGCCCAGGCAGGAACCGGAGCGCATCCGCTGGGACAAAGCCCTTGGCAAACGTATCCGCCACCGCCGGGGCCAGCTTGGCCTGAGCATGGAGCGCGTGGCCGAAGCCGTGGGCTGCACTTACCAGCAGGTCCAGAAATACGAGCTGGGCCGAAACGCAATCAAAGCCGCACTGGTGCCAGTGCTGGCAGAAACACTGGCCGTGCCAGTCACATGGTTTTTCGAAAGTTCAGACGCATGAGTGAACGACTCTCACAGACCGAGCCCTTGGAACAATTTCTTACCGCCAAGGAGGTTGCTAGTTGCCTGAAGGTAACGACTCGCACGCTCTACAGGCGGATGGATAGTGGCAATTTCCCCAGACCGGTAAAGTTCAGCGAAAATTGTGTCCGCTGGAGGGAGCAGGATGTAAAAAGTTGGATTTCAAGCCTTGAGATGCCAAGAGCTTCAGCTGTATCAGCCCCATCGATTCGATGAGTGGGCAGACCTGAGATACCCCCTGTATCGAAAAATTATGGGGGTATTTTAGGGGGTATAGTCTGAAATTTGTAAATTTTTACCGATATAAATCAGACAACTAAATAATATGATCGATAGACGCCCGGACCTCCACTCCCCCTTGAAAATGTTAAATGTATGTTCCTGGCGCAAGT
>JBDNSL010000060.1:0-14948 GCA_047719095.1 Acetobacter sp.
AATTATCACTTCATATATATTTCATATAACTATATATATTTCTATAAATAAAAAATAAATCACTTATATATTTATATATTTCTTTATTTATGAATTCTGAATTATAAAAAATAGAGTATATTATACGTAAATCCTCATGAATATCTTCAATTGCTGATATTAATTTTATATCCTGCGGCACTGAATATCTTTGAGATTCAGATCGTGAAATACATATTCGTATTTTTGTTTTCATATCCTCAAATTCACGAGATTTTTTTATAAATTCATTCACAAAAATATTATTTTTTATCGCATATTGTTTTTCATTATTTCTATTATACTGCCATAAACTAAAAAATACTGCTAAAATAGCAGAGACTGATCCTATGATAGAAGAAATTATAGTCAACATTCCAGCATATCTAGCTGCTTTAGCTTGTATCTCTGCTGCACGAAGTGTTGCTCTTGCCGCAACACAAACCTCTTCCGAAACAGGAATATGAATTTGTATTATAGAATAACAGTCAACCATTGTAATTATCCAAGCATTTACGGTTCAAGATATTTGTATTTTTTATAATAATTCCAACAGGATAACGATTTATCACAATAAGATTTTCTTTTTCAAGCTGAAGCCAATTCGAAGGGAGACAAGCTAAATTAGCATTTACCAATAGACATCTTAAACAGCAGCTTCACGACTTTAATTGTCCGACAACGGACTTTCCACTTCCCCCCATAGCAGCCAACCCGAAACATAGAGTGTCGAAAAAAGCTAATGGCTCCGCCCTCGCGCCGGCAAGGGTTCGCGCCAGCGCGCTGACGCCGCCCGATGGGGTGTCCCCGATCTTCCTGCGCTACGCTCCGTGCAGACCGGGTGATACTGGACGTAGAGGTAACGCCACGTCCATAGTTATTGCCCGTCGGCGTTTCAGATTTACGTTGGACCGAACCATTCCAGCCGTTTGGACGAAGATACAAGATAAAATCTTCAAACGCAGGTGCAATCACCTCATCGGTTTTCGCGCGGAATTGCTCAATAAATGCTGCTTGCTGCTCGGCTTCAATATTTCGCTTTTGTTCGGATTTTATCTTGCGGTTAGTATCGTCGACGAACAGCGCGTCGAGCTTATTTTTGATTTCGTCTTTCATTGTGCGTTCTGTATCCTGAGTTCTTGGATTTTCTGACATCTTTATAAAAGTTTGCCATCATCGATCGGAGGTACAACTACCTCCGATGAGGGCGATGTAGAATCGGAATCAGCGTCTTCCTTGGCGGCAGGAATAGGATTGTCCAGTTTCCAGCTCTG
Organism: Acetobacter sp.; assembly: GCA_047719095.1. Lineage (GTDB taxonomy): Bacteria > Pseudomonadota > Alphaproteobacteria > Acetobacterales > Acetobacteraceae > Acetobacter. The sequence goes on from JBDNSL010000060.1 coordinate 1,293, forward strand.
AGAGAAAACAACACGATTGATAGCGATAAAATCTAGTACGGCACCCAAGAAGGATTTGGCATCGATTGGAAGGTCGTCGAATGACGGACAATCGGTCAAGAATGCCGCTTGCTCGAGATCTCGTGCAGCATTGAAAAGACGCTCAGAGTTTGTCATCTTCACGACAATCTCTGCTAGACTTTCTGCGGGCACGGATTTAAGCGCGTCATTGAACCGATTGTGAATAATCTCAGCGAGACCAGCACCGTTGGGGGCATAATCTCTAATAGCAGCTTCTGCCCAGCGCAGCTTTTCTACGGTGCCTTTCGGATCATCCCCAAAACGGATTGCATCTGTTAAGTTGGCCAGTCGGTCATGATGGGGACGCAAGGCCGTTTCCCCAGAAGTGAAATCAAGTGCTGCGGCCGCGATGGCAGCACTGAAATATGTGAGCCGAGTGAAGACCTGTGCGGGCAACGAACCAGGATGCGCTTCGACACACATTTTGGCAAAGTATTGTGCCCCGTCAATAGCTGTATTCGCACAGGATGGTCCGAAACGATCAGCAACTGCGGATTTTACAGATGCGAAGTTATCACGGATATTTTTTGAAGATCGCGATGTATCGACTTTAGCAATTAATTCCCCGAGATCTTCATCTGACAAGCGAGATGAAACGGTCAGCCTTTGGCTTGATTTCAGCCTTTGCAAATCAGCATTGTCGATCCACAATACATTGTGTTTTCGCGCCAATTCTCTTAGCGAGCGGCGTGTGTCGCTTGTGGCGATGCCGGTCGCTTCGACCTGAATTAACTCGGCCAGCCCTTTCACAAAAAACAGGCGTTCGGCGGCTTTAGGCTGGGCATTATCCTTGATATCGATAATGATCCGGCGACGAGCAAGCGTTGCTGATCGTTCATAAAGCCAGAGATCAATATCCGTCAGTTCGTCGCCGCCATGTCGTAACTTCACGCCACGCACAACGAAAAATCCAGCGCCCAAAAAATATGAACGGACGATTTCTTCGGTCTCGAAGCCTTTTTTTCCAGTTTTCTTGGATACGTTGGCTGGTTTGCTGCTCATAGGCCGCCTCCGCCACGGACTGCACTCAAAAGAGATCTGGTTTGCGCTCGGCTCGTGGGTGACTGTCCTTTGCGCAAGCGGACGCGTGCTGCCTCTGGGGCGGTATAACTTCGCATCCCAGCGCTCGGTAATGTTTCTAAAGCCGCCGCTGCCGCGTTTCTGCCTTTCAATACCTCTAAGGCAATGACTCCCACTTCGCGTTTGAGTAATCGCATCTTGAATCCATAGCCCGAGCGTTCGGTCTGGACAACACGTTCAATTTCAAGTGCGCGATAATCGTTGCCAATAGCAGTGGCTGGCCCCACAGTACCGCCTCGGATAAGTTTTCCTAGAAGAAGGTTAATTCCCCAAATCTGGCCCCGAGCGGCAGAACTGTGCGTCATGCCATAGGTCAAAGCTGCTACAAGAGCCTTTGCATGGTCAAAAGCGTCTTCTGTAAGCGGATTGCTGAATTTATGGAATGATCCTGGAGACGTTATGAAAACATGGTCAGTAGTCTGTTTTTCCACCCCACGCCCTCTACCTGTGAGGGTTAAATATTACAGGATTACCAGCATAAAGGGAATGCATGATCAGTCAGCTTGCGGAGCGACGGCATGGAGTGTGCCGACACCCGTTTTTCAATCTCCCAAGGAGGCGGTACAGTTGGAAACCGCAACTATTCCAGCGCTCCAAAGCCGATGGGTCATTTAGGTGTTTAGTCCCGGGGTTTGATGGTGTGATATTTTCACGCGAGTGGAAGGAAGCATTATGGGACAGATACGTCATGGGAGCGCCACGACCACGCACGCCGTGCGAGCAGCAATACAGCGATCGCAGGCTTCGCTCGCGGCGCTGAGCGAGGCGTTCGGGATCAACCCGAAAACGGTGGCGAAATGGCGGAAGCGTCAGACTGTCGAGGATCAGAAGACAGGTCCCAAAGCGCCGCGCTCAACGGTTCTGTCCGAGACTGACGAAGCGATGATCGTGGCCTTCCGTCGGCATAGCTTACTGCCGTTGGATGATTGTCTTTACGCATTGCAGGCCACCATTCCACATCTGACACGCTCGGCCCTGCATCGCTGTCTTCAGCGTCACGGGATTTCACGCCTGCCTGATGTCGAAGGAGACAAGCCAAAACGGCAGCACTTCAAGCGCTATCCGATCGGGTTCTTTCACCTCGATATTGCTGAAGTCCAGACTGCCGAAGGAAAGCTTTACCTGTTCGTCGGCATAGATCGCACAAGCAAGTTTGCGGTAACGCAGCTTGTAGACAAAGCCAACAGACGGACAGCCTGGGAATTTCTCGAACATCTTCTGCGCATCGTCCCTTATCGGGTTCATACCATCCTGACGGACAATGGCATCCAGTTCGCCGAACAACCCCGCAACCGGGGCTCGGCATGGTCACGTTCCATGCGTTTCGACATGATCTGCGAGGCTAACGGGATCGAGCATCGCCTGACAAAACCCAATCACCCCTGGACCAATGGTCAGGTCGAGCGAATGAACCGCACAATCAAGGAAGCAACGGTCAAACGCTTCCATTACGACAGCCATGAGCAGTTGAGGACGCACCTCAATGACTTCATCGCCGCGTATAATTTCGGGCGAAGGCTCAAGACACTCAAAGGCCTTACACCCTATGAATACATCTGCAAAATATGGACTTCAGAACCAGATCGATTCATCATCAACCCAATCCATCAAACCCCGGGACTAAACACCTAGCACTACAGTTGTTTTTTTAGATGAGAGGCATAAGCTACCGCTTGGTGAGTTCTTCGAAAGCGTGACCAGTGGAGAATATGGTCGAGGGAAATCTGCTGCTGCGTTAATCTGACGATAAGACGCCGGATTTCCTGAATGGACCACCGGATCAGGCCTGGTAAGCGTTCGATAGTCTTTTTTTGGGAGGTCTGGCATTTGCTTCTGCCCTTACACCGGCCATCAGAGCATAGGCCAGCATGACGAGGGATACGTGACGATGCCAGCCATGCCAGGAACGGGTTTCATTGTGATCGAGGCCGAATTCGTTCTTGGCCGTTCTGAAACCTTCTTCGATCCGCCAACGCGTTCCCTCGACCTGAACGAGTTTTTCAAGCGTTGTTCCCGTAGGGCACCAGACAGTGAAATATGCGAGATCCCCATCAGTCGGATTTCGACGCACGAGCAGCCCCCGGATCCAGGCTCTGCCATCGCCTGCCGTATAGTCTGCTCCGTTGAGTTCGGCGAGCGGACACCATAGCCAGTCATACTGGCGCTCGCCTTTTGTTCCGTGTCCGGCCGACAGGGAGACCCAGGCTTGTTCCGGAGCATTCCGGGCGATGTCACGGGCTTCTCCTGCAACGGGTCTTTCTCCCAGGCCCCAGGAATTGAACCAGTGGTTTCCTGCCACGCCCAGGACATAGCCCTTTGCAGCATGCCGCAACCCCATCTCGATCTCTCCCACGCCATAAACACTGTCAGCAGCAACCCATTCAAAAGAAAGGCCCGCCCGAAGGCTGCGCTCGATCATCTGTCGGGCCAGAGAGGGTTTGGTCGCGAATGCTACGTCTGTCGGGACAGAGGCTGAAGACAGCCGTGCCGGATCCGAGGTCCAGGCTTTGGGAAGATACAGGGCACGATCCACAAAAGCATGACCCCGGGGGGAGACATAGGCTGCAAACACACCGATTTGACAGTTCGTGATCTTGCCTGCCGAACCTGTATACTGGCGTCCCACGCCGCAGGAAGCCTTGCCCTTCTTGAGGAAGCCGGTCTCATCAATCACAAGGACAGCATCCTCATCGCCCAGGGTTTCCTGAACATGATCGCGGACAATGTCACGCAGGCCGTCTGCGTTCCACTGCGTTCCACTGCGTTCGGCCCAGTAAGGCCTGCTGACGCCAGGGACCTCCATCGCCAGCCGCTTCAGCACGTTGCCACCCTGTCTTGCGTGGCAGATTACCCAGAAGGGTTTCCAGATAATGCTCCGCCGAGACCGCAACCCGGGCCTGGCCAAACAGGGGACGCATCTTTTCCTTGACCGTTCGCAGTCCTGTAACCAGCAGCGACAGCGTCTCTTCAACAGATGCTCCGCCCGTCATCATGTTCCATTCCATGGAAATGCATGGAATCATACTTTATCTCGAAAAACAACTGTAGTGCTAGACTGATACCCTGCCTGTCGGGTTCAACGGCATGTTTTTTCGTCACGATTTTGTGTTTGAGCGATGGAGATGGCAACCGCTTCGTGGCAATATGGGACAATGCCATCTCCTCCCGCCGTCCCATTGTTGATTCGTTGTGTTAACGCCCTGACACTCAACCCATCGGCGTTTGCGTGGCTCTTCGCCCCCAAACTGACGTCGCTCGGATTTTCACTCCGCACCACTTTTGCCTCGCTGCTGGCTCTCGCCATCGCGTTCTGGATGGAGCTTGATCAGCCACAATGGGCGGCCATGACGGTCTGGATCGTGGCGCAGGGAACGAGAGGCGAGAGCATCTCCAAGGGACGATGGAGAGTCGTGGGCACTCTGGCCGGTGTCGCATCCGCCATGGCGCTTGTGTCGATGGCTCCGCAGCAGCCCTGGCTGTTCTTTCCACTGTTGGCGGCGTGGGTCGGGCTGTGCACCGCGCTCGGCACATTGGTGAACAACTTCCGCAGTTATGCCTTTGTACTGACGGCCTATACCTGCGCCATCGTCGCCATTTCAGCCGTGGATGCGCAGGATCAGATCTTCGATATTGCCGTGTCGCGTGGCACCTACATCCTGCTTGGCGTCATCTGTGAAATGGTGGTGGCCGCTATTTTCATCCCCAACGTGGCGGCAGGCGCGCAGAAGGCCATCCGTTCCCAGTTGCGGGAGATTATTTCACGGTCGTCAGGAGCCGTGCGGGCCATCCTCCTGCGTCAGTCGCCACGAGAAAGCGATCTGCATGAGATCTTTTCGCTGGCGTTGACCCTGAATGATCGAATGGAATTCAGTGCGATCGAGGTGGGCAGGAACGAACCTCTGGTGCGCTCAGCCCGGGCCGTACTGGGGCAGGTGACGCGTCTGACGTCGCGTGGCGTCGGGATGCGGAGTCGTCTTGCCGCCACCGGCGATGTACCAAACGGCATCTCTCAGAAAATACTGACTGATGTAGCGGCGTTTTTCGAGCGACTGCCGGAAGAACTCGATCATGCCGTCGCACCGCAAAGCCTGCGGCAGGATGTCTGGACACTCCAGAAACGCTGTCAGGCCGGGATAGAAAGCACGCTCGCTCCCACAGAGGCAGAAAAGAAAACGGCCCTGAACGATCGGATCGTTTTACAGGGACTTGCCCTGCTGCTTGGCGAACTTGAACACCTGCTCGGCTGTTACGCCGGTGACATGCGCGAGACGACGCTTTCAGCGCGGTTCAGGCTTGTACGCCCACCTGATTGGGGAGCTACATTTGCTAATGGGATACGCTCGGCTCTGGCGGTTCTGCTGGGCGCCATAATCTGGGAAGTGACGGCCTGGTCTTACGGCGCGCTTTTTGTGACCTTTGTCGCCGTGGTCTGCGCCCGTTTCGCCTCCTTCAGCAACCCCGTGATTGCAAGCCGTAATTTTCTGTTCGGTGCTGTCTGGGCGGTGGCCCTTTCCATCATACCGGTCTTTCTCGTCATGCCGGTGACAGCGGATTATCCTGTCCTGTGTCTTGCTGTGGGAGTGCCAATGATCATTGGCGGGCTGGCCGCGCGTAATCCGGCCATAGCAGCGCTTGCAGCCTCTTTCGCCAACTTCTTCCCCTACATGATCAGCCCGAAAAATCATTTCCGCACAGACGAGATTCACTGGTTCAATACAAGCCTCGCCTTGCTCGCCGGATTGGGGTTCGGCGTGCTGGTCTTTCGCTATATCCTGCCGTTTAGCCTGCCTGCGTTCATCAGCAACTTTCGCGCGCATGTCATACGGTCGCTTCATCGCATTGCGGAGGACAGCAGGCGTATTGGAGAGCCGGCATGGGTGGGGTTCATTGTCCGGAACATGGAGCAGCTTATCGCCAATGGTAGAGGGCTGGCGCCACCGGAAATGGACGGACTGCTGAAAGGCGCGTTCTCGGCAATGACCATGGGGCGAAATCTCATGCAGCTGCGCCACTCCTCCACGGACGTCCGCATGCCCTCGCAGGCTCAGCTCGTTCTGACGCACATGTTTGAGGCGTTGTCCCCGTCTTCCCGCTCGGTCTCAGCCATGACGGCTCCGGTGGAGCGGACACTGGACGCCCTGTTTCAGATTGAAAAAACCGCAATGGGCGTAGGACGTGAGCAGGTGACAATGGCTTTGGGCTGCCTGATAATCGTGCGTATGGAACTGCGCTACAGAAACCTGTTGCTGGATCCCGACTATATCGCTGACCTCAAGGCCTGGAGTTGAGATTGAGTGGGGAAGGGCACGGACGATCGCAGCGGTTGCGGGCAGTAACAGAGGGCGGTATCGGCCTAGCACTACAGTTGTTTTTTTAGATGAGAGGCATAAGCTACCGCTTGGTGAGTTCTTCGAAAGCGTGACCAGTGGAGAATATGGTCGAGGGAAATCTGCTGCTGCGTTAATCTGACGATAAGACGCCGGATTTCCTGAATGGACCACCGGATCAGGCCTGGTAAGCGTTCGATAGTCTTTTTTTGGGAGGTCTGGCATTTGCTTCTGCCCTTACACCGGCCATCAGAGCATAGGCCAGCATGACGAGGGATACGTGACGATGCCAGCCATGCCAGGAACGGGTTTCATTGTGATCGAGGCCGAATTCGTTCTTGGCCGTTCTGAAACCTTCTTCGATCCGCCAACGCGTTCCCTCGACCTGAACGAGTTTTTCAAGCGTTGTTCCCGTAGGGCACCAGACAGTGAAATATGCGAGATCCCCATCAGTCGGATTTCGACGCACGAGCAGCCCCCGGATCCAGGCTCTGCCATCGCCTGCCGTATAGTCTGCTCCGTTGAGTTCGGCGAGCGGACACCATAGCCAGTCATACTGGCGCTCGCCTTTTGTTCCGTGTCCGGCCGACAGGGAGACCCAGGCTTGTTCCGGAGCATTCCGGGCGATGTCACGGGCTTCTCCTGCAACGGGTCTTTCTCCCAGGCCCCAGGAATTGAACCAGTGGTTTCCTGCCACGCCCAGGACATAGCCCTTTGCAGCATGCCGCAACCCCATCTCGATCTCTCCCACGCCATAAACACTGTCAGCAGCAACCCATTCAAAAGAAAGGCCCGCCCGAAGGCTGCGCTCGATCATCTGTCGGGCCAGAGAGGGTTTGGTCGCGAATGCTACGTCTGTCGGGACAGAGGCTGAAGACAGCCGTGCCGGATCCGAGGTCCAGGCTTTGGGAAGATACAGGGCACGATCCACAAAAGCATGACCCCGGGGGGAGACATAGGCTGCAAACACACCGATTTGACAGTTCGTGATCTTGCCTGCCGAACCTGTATACTGGCGTCCCACGCCGCAGGAAGCCTTGCCCTTCTTGAGGAAGCCGGTCTCATCAATCACAAGGACAGCATCCTCATCGCCCAGGGTTTCCTGAACATGATCGCGGACAATGTCACGCAGGCCGTCTGCGTTCCACTGCGTTCCACTGCGTTCGGCCCAGTAAGGCCTGCTGACGCCAGGGACCTCCATCGCCAGCCGCTTCAGCACGTTGCCACCCTGTCTTGCGTGGCAGATTACCCAGAAGGGTTTCCAGATAATGCTCCGCCGAGACCGCAACCCGGGCCTGGCCAAACAGGGGACGCATCTTTTCCTTGACCGTTCGCAGTCCTGTAACCAGCAGCGACAGCGTCTCTTCAACAGATGCTCCGCCCGTCATCATGTTCCATTCCATGGAAATGCATGGAATCATACTTTATCTCGAAAAACAACTGTAGTGCTAGGAACGTTCCGGCCCGCTTGACCGTTACTTTGCCAAATGATATCTGTCCGTTTAACTTGAGGAGTCGATGATGCCCAAACTTGCGCTGTATGTGCCACTGAAGGCCAAGCCCGGAAAAGAGCGCGATGTCGCCAATTTCCTGACCTCGGCATTGCCGCTCGTTCAAGCCGAGCCGGGCACTCTGACCTGGTATGCGATCGAGGAGGGTCCCGGTGCGTACGCGATCTTCGATACGTTCGACACAGAGGAGAATCGGCAGGCCCATCTTGACGGCAAGGTTGCCGCCGCGCTGATGGAGAAGGCGGAAGAACTGTTCTCGGAACCGCCGCAGATTCACAAGTTCACCCTGCTGGCCGCGAAATAGCGGAGTGGTCGGCACCCCAAGCTGCCGTACGGCTGCACGGTTAGGGTCGCCTGCCCTCGGGAATGGACGGCCCGGCCGGCTCTGGAACTAAATAGAAGAATACGACAGGCCATCCGCGATAGTGGATGGCCTTGTCTTTTGCGCTTATCCGGCCTTTTGATGCTGCTGCTGATAAGTCGGCGTTGATGTGTTGCGTTATCATGGCGCCGTTGGTTTCGCAGGAACTTCTTTAGGTCATCAATCTGCCGCTTTTTAGATCGTCCTGGCTCTGGCAATCGGCTTTGTTGTGCAAATACGTGGAAGGGATTCCCTGTTTGAATCCTGTTTGTTAGCTGGTTTTCATGAGCAAGTCGCAACCCACGCGCTACCGAACGACGAACTGGTCCTCCTACAACGCAGCGCTGAAGAAGCGTGGCTCTCTGACGGTGTGGTTTGACCCATCCATGAATTGGGAGGGTCTTCCGACGGGACGCCGTGGCCGTCAGCCGGGTTACAGCGATGCTGCGATCCAGACCTGTCTGACGCTGAAGGTTCTGTTCGGTTTTGCGCTGCGACAGACAACGGGTTTTGTCGAAAGTCTCCTGCGTCTGGCCGGACTTGCGTGGTCCGTGCCGGATTTCAGCACGCTGAGCCGCCGGCAGAAATCCCTGACAGTCGATATTCCCTATCGCGGATCGGAAGCTCCGCTCCATCTTCTGATCGACAGCACCGGAATCAAGGTCGAGGGAGAAGGTGAATGGCACAGGCGCAAGCACGGCAGTTCAAAACGTCGTATCTGGCGCAAACTTCATATCGCGATCGACGAAGGATCTCTGGAAATCAGGGCTGTTGAAATCACGAAAAACGATGTCGGTGATGCTCCGGTTCTGCCGATGCTTCTGGGGCAGATCTCCGATGAAGAGGATATCGCCAGTGTCACGGCTGATGGCGCGTATGATACAAGGAAATCCCATGAAGCCATTGCCGAACGTGGTACTCAGGCTGTCATACCTCCTCGAAAAAACGCAAAGCCATGGAGCCCCACATCAGCGGGAGCCATTGCCCGAAACGAAACTCTGAGAGCTTGCAGGCATCTCGGACGGGCTATCTGGAGACGGTGGAGCGGTTATCATCGACGAAGCCGCGTCGAGACGAAGATGTACTGCATCAAACTGCTGGGCCAGCGTCTGACAGCACGCGATTTCGACCGCCAGATCACCGAAGTTCACATCCGTGTTGCTATCCTGAACCGCTTCACAGCGCTCGGAACCCCAATCACCCAGGCACTCGCGTAACGGAAAATTCTATAACGGCATCGTACGCAGATAGACTGAATTGTGCAACAGAGCCGCGTTTTCCCGAGAAATCGCTTCAGCATACCATACAGGGGGGGAGTTTCAATCCTGCACTGAGACGGGCGTTTCTCTCATCGGGCGAGGTTCCGGTCATGCTCTCAAGCCTGCGCCGCAAGCAACCACGGCATGGGCTGAGGGTCCGATCATGTGTCGGGGAAGGGGGGGGAGCCATCGCTCGCTCCCCCAGAATTGCCGGTCAGACCGTAACGACGACCTTGCCGATCTGGTCGTTTGATTCGAGGAAGCGGTGCGCGTCTTGGATGGCGTCGAGCGGGAAGGTGCGCGCGATCTGCGGCTTGAGCGCACCCGATTCCAGTCCCGCCACGATGAACGCCTTGGCGCGATCGAGGGCGGCATCGTCGGAGACGATCTCGCTGTAGAGATAACCCTTGAGCGTTAGGCTCTTGCCCAGAACGGAGAACAACGGGAACGGCGTCGGCTCGTCGCTTAGCGCGCCATATTCAAGCAGGATGCCGCCGCGCGCCATGCTTGCGGTCAGCGGTTCGAGCGACGGGCCTCCGACCGGATCGAGCACCACGCGCGCACCTGCGCCATCGGTTATCTCCATCACCTTCGCTACCAGATCCTCTTCCCCGGTCGCGATGACGTGATGTGCACCGGCATCGAGCAGGGCCTGGCGCTTGGCGCCGGTACGCGTCGTCGCGATTACCGTCGCGCCGACCATCCGCGCAATCTGGAAGGCAGCAAGGCCGACGCTGCTGGAAGCAGCGGTGACGATGACGAAATCGCCTTCGCCGAGCTTCGCCTGCTCCACCAGCGCACCCCAGGCGGTGACATACTGCATCCACACGGCCGCCGCTTCCTCGAACGACAGCGCCGCCGGATGCTTGACGACGAGGCGGGCGGGCACGTTGGCGACCTCGCCATAAGTGCCCCAGCGCGCGATATCGAGCGGGGGAATAACGCTGACGGCTTCGCCTTCCGCAAACCCGGTCACGTCCGCCCCGACCGTAACGACAGTGCCGGCAGCCTCGTAGCCGAGTCGGCTAGGGAACTCGGCTTCCTGAAGGTAGGCATGGTTGCGGAACATCACCTCGGCGCGGTTTATGCCTATCGCCTTGACCGCGATCTGCACTTCGTCGGCCGCGGGCGCGGGCACTGCCACTTCTTCAATCCTGAGGACGCTTGCGTCGCCATATTCGTGGATTCGGACGATGCGGCTCATGGGACACTCCTTGATTATAGAATGATCGTTCTGTATCGGTGTGGGCCACCAGTTTCAAGATATTATTTATCGATCATTCCATATCGGGCGCCAGACATGACAGAGACGAAAGCACGTCGCGGCGCAGGTCGCCCTCGCGTGTTCGACACTAACGCAGCGCTCGACAAGGCGGTACGGCTGTTCTGGCAGCGCGGCTACGAGGCGACTTCGATGGCCGATCTGGTGGCGGAGACTGGCGTCGCCGCCGCCAGTCTCTATGCGGCGTTTGGCAACAAGGCGGGGCTGTTCGCGGCGGTGATCGAGCGCTATGCCGCGACGTTCAGCGTCCACCTCTATGCCCCCATCAACGACCCGGCGTTGTCCACCTTCGAGGCCGTCAAAGGCCTGCTGGAGCAAGCGGCGTCATCGTTCTCGGAGCCTGGAACGCCGGCCGGCTGCTTCATGTATTCGGCAGCGGCAGCCGTGTCGCCGGCGTCCGCCGCCATCGAATGCCTGCTGCGCGACAAGCGTATTGCGGCGGAGGCCCTCCTGATCGAGCGTTTACATCGGGGCGCCGCGCAGGGCGAGCTTGCGGCCGATACTGATCCGGCCGTCCTAGGCAAATTCATCAATACGGTCATGGAAGGCATGTCCGTTCAAGCGCGCGACGGCGCTACGATCAACGAACTTCTCTCCATCGCCGAAATGGCACTCGATCGATGGCCGGCTGCGGTTTGATCGTCCAGGCGAGATCCCAGCAGCCTGTTTTTCAACAGCCACGGACGGTTGTGACACCGCCTCAAATGATGCCACGTTTGTACGTAGCGGTGACCGACATATCGGCGTACCTTCAACGAGTAGCCGAGAATATTAAAGGGAGCGAAAGCATATGAGATGCGTGACGCTACCGGGCGGGGACGTCGTTCCTTCGATGGGTCAGGGCACCTGGAAGATGGGCGAGCGGCCGAGCGGCGATCCGATGAGATTGCCGCACTACGCGCAGGTGTCGATTTGGGCATGACGCTCATGGACCAGACTTCGTTGGGAAGTGCTGGGACCGACAGCTTTTCGGGCTTTTCGCGAACCAGGCGCCTGCGGGATTTAATCCGCAGGTTGAGTTCCAGTTCCCGATAGATCCGATAAACCCGCTTATGATTCCAGACACGTCCCTGCACATTGCGCAGATACAGGAAACACAGGCCAAATCCCCATCTCCTGTGAACCTGGGTCAGTCCTACCAGAAGATCGGCAATCCTGTCGTTCTCCGCCGCCAGTCGTGGACGATAGCGAAAGCAGGTCTCCGATATCCCAAAAATCCGGCAGGCCAGCGCAATGCTGACCCCATGATGCGCCACAGCCTGTGCGGCCAGTTCCCGGCGCTGGGCTGGCCGCTTCATTTTTTTTCCAGGGCTTCCTTCAGGATATCCGTCTGCATGCTCAGATCCGCATACATGCGCTTCAGCCGACGGTTCTCCTCTTCCAGAGCCTGTTTAGTCCCGGGGTTTGATGGTGTGATATTTTCACGCGAGTGGAAGGAAGCATTATGGGACAGATACGTCATGGGAGCGCCACGACCACGCACGCCGTGCGAGCAGCAATACAGCGATCGCAGGCTTCGCTCGCGGCGCTGAGCGAGGCGTTCGGGATCAACCCGAAAACGGTGGCGAAATGGCGGAAGCGTCAGACTGTCGAGGATCAGAAGACAGGTCCCAAAGCGCCGCGCTCAACGGTTCTGTCCGAGACTGACGAAGCGATGATCGTGGCCTTCCGTCGGCATAGCTTACACCCTATGAATACATCTGCAAAATATGGACTTCAGAACCAGATCGATTCATCATCAACCCAATCCATCAAACCCCGGGACTAAACACCTAGTGTGCCGCTAGGGTGTGCCTGCCTCAGACAAGTTTGATCTCGGACCGGAAGAGAGCACCGATCTGAAGGCTCGCGGTCCGTTCGTCGCCTTTGGTCAGCGTCTCCAGACCGGGTTTTTTATGGGTTTCAGCGGTCATGTCACGGCTCGACGGTCCTTGTGCAGGCAAATTTCCTGATTATATGTTCCTGATTTGTTCCAATCATGCTACGCAAGTCAATGCAAATTCGCTCCGTATCCGGCATGGTGGTGTCCAATGTTGGTTCAGTATTGTTGATGAAAGTGCGCTAAGGAATTGAATCCAGAACCTTCTCCCGCTTCAGGCAGCGACGATTATCTGTCCCGTCTGAATGAGGCCCAGCGACAGGCCGTCACGCACGGGACCGGAGTCTCGGCAGGCGGGGCGGATTCATCCCCGCTGCTGGTCATTGCGGGGGCCGGATCGGGCAAGACCAACACACTGGCCCACCGGGTGGCCCATCTGATCGCGTCGGGGGCTGATCCGCGCCGCATCCTGCTGCTGACCTTCTCCCGGCGTGCCAGTGTTGAGATGACACGGCGTGTCGAGCGCATCTGCAAAACCGTGCTGGGCGACAAGGCCGGACCTCTGGCCGACGCGCTGGCCTGGGCCGGGACGTTTCATTCCATCGGTGCGCGGCTGCTGCGGGAGTATGCCCAGCAGATCGGCATGGACCCGGCCTTCTCGATCCATGACCGCGAGGATTCTGCTGATCTGATGAATCTGATCCGCCATGATCAGGGATTTTCCAAAACCGAGAAGCGGTTTCCTGGTAAGGGCACGTGCCTTGCCATCTATTCCCGTGTGGTGAATTCCGGCGTACAGCTCTCCGATGTGTTGCTGAAGCACTATCCGTGGTGCGCGGGCTGGGAAGCCCAGTTGAAACAGCTCTTTGCAGGCTATGTCACGGCGAAGCAGGAACAGGGCGTGCTGGATTACGACGATCTGCTGCTGTGCTGGGCGCAGATGGTCAGCGATCCGGT
>JBDNSL010000061.1:0-14341 GCA_047719095.1 Acetobacter sp.
TCTGCGCATGTCTCGTGGGCTCGGAGATGTGTATAAGAGTCTGTCGGTATTGAGGGTAACAATGCCCGGGTTATGGCCAGACCACAGCCATGTCAGGAACCGTTCGTAAATGCCGGGCTGGAAGGCGGGCGGGAAGGGAATGGTGTGGGAGCGGAAGTGGTGCGGCTCGGGCGGTGTGTCCAGCGTGTCGGCCACATCAATCAGGTTGTCGGCCACCAGCCGTCCGTCGGGGCCAAACAGGCGGGCATGGGCGTTTGGGCTGGGTTCGGTCAGGCGCTGGAGCAGGGGGCGGGCCAGTGCCCCTTCCAGTTCGTACCCACGGTCCTGTAGCTGGGCGGCGTGGGGGTGGGTGGCGCGTACGGCGCTCTGCCCCAGTGCGCCTGCGTAAATGCGTGCCTGCTCACGCAGGGCCGTAACCTCGGTCGCCAGCAGGCTGTTGCGGAACTGGTTGAGAAACAGGACCGTCAGCCCCAGCAGGGCCAATGGCAGAATATTGACCAGCAGCACACGGCGCATAAGGGGGGAGACCAGCCGGGTGCGCGATGCCTGATAGGCCGCAGTCGCCTCCACCCCGCCATTGTGCGGGCGTTGGCCGGGTATGCGCAGGCTGCGGGCCTGCGCGAACAGGTGCGCCAGCAGGGGGGGGCGGTCGGTCATGCCCTTGGCTCAGTCCTCCTTGTAGCGGTAGCCAATGCCGTACAGGGTTTCGATCTGGTTGAAGTCATCATCCACCTGACGGAATTTTTTGCGGACCCGCTTGATGTGGCTGTCAATTGTCCGGTCATCCACATACACCGTGTCCCCGTAGGCGGCATCAATCAGCTGGTCGCGCGATTTGACCAGTCCGGGGCGTTGTCCAAGGGTTTTAACCAGCAGGAACTCGGTTACGGTCAGGGGAACATCCTCGCCTTTCCATGTGCATTTGTGGCGCAGCTCATCCAGCGAGAGGTTGCCGCGTGTGAGTGCTCCCCCCCCTGTTGGCGCGCCGCTGGCTTCGGCCCGGCTGACCTCGTTACGGCGGAGCAGGGCGCGGATGCGCTCCAGCAGCAGGCGCTGGGAAAAGGGTTTGGTAATATAGTCATCCGCCCCCAGCCGCAGGCCCATAAGCTGGTCCACTTCCTCGTTCTTGGAGGACAGGAAGATAACAGGCAGGTTGGAGCGGGTACGCAGGCGCTGCAAAAGCTCCATACCGTCCATACGGGGCATTTTAATGTCCAGAATGGCCAGATCGACCGGGTAGGCCGTTAGTCCCTGCAATGCCGACTCGCCATCCGTATAGGTGCGGACGTTAAAGCCTTCCGCCTCCAGGGTCATCTGAACCGATGTCAGAATATTGCGATCATCATCAACCAGCGCAATTGTCTGCTTGGTGCGCTCTGTCATCGTTTGTGTGTTCCTTCCCTTGCCATCAGCGCAAGCTGTCTAGCTTAGGCGCCGCAGGCTTCCAATGCCAAGGGGGGGAATGGTGTGTGGCGTGCTTTTTTCGGGCCAATGGCTGCCGTGCGTAAAATCCTGCCGTGCAGGTGGCCAACGGGTCTTGTCGGCTGGAGCGGTGTTGCCTACTTCTTGCTACATGACCCATGATACAGAACCCACACAGGTCGAGACCCCGGTAGATCCGGCTCCGGCCGAACAGGCAGCCCCCCAGCAGGCGGGCGTTGCCGAAAATGCCGCCGATGCACACGTGCAGGACCTTGAACGCTCGGTTACGGAGTTCAAGGAAAAATGGCTGCGTGCTGAAGCCGAAAACCAGAACCTGATGGCCCGCGCCAAGCGCGACGTGGAAGATGCCCGCCAGTACGCGGTGCAGAAATTCGCGCGTGATGTGGTGGAAGCCGCCGAAAACCTGCGCCGCGCGCTGGACAGCCTGCCTGCCCGGACCGAGGGTGAGGACACGGTTGTGACCAAGATGCGCGAGGGGATTGAAAGTACGGAACGTTCCTTCCTGTCCATTCTGGAACGGCACGGGATCAGGAACGACAACCCTGCGGGCAAGGCGTTTGACGCCAATCTGCATCAGGCCATGGCCGAACAGCCCAGCACCGAGCACACACCCGGTACGGTCATGCAGGCATGGACGCCAACATGGACGTTGCACGGCCGTCTGCTCAAGCCCGCCATGGTGGTTGTGGCCAAGGCTGGCGACGCACAGTAACACGACGTGGGAGGGAAGATAAAAAACCTTCCCGCAGAGTGGTTTTTCCTTCTTGAAAAAGGGAAAAACGCACCATACATCAGGTTGGTCATTCTGATTGCGCCCCGACTTTGGTCCGGGCTCGGTCGGTTGCGATGGAACAGGGCTTTGTCTGATGCTTCGGGTCGGATGAAGTCGCTAGAAGGAGCACGAAATTGAGCAAAGTCATTGGTATCGACCTCGGCACCACCAACTCCTGCGTGGCCGTGCGCGAAGGTAACGAAACAAAAGTCATCGAAAACAGCGAAGGCGCACGCACGACGCCGTCCATGGTCGCTTTCACCGAAGGGGGTGAAATGCTGGTCGGGCAGGCCGCCAAGCGTCAGGCTGTGACCAACCCCACCAATACCCTGTATGCCGTAAAGCGCCTGATTGGCCGCCGCTTTGATGATGCGACCGTCCAGAAGGACAAGGGCATGGTCCCTTACACCATTGTCAAAGGCGACAATGGGGATGCATGGGTTGAAGCCCGCGGCACAAACTACGCCCCGTCCCAGATTTCTGCCTTCATTCTGGGCAAGATGAAGGAAACGGCGGAAGCATATCTGGGCGAAAAAGTGTCGCAGGCCGTTATTACGGTTCCCGCGTACTTTAACGATGCCCAGCGTCAGGCAACCAAGGACGCAGGCCGTATTGCCGGTCTGGAAGTGCTGCGCATCATCAACGAACCCACCGCAGCAGCTCTGGCTTACGGGCTGGAAAAGAAGAGCGGCGGCACCGTGGCTGTGTATGACCTTGGTGGCGGCACGTTTGACGTTTCCGTGCTGGAAATTTCTGATGGCGTGATCGAAGTGAAATCCACCAACGGGGATACGTTCCTGGGTGGGGAAGACTTTGATAACCGTATCATCGGGTTCCTGGCAGACGAGTTCAAGCGCGAACAGGGCATTGACCTGCGCTCCGACAAGCTGGCTCTGCAGCGCCTGAAGGAAGCAGCGGAAAAAGCCAAGATCGAGCTGTCCTCCTCCAAGGAAACCGAAATCAACCTGCCGTTCATCACGGCCGATGCTTCCGGTCCCAAGCACCTTGTGGTCAAGCTGAGCCGCGCAAAGCTGGAAAGCCTTGTGGATGACCTGATCAGCCGCACGCTTGAGCCTTGCAAAGCCGCACTTAAGGATGCAGGCCTGTCTGCCGCAGGGATTGATGAAGTCATTTTGGTCGGCGGTATGACCCGCATGCCCAAGGTGATCGAAACGGTTAAGAGCTTCTTCGGCAAAGACCCTGCCCGTAACGTAAACCCTGATGAAGTGGTGGCTATTGGTGCGGCCATTCAGGGTGCGGTGCTCAAGGGCGATGTTAAAGACGTTCTGCTGCTTGACGTAACACCCCTGTCCTTGGGGATTGAGACGCTGGGTGGCGTGTTTACCCGTCTGATCGACCGTAACACCACCATTCCGACCAAGAAGAGCCAGGTGTTCTCCACGGCGGAAGACAATCAGGGCGCTGTGACCATTAAGGTCTATCAGGGCGAGCGCGAAATGGCGGCTGATAACAAGCTGCTTGGCAACTTCGACCTGACCGGCATTCCCGCAGCACCGCGTGGCGTACCCCAGATTGAAGTAACCTTTGATATTGACGCAAACGGCATTGTGTCCGTTTCCGCCAAGGATAAGGCGACCAGCAAGGAACAGCAGATCAAGATCCAGGCATCTGGTGGTCTGTCGGACAATGACATCGAAAAGATGGTCAAGGACGCTGAAGCCAACGCAGCAGCCGACAAGGCCAAGCGTGAGCAGGTGGAAGCCCGCAACAGTGCGGAATCCCTTGTGCATCAGGTTGAAAAGTCTCTGGCCGATGTGGGCGACAAGGTGCCTGCTGCTGACAAGACCGAAGCAGAAGGTGCAATTGCCGCAGTCAAGACCGCTCTGGAAGGCACGGATGTGGAAGCGCTCAAGAGTGCTACCGAACGTCTGACGCAGGCCGCCATGAAGGTGGGTGAAGCCGCCTACAAGGCCGGTCAGGAAGCAGAGGGTGCGGAAGCCGGTGCAGCTGGTGCCAAGGCTGACGAAAAAGACATCGTTGACGCCGACTTTGAAGACGTGAACGAAAACAAAAAGTCCTGATCGGACGCATGCAGCCCCTGAAGCCATGTGACAAGCATGGCTTCAGTGCATTATCTTTCTGGCGTCCGTGCTTTTTATAAGGCGGACGCCTTTTTACATTTTACATTCTGGACAGATGCTGTGCTCACGCAAGAGGCAGCCCCAAGAGGACTTTCATGGCTACTCAGCTTGATTACTACGAAATTCTTGAGGTAACCCGCACGGCCTCTGCCGAGGAAATTAAAAAATCCTACCGCAGGATGGCCATGCAGTTTCATCCTGACCGGAACCCGGGGGATGATGCGGCGGAAGCCAAGTTCAAGGAAATCAATCAGGCTTACGATGTGCTCAAGGATGAGCAGAAGCGTGCCGCTTACGACCGCTTTGGCCATGCCGCGTTCGAAGGGGGTGGCCCAGGGCCGGGCGGGTTTGACTTCAACGGTTTTGGCGGCGGTGGTCTGGGCGATATTTTCGAGCAGATGTTCGGGGATATGATGGGCCGCCGCGGCGGGCAGGCCCGAAGTGGTAACGACATCCAGACCCATGTGGAAATCACGCTTGAGGAAGCATTCGCAGGGGTTGAAAAAGACGTGCGGGTTATTACCCGCGTTGCCTGCGAATCCTGCCATGGCACAGGCTCCAACAGTGGTGCATCCGGGGTGGAAACCTGCCCAAGCTGCCATGGTGCGGGCAAGGTGCGGGCACAGCAGGGATTTTTTGTGGTGGAGCGGGCCTGCCCGACCTGCCATGGCGCTGGCCGGGTGGTCAAGGACCCCTGCAAGGCCTGCCGTGGGGAAGGGACTGTGGAGCAGGAACGCACGATAAAAGTGCAGATCCCCGCAGGGGTTGAGGACGGTACGCGCATCCGCCTGACGGGCGAGGGTGAGGCCGGTGGCAATGGCGTGCCAGCAGGTGACCTGTATGTGCATGTCTCCGTTTCCGAACACTCCATATTCCAGCGCGATGGAGCCAATGTATATTGCCGTGTGCCGCTGCGTATGGCGCAGGCAGCACTTGGGACAGAAATAGAAGTACCCGTGATTGATGGGGGTCGCACCACGGTCAAGGTTCCGGCAGGCACCCAGACTGGCGCGCATTTCCGCCTGCGCGGCAAGGGGTTCTCGGTCCTGCGCTCGAGTGCGCGGGGCGATATGTATATTCAGGTCACGGTAGAAACACCGCAGGTTCTGACCAAGCGCCAGCGCGAACTGCTGGAGGAATTTGAGAAGGAAGCGGGCGAGGACGTTAAGCACAGCCCCGAGCACACCGGCTTTTTCCGCCGTGTGCGCGATTTTTTTGAAGGATCGGAATAAGACAGATGCGTATTGGAATTGCAGGCATTACAGGCCGCGTTGGGCGCCTTCTGGTTGAGGAAGTGCGTGCAGCGGGCGCAACGGTAGCAGGTGGCACAACGCGTACACCTGAGCAGGCTGCGGGCCTGCCTGCGGATATACCTCTGTTTAAAACCATGTCCGCGCTGGCCGAAGAATGCGATGTGGTAATCGACTTCACCCATGCGGATACGGTCGTGTCCAGCGCCAAGTCTCTGGTGGGTACGGGCGTTGCATGGGTGCTGGGCACAACGGGGCTTTCCGCAGTCCAGACCAAAATGCTGCATGAGGCATCGGGCTACATGACCGTGGTGCATGCCGCCAATTTTTCACCTGGGGTTACACTAGTGCAGCGTCTGGCCCAGATGATGGGCAGCGCCTTGCCCGCAGAATCCTACGATGCGGAAATTGTGGAAATGCACCACCGCCAGAAGGTGGATGCCCCCTCTGGCACGGCACTGGCCATTGGTCAGGCCGTGGCACGCGGGCGCGATGTTGCACTTGAAGATGTGCGGGAAAGTGGGCGCGATGGGTTGACCGGCCCCCGCAAATTGGGTGCCATTGGCTTTGCCGCCCTGCGTGGTGGGCAGATTGTGGGCGAACATGACGTTCTTTTCACATCAGCCGATGAGCAGATCACCCTGTCGCATCGTGCGTTCGACCGCCGCATTTTTGCAACGGGTGCCGTGCGCGCAGCTTTGTGGACAAAAGGCCGCGAAGTCGGGCTTTACAGCATGGAAGACGTGTTGGGCCTGCCTCCGCTCTAAGCGTTTTTTGGGTGGGCTGGACTGCGCCCCGCGTCTGGCGCAGGGCTGAAAACAGGGGCTTGTCTTTTGCGCCGGTGGCGTATGGCTCTTGACCATTACTGTCTATACAGCCATAGGAAGCCGTCCCCTTTTTTTGGGGATGGTTACCTGTTTCCTTTTTTCACTGGCGTGGGGCGAACGGCACCATCATGCGTAAAGACGGCGATTTTCTGTTTACTTCGGAATCAGTTTCCGAAGGTCATCCCGATAAAGTTGCTGACCGGATCAGCGATACCGTTCTGGACGCGTATCTGGCGGCAGACCCCGAAGCGCGCGTGGCGTGTGAAACGCTGGTAACGACCAACCGTATCGTTCTGGCTGGTGAAGTGCGCGGTCCCGAGTCCGTAACCTCCGAGCAGCTGATTCATCTGGCGCGTGAAGCTGTTAAGGATATTGGCTACGACCAGACCGGCTTCTCTTGGCGCCATGCCGAAGCTTCCAACTACCTGCATGCTCAGTCCGCTGACATTGCCGTTGGTGTGGACAGCACATCGGACAAGGACGAAGGTGCAGGCGATCAGGGCATCATGTTCGGTTATGCCTCTAACGAGACAGACACCCTCATGCCTGCGCCGCTGTATTATGCACACCGCATCCTGCACACCATCCGTGACCTGCGTCGCGCTGGCGATGCACGCGTTGCTGGCCTTCAGCCCGATGCCAAAAGTCAGGTGACCCTGCGTTATGTCAACGGTCGTCCGGTTGGCGCGACCTCGGTCGTAATTTCCACGCAGCATGACGAAGGGGCAGACCAGACCGCCCTGCGTGAGCGCCTGCTGGATGTGACCCGTGGCGTGCTGCCCGAAGGCTGGATGCCGCCGGAAAACGAATTTTACGCCAACCCGACCGGCGTGTTCGTAATTGGTGGCCCCGATGGGGATTGCGGCCTGACGGGCCGTAAGATCATTGTGGACACCTATGGTGGTGCTGCACCGCACGGTGGTGGCGCGTTCTCCGGTAAGGATCCGACCAAGGTTGACCGCTCTGCGGCCTATGCCTGCCGTTACCTTGCCAAGAACGTTGTGGCGGCTGGTCTTGCCGACCGTTGCACCATTCAGCTCTCCTACGCCATTGGCGTGTCTCATCCGCTGTCCGTTTACGTGGACCTTGATGAGAGCGGCAAGGACGTGGACGAAGCACGTCTGGGCGAAATCCTGCGTGATGTCATGGACCTCACACCGCGCGGCATTCGCAAGCATCTGCGCCTGAACCGTCCGATCTATGCGACAACATCCGCCTATGGCCACTTTGGCCGTACGCCGGACGACAAGCTGGATACCTTTACATGGGAACGCACCGATCTGGTGGACTCCCTGCGCAGCGCACTGAAGCGTTGATATAAAGGTATCGTGTTCATGACGGAGGCAAAAGGTCAGGCCGTTACAGGCCAGCCCGAAGCAGTGGATGTAAAGCCCCCGCCTGAGCGGCTGTATGGTCGCCAGCGTGGGCATCCGCTCCGCCCCCGTCAGGAGCGCCTGCTGGACGAAACGCTGCCCCGCCTGCGGTTTCCGCTGGAGCAGGCAGCGAACCCTGCATCTGTTTTTGGCCACGCGCCAGAACAGATCTGGTTTGAGGTCGGTTTTGGTGGGGGCGAGCATGTGCTGGCCCAGACCAAAGCCCACCCACAGGTTGGCTACATAGCCTCCGAAGTTTTTCATAACGGTCTGTGTTCGCTGCTGAACAAGCTGGTGCCTGTTGAGCAGGAAGCCACGGCTCCACTGCCGGACATGCTCCGTTTGTGGGACGATGATGCACGGCTGGTGCTGCGGGTTTTGCCCGATGCCAGCCTGGACCGCCTGTTCCTGATGTTCCCTGACCCGTGGCCCAAGGCCCGCCATGCCAAGCGGCGCTTTGTGCACCCGCAGAATGTGGAACTCTGTGCGCGCGTGCTCAAACCCGGTGCTGTCTGGCGTGTTGCCAGTGATGACCCGACCTATCAGGCGTGGGTGACGGAAGTCATGTCCGCCCAGCCGTATTTTGATGCACCAGCCCCCGCCACTACCCGGCCAGACGGATGGTTCCCCACCCGGTATGAGGCCAAGGCCATAGCGGCTGGCCGCCAGCCGCTTTACTGGACGTTTACCCGCCGTTAGGCGCTGATCATCTTCTTGTCTTCGGCTGGTTGCCTCCGCGCGGCATGTTGGCTAATCAGCCGCATTACGTTTTTTGCCGTGCGAAAGGTCCACCCATGAGCCAGACGACGCTTCCTATCCGTCGCGCCCTTATTTCCGTATCCGACAAAGCCGGTCTGCTTGATCTGGCGCGTGCCCTTGTGGCGCAGGGGGCGGAAATCCTGTCCACGGGCGGTTCCGCCAAGGCCCTGCGCGATGCCAGCGTGCCGGTAACTGACGTGTCGGATTACACGGGTTTCCCTGAAATTCTTGATGGTCGTGTCAAAACACTGGTGCCCAAAATTCATGGGGGTATCCTTGGTCGCCGGGACCTGCCTGCCCATGTGGCGCAGATGGCAGAACACGGTATTGGCCCGATCGATCTGGTTGCGGTTAACCTGTATCCGTTTGAAAAAACCGTTGTCTCGGGTGCAGATGCCGAAACCTGCATTGAAAATATTGATATCGGTGGCCCGGCCCTGATCCGTGCTGCCGCCAAAAACCACGCGCATGTGGTGGTGCTGACCGACCCTGCCCAGTATGAAGGGCTGATTGACGCCCTGGGCGATGGCGGCACCACACTGGATATGCGCCGCTTTTACGCTGGTGCGGCCTATGCCCGTACGGCGGCGTACGATACTGCCATTGCCGTATGGTTTGCCGCACAGGCGTCAGATGCCTTCCCCGAGCGGTTTGCCCTTGCTGGCCAGCGTGCTGAAATTCTGCGTTACGGCGAAAACCCCCACCAGCAGGCCGCCTTTTACCGCGATGGCAGCACCCGCCCCGGTGTGGCCACTGCTGTGCAGGTGCAGGGCAAGGCGCTGTCGTATAACAACATCAACGATACAGATGCCGCATTCGAGGCCGTGGCCGAGTTTGATGAACCCGCTGTGGTTATTGTCAAACACGCCAATCCTTGCGGGGTTGCTGTTGGTGCTGACCTGACAGGCGCGTGGGATCAGGCCCTGCGGTGTGACCCGGTTTCTGCCTTTGGGGGGATTGTCGCCCTGAACCGCCCGCTGGATGTGGCAACGGCGGAAAAAATTTCCACCATCTTTACCGAAGTCATTGTGGCCCCCGATGCGGCGGAAGATGCCAAGGCACTGCTGGCGCGTAAAAAAAACCTGCGCCTGCTGCTGACCGGTGGCCTGCCTGACCCGACAGCCGCAGGCACGGTTGTACGCTCTGTTGCGGGCGGCTTTCTGGCCCAGACGCGCGATAACGGGCGCGTGGCCCCAGAGGCGCTCAAGGTTGTAACAAAGCGCAAACCCACCGAGCAGGAAATGCAGGACCTGATCTTTGCTTTCCGTGTAGCCAAGCATGTCAAATCCAACGCCATTGTTTATGCCAAGGATTGTGCAACGGTTGGCATTGGCGCGGGGCAGATGAGCCGCGTGGACTCCGCGCGTATTGCTGCAAGCAAAAGCGGGGAGGCGGCAAAAGCTGCTGGCCAGTCCGCACCGCTTACGCAGGGCTCTGTTGCCGCGTCCGATGCGTTTTTCCCCTTTGCTGATGGGCTGGAAACCATTGTGGCCGCTGGTGCTACCGCCGTTATCCAACCCGGTGGCTCCATCCGCGATGATGAAGTGATTGCCGCAGCCGATGCCGCCGGAATTGCCATGGTGTTTACTGGTATGCGTCATTTCCGCCACTGACGCGCTTTTCCCGCTCTTGCGGGAATGGCCTTTCATGGCAGATTATGCAGACGAGTCTCACGCATTGCCGCGCCTTGCCCCCTCGGGGGTAGGGTGCGCCTGTCCTTAGTGGTTGTTTCATGCGCTCTTTGCTTTGTTTGTCTGGTTTAATTCTGGTGTCGTCGGTTGCAGTGGCGGCCCCAGCCCATAAGGAGGCGGAAACCAACGCCGCCACCTTTGCCTCTAGGCAGACCACAACAGAAAAACAGGCGACAGGGGTGTATAACCTGTCTGCCCTGCCGGTGTTTACCGGGAGCGTGGTGCAGTTTTTACCCGCACCCCACGGGGGTATTGTCGGTTTTGTGCTCAATGATGGCACGCAGGTTTTTGTCTCCCCCGAGCAGGCCCATACCTTTGCCGGTCTGATCAAGGTGGGGGATAAGGTGGATATTCGCGGGATTAAAGGGCAGGTTCTGCCGATTATCCGCGCATTCAGCGTTGCCAGCCCGCGCGGACGCACCGTGCAGGACAGCTTTATAGAAATGCCGCTGCACTCCCCCGAAATGATCGCAGGCCCGGACCTTGTCTTGCACGGCGAGGTCTGGATGCCCCTGTACGATGCCGGTGGCCACCTGTGTGGTGCCGTGCTCAAGGACCACTCAGTCGTTTACCTGTCCCCGCGTGAGGCGGCACGTGTGGCCAGCCTGCTTAAGGCCGGGCAGATGCTCTATGCCGTGGGTGGTGGCAGCAGTGGTGATCTGGGCGTTGCTATTGACGCGCGTGAGATTGGGCCTGCGGCGGACAAGCTGATCAGTATTGCGGTGGGCAATGTGCCCCCACCCGGCCCCGCACCGGGGACGGCGGGGTATGATCTTATTCCCGGAGCGGATGAGCACTAAGCCTGACCCGCGCAGACAAAGTGTTATGCCAAAATGGCGACCACAGAACTGTGGTCGCCATTTTGCGTTAAACACTTAGGATAGACATGGCGCATGCTTGGCCATGAATGAGGGGAGGCCAGAATGGCGTTGATACGGTGGATTATTATTTTTCTGATTTTTGCTCTACTGGCATCCCTGTTCGGGTTTAGTGGTGCGGCTTCCGGGTTTTCGGAAATAGCCAAGGTTCTACTGTTTGTCTTTGTTGTGCTGCTGATTATCAGCCTGTTTTTTGGCGGGCGTTCGCGCTCGGGGCCATAAAACAGAAAGGGTTCGCACGGTCTGTCCGTGCGAACCCTTTAAGCAGAGCAGATGCTTGTATACCCCCACCAGACCCGGACAGGGTAGTGGGGGTATTTTTTAGCCTTCAATCTGGCTGAAGTCGGCAATCAGCCGCATCATACGCACAAGGCGGGACAAAAGCTTAAGCCGGTTCTGGCGGAGTTCTGGCTCTGGCGCATTGACCGTCACACCTTCAAAAAAGCGATCGAGGGGTTGGCGCAGACTGGCCGCAGCCCGCATGGCATCGGCAAAGTGCTCGGCGGCAAATGCCTGCTCCACGGCGGGTTCCACCGTTTGTAGTGTGGCATAAAGTGCGCGCTCCTCGTCCTGTGCAAACAGGGCTGGGTCGGGCGTGCCTTCGTGCGGGCCGTCTTTTTTGTCCTCAATGCGCAAGATGTTGGCGGCACGGCGGGTGGCGGCCAGCAGGTTTTTGCCATCCTCCGTTTCTAGCATGGTCTGCAAGGCCTGCGCACGGGCCAGCAGGCGCACAATGTCCGTATCCTCATTATCAACCGAGATCGCAGCAAGGCAGTCGTGCCGTGCGCCTTCGGCACGGACCTGCACCCGCAGACGTTCGGCAATAAACTGGGGCAGCAGGGCAAGGTCTGGCGCATTGCGCAGGGGTTCGGGCAGGGCCTGTGCTGCCAGCACAAACAGCTTGACCAGATCCAGCCGCAGCCCGTTTTCGCGGATCAGGCGGATAATGCCAAGGGCTGCGCGGCGCAGGCCAAACGGGTCGCCCGAGCCTGAGGGTTTTTCACCCGCAGCAAAAAAAGCTGTCAGCATGTCAAACCTGTCCGCCAGCCCAACAACGACGGACACAGGGGCCACCGGCACCTCGTCCCCCGGACCGCGTGGTGTGTAGTGCTCGCTAATGGCCTGTGCCACATCGGCATGTTCGCCGTCATGGCGGGCATAGTAGCCGCCCATGACACCCTGAAGTTCGGGGAACTCGCCAACCATGCCGGTTGTCAGGTCGGTTTTGCTCAGCTCGGCTGCGCGTTCGCACTGGTTTCTGGGCGCGCCCGTCATATCGGCCAGAATGCCCGCAAGGCGGACCATGCGGCGTGTACGATCGCCCTGAGAGCCTAGCTTGGCATGGAAGGTAATGGTGTTCAGCCCCTCCACGCGGGAGGCAAGGCTGTGCTTGCGGTCAAGGTTCCAGAAGTGCCGGGCATCGGCAAAGCGGGCGCGCAGAACGCGCTCGTTCCCGCTGACAACCAGCGTGCCGTCGTCTGTGGGAATAATGTTGGCCACAAAGGCAAAGCGTGGCGCTGCCGACCCGTCGCTGTTACGCAGGGCGAAGTAGCGCTGGTTAACACGCATGGACACCTGCATGACCTCGGGCGGGAGGTCCATGAAGATGGGGTCGATCTGCCCAAGGAAGGGCACAGGCCATTCGACCAGCCCCGCCACTTCATCCACTAGTCCGGCATCGGGCACAATGCTCAGCCCTTCGGACTGGGCAAGGGCGTTCAGCCCCGTGGTAATGGTCTGCCGGCGCTCGGCGGCATGGACCATCACGTGGCGGTCATGCAGGCCCTGCTGCCATTGCGCCGCACTGGTCACGACCATTGCGCCGGGGTTGAGGAAGCGGTGCCCCTCTGTCTGGTTGGAAGCACTCAGCCCGTGGCCGTTATCTTCGGCCGTTGCCATGGAGAAGGGTATGATCTGGCCATCCAGCAGGCAGACAATCCGGCGCAGGGGGCGCACCCATGTCATGGTGCTGCCGCTGCCCCAGCGCATGGATTTGGGCCATGGGAAGCGGCGCAGCAGATCGGGCATGATAGCGGCAATATGTGCGCTCGCTCCAAGGGGGGCTTCCTCACGCTCAAGCACCCAAAAGCCGTTTTGCAGGGTCAGGGCGTCCTTGCCAACACCGTGCTTGCGGGTAAAGCCTTCCAGCGCCTTATCTGGCGCACCCTCACGCGGGCCACGCTCGGAAATGGTGCGTCCGGGCACCATGGCATCCAGCATAAGGGAGGCGGCAATCCGGCGTGGGCCGGTGTAGCTTCTGGCATCTGTCGGGTTGAGGGGGGCCAGAGCATCGGCCAGCAGGCGGAGCAGGGTGTCCCCTGCCTGCTGCTGCATGCGGGCTGGAATTTCTTCGCAAAAAAGTTCGATCAGCAATTCGGGCATGGTCTTATTTGTCCTCGCCTGCCAGCCAGGTTTCGCAACACAGTTTTGCCAGTGTGCGCACCCGGCCAATATAGGCCGCGCGTTCGCTTACGCTGATGACGCCGCGCGCATCAAGCAGGTTGAACAGATGGCTGGCCTTAAGGCACTGGTCATAGGCGGGCTGGGCAACGCCTGCCTCGGCCAGTGCAACACTTTCCTTTTCCGCATCGCTAAAGTGCTGGAAAAGACGTTCCGTGTTGGCCAGTTCAAAATTATGGCGTGAGTAATCCTGCTCGGCCCGCAGGAACACATCGCCATAGGTCAGGCCCGTGCCGTTGTAGTCGAGGTCGTACACGTTTTCCACGCCCTGCACATACATGGCCAGACGTTCCAGCCCGTATGTCAGCTCCGTAGAGGGCAGGGTTACGGGAATACCGCCAACCTGCTGGAAGTAGGTGAACTGCGTGACTTCCATGCCATCGCACCACACTTCCCAGCCCAGACCCCATGCGCCAATGGTCGGGTTTTCCCAGTCGTCTTCCACAAAGCGGATATCGTGCTTGTCGGGGTCAATGCCAATGGCGCGGTAGCTGTCCAGCAGGAGCTTCTGGCTTTCTTCGGGTGTCGGTTTAAGCAGCACCTGATACTGGTAGTAATGCTGGAGCCTGTTCGGGTTTTCCCCGTAACGTCCATCGGACGGGCGGCGGCAGGGCTGCACGTAGGCCGCTTTCCATGGCGTGCTCCCCAAGGCCCGCAGCGTGGTGTGGGGGGAAAGGGTGCCAGCGCCTATTTCCTGGTCATAGGGCTGAAGAATGGCGCACCCCTGTTTGGACCAGAACTGGTGCAGGGTCAGGATCAGGTCCTGAAAGGAGAGGGGCCGCTCTG
>JBDNSL010000062.1:0-14330 GCA_047719095.1 Acetobacter sp.
CAAGCCGTCTGCGGTCCTGCTCCAGCTGTGTTTCCGCGTTCTGTGCAAAGGCGGCACTAGGCAGAAGTGCCCCCGCAACACTGACAGACTGGCACACAAGGGCCAGACGCCACCGCAGGGTGGTTTTTTTTCGTATGGATAGCATTCAATTAAACCTGTTTTTCCCCACCCTTTGCAAGGGTGTGCTGTTGACTTGGAGTGCGTGCGGGAAAAAAGGCGGTCAGGTCTTAATAGGCATCATCGGGCATCCATCTCCGGCACCCCCGTCCGGCGATCAAGGCATGAGCGGCAACGGCAGGTCTCCTGACTTGCGGATCAACGCATCGGACCCAACCTTCCCGGTTGTTAAACAACCAGTGGTCGCGGCGTGTAACACCGCTTCGGACCAGATACTCTCCGCCTACAGTTGCGGGGGCAGTTGCCGACTGATCTCCCACATATGGGGGGAGAATACGGCATTCCCTTTTATTCCGCTTGCGCGGGACCGTTGGCTATGAAGCACTGCCAATACCGCATGTTTTACACGGTTTGCAACGTAAAACGCGCCCAAGTCCCGGCAGGGCCGCACACAAACAGGGGGCCAGAGCTTGCTTTTTGGGGCGTTTGGCGTCCAATGGCGGACCCGCCACCCCAAACAGCGCGAACATACCCGACCCTCGATGGACCCACGCTACCGCATTCCCCCCCTGTCTGCCCTGAACGCGTTTGTCGCATTCGCCCGCACGGGCGGCATACGGCGTGCGGCCACGGAACTGCGCGTGGACCACGCAGCCATCAGCCGCCATATCCGCGATCTTGAACTCTCGCTGGGGATGACCCTGCGCGACAAAAGCACGGGCAGCCTGACGCAGGCGGGCCATACCTATTACGACCGCATAGCCCCCCTGCTGGACGGGCTGGCCACAGCCACCGCAGACATGCGCAACCGCGTAGCCCCCCTGACCGTGACCTGCGCGCACGGCTTTGCCTACCACTGGCTGCTGCCCCGGCTGTATGTCTTTCGCAAGTCTCACCCGCATATGGAGGTGCTGCTCCGCTCGGTGGATGCCAGTGCGGCGTTCCATGTGAGTGGCGTGGAATCCACCAACCATGCCCAGATCGGCTATGTGCGCGAGGGCAGCACAACGCCCGAACCGCGTACCATCCGCCACATGGCCATTGCCCGGCCTCCGGTTTTTCCCGTGGCCTCGCCCCAGTGCATTCAGGCCCTTGGCGGACAACCCCGCACAACCGAAGACCTGCTGGACGCCCCCCTGCTGCACGAGGAGGACGATACCGAATGGCGGCGCTGGTTTGCAGCACAGGGGGTTAGTGCCTCCGTTATCCCCACTGCGGGCAGGCTGTGGCAGGCCCATATTACGCTGGCCGCCGCCCGCGCGGGTGAGGGCATAGCCCTTGGCAACCCGTTTTTGCTGGGCGATGACCTGCTGACCGGGCGGCTGGTGCGTGTGCAACCCACCCAGACCCCGCTGAAGGAAACACCTCTGGGGGCCTATGTGCTGCGTGCCTCCGAACAGATGTGGGAAAAACCCTCCCTGCGCACCTTCCGCGACTGGCTGATGGAACAGGTGGCACAGGAGATGGACAACCCCCTGCACCCACCCACCTGACCGGGCCAGATGGGGCCATACCGGGGGAGCGGGGCCGGGTTTTGCACGACACGAGGGGTGTGTTGATTTTTTATCACCACCCACGCACCAAAAAATCGCCTCCCCTGCGGCAATAAAAACACTTACGGAACGAACATGTTTGTCCGCCCCCAACAACAGGGCAGACCATGTGACCGCCAACCGGAGCCAAACCTGACAATGAGCACCACAAACAAAGACCTTCTGGCCCGCCGCAACAACGCCGTGCCGCGCGGCGTTGCCACCTCCACCCCCGTTTTTGCCGACCGGGCTGAAAACGCGGAACTGTGGGATGTGGAAGGCCGCCGTTATGTTGACTTTGCAGGCGGTATTGCCGTGCTCAACGTGGGCCACCGCCACCCCAAGGTTATGGCTGCGGTGCAAAAGCAGCTCGAACGCTTTACGCACACGGCTTTTCAGGTTTCGGCTTACGAATCCTACATTGAGCTGGCCGAAAAGCTGAACGCACGCGCCCCCTTCTCCGGCCCGGCCAAGACCATTTTCTTCACCACCGGCGGGGAAGCCACCGAAAACGCGGTCAAGATCGCACGGGCAGCAACCGGGCGTAACGGCGTTATCGCCTTTTGTGGCGGCTTCCATGGCCGCACACTGCTGGCATCGGCCATGACCGGCAAGGTGCTGCCCTACAAGGCCCCGTTTGGCACGCTGCCGGGCGAAGTGTACCACATCCCCTTCCCCGACCATGACATTACGGTCGAGGACAGCCTGAAGATGCTGCACTTCATTTTTGCAGCCGACATTGCCCCCGCCAACGTGGCCGCCATTATTATTGAACCCGTTCAGGGCGAAGGCGGGTTCCGTGTTGCCCCCACAGCCCTGCTCAAGCACCTGCGCGCCCTGTGCGACCAGCACGGCATTAAACTGATTGCCGATGAAGTGCAGAGCGGCTTTGGCCGGACCGGCAAACTGTTTGGCATTGAACATTCCGGCGTGGAGCCGGACCTGATCTCGGTTGCCAAGTCCCTTGCCGGTGGCATGCCGCTTTCTGGCGTTATTGGCCGTGCGGAACTGATGGACAGCGTGCCCCCCGGCGGGCTGGGCGGCACCTACGCGGGCGCACCTCTTGCCTGTGCCGCAGCCCTTGCCGTGCTGGACGTGATTGACGAGGAAAAGCTGCTCGACCGCGCCAACGCCATGGGCGAACGCCTGAAGGCGCGCATTAACGCATGGCACAAGCGGACGGACCTGCTGCCCGTAAGCACCCCGCGCGGTCTGGGGGCCATGATCGCGTTTGACATTCTCGAACGCCATGCAGGCATTGAAGCGCGTGCAGGCTTTGCCTCCAAAATCTGCGCCAAGGCATGCGAAAAAGGGCTGATCCTGCTGGCCTGTGGTGTGCAGGGGGCGACCATTCGCATTCTCACCCCGCTGACAGCCTCCGACGCGCTGCTGGATGAAGGTCTGGATATTATCGAGCAGATTCTGGCCGAAGAAGCCAAAGCCTGATCTTTGCCGTCCTGCGCTGCAAAGCGCAGGCAAAAAGGCGTCTGCCCTTGGGGGAGACGCCTTTTTTTATGCCCGGTTCCCATAAAGCTCCCACGGGAATGCAAGAGTCGTCATAGTCAGGACATGATTGCCCGTTAGGTTAAAAAAGAATTTAAATTATGGGGAGGGGCATATGACCGCGTTTGAAGCCTATTGGCTGGCCCTGCAAACCAGACTGGCCGCACTCCGCACCGCCCACCGCGCCTTCTGGCGGATGGGCAGCACAGGCCACTAACCCACCAACCATACTACACCCCCTGTACGCGCCACGGTCCGCACACACCCGCCTGCGCCAAAGCGTTGCCCCGCCACGCGGCCACCAGCCGCATGGCCCCACGGGCTGTGCGACCGAGCGTCTGCCACATGCAGCACGCCCCCTTTGCACAGCATGCCGCCCCTGCTTGTGGGCATGGGTGATAAAGATTGACATTGCTGGCCTACAGGCATGAAAATACCGCGAGTTTTTTAAACCACCCAAATTTATGAGGCATCCGCATGTCTTCCTCCATTTCCAACCTGAGCGGCAGCGCTGTTAGCAGCCTGTTCGGCACGTCCTCTACTGGCAGCAGCAGCTCGGCTTCGGGCTCCTCCGCATCGGGCAGCAGCAGCTCCTCTTCCTCCACCACAACCACCAGCCAGACCTTCAATGCCGATGGGTCCATTACGACCATCGTCAAAGACGCAAGCGGGGACATCCTGTCCGAAACCACAACGGGTGGTTCCTCGGGTTCGGCTTCCGACTCCGCACAGAACGACACCAGCGGTCTGGACACATACGCCTGATCCACGGTGCGGCCGCCCCCACGGGTGGCCCAGTAAAAAACCCCGCCTCCGGTTACGGATGGCGGGGTTTTTTATGCCCTGACCCACATGCTGTGGGGGATGGGCCTATTTTTTGTCGTCTGTAAAACCGTTGTGGATATCGTGCCCGACGGCACTGCTGGTATCGCCAATTTTCTGGCCGGTACGCTCGCCCCACTTGCCCACGTCATGTGCGGCATCGGTCGTGCCGGTTTTGGTTTTATCCCACGCCTCGGTCGTGCCCGATTTGGTCTTGTCCCAGACCTTGGCGGTGCCAGACTTGGTTTTGTCCCACGTCTTGTCGGTTCCGGTCTTGGTTTTGTCCCAGACTTTTTCTGTCCCGGTTTTGGTTTTATCCCATGCCTCGGACGTGCCGGACTTGGTCTTGTCCCAAGCCTTTTCCGTTCCCTGGCGCGTGGAGTCCCATGCTTTTGTCAGCGCGCCCGGCTCTTCCGCATGGGCGGGAGCAGCAGGCAGGCTTACGGCAAATACGGCGGCACCCACCATGGTCATCAGAGCGGTCGCAAACGACTGTTTGGTCATTGGGGTATCCTTCTTAAATGTCTTGTAACGTCTTCTGTCCCATAGGTTTGGGGGGCGTTTGTGGCAAATGTAAGCCCCCAATCTGAAATCAGAAAGGCATGTCTACGCTGGCAGGCTGTCCAGTGCCGCCTGCAAAATGTAGGCCGCAGCCAGTTTGTCCACCGCCTCGGCCCGCTTTGCGCGTGACAGATCCGCCTCCTGTATGAGCATCCGGTTGACTGCGGAGGAGGACAGGCGCTCGTCCCACAGGCAGGCGGGCAGCCCGGTCTGTGCGGACAG
This sequence comes from Acetobacter sp., assembly GCA_047719095.1. Taxonomy (GTDB): domain Bacteria; phylum Pseudomonadota; class Alphaproteobacteria; order Acetobacterales; family Acetobacteraceae; genus Acetobacter. Next base: position 4,758 of record JBDNSL010000062.1, read on the forward strand.
GTCCATGGTCCAGTCCCGTGCGGCCTGTGCGGCCGGGCCAAACGACCCGTCGAGCGAGAGGGGAATGCCCACAACCAGCCCCGCCACCCCATGCTCCTGCGCTATGGCACGGATAAGGATAACCATTTGCCCCAGCTTGCCGCGTTTTACGGTCTGGAAGGGGGAGGCGACAATGCGCGACACGTCGGACAAGGCCAGCCCGACCTGTTTACGCCCGGGGTCTATGCCCAGCAGGCGGGCATGTCTGGGCAGGGTGGCAGCCAATTGGGGAAGAGTGAGAAGAGTCATACCCCATGGTATGTTGCCTTCCGCGCGATTATGCTAGGTGCAATTCTCTATTCAGACTGAAGAAAGAGGGGCCCACTCTCATGTCGCTAGACCTTGCGACCACCCGACGCATCGCAAAACTGGCCCGTATAGGGCTTGAGGAAAACGAGCTGGAGGCCACGCGCCAGAAGCTTAATGGCATTCTGGGCTGGATTGACCAGCTTGCCGAAGTGGATGTTACCGGTGTGCCGCCCATGGTGGGAACAGAAACCGAAACCCTGCGCCAGCGTGAAGACAAGGTGACCGACGGCAACTGCCGCGATGCCCTGCTGGCCTGCGCGCCCGAAACATCTGGCCCCTTTTATACCGTACCCAAGGTGGTGGAATAATGCTGACCGGTCTAACCCTAACCGAAGCCCGCGCCGGGCTTGCCGCCCGCAAGTTTTCCGCGCGGGAGCTGGCACAGGCTCACCTGGACGCCATTGGCCGCCTGAACACCGCCCTTAACGCCTACATTACCGTCCTGCCCGAAGCCGACGTACTGGCCAGTGCTGACGCCGCAGATGCCCGCTACGCAGCCGGCACGGCCGGTATTATGGACGGCCTGCCCATTGGCGTAAAAGACCTGTTCTGCACCAAGGGCGTGCGCACCACGGCTGCAAGCAAGATGCTGGCCGACTTTGTACCCCCCTATGAGAGCACGGTCACCGCCAATCTGCTGAACGCAGGCGCGGTGTTCCTTGGCAAGACCAATCTGGACGAGTTTGCCATGGGCTCGGCCAACATCAATTCCGCCTTTGGCCCGGCCACAAACCCGTGGAAGCGCAAAGGGGACGAGGCCACCGCCCTTGTGCCCGGTGGCTCCTCCGGCGGGTCCTCCGCTGCGGTTGCCGCAGGCATGGCGCTGGCCGCAACGGGCACGGATACAGGCGGCTCCATCCGCCAGCCCGCAGCCTATTGCGGTATTGTTGGCCTTAAACCCACCTACGGCCGGTGCAGCCGCTGGGGCACCATTGCCTTTGCCAGCTCGCTCGATCAGGCAGGCCCCATGACCCGCAGCGTGGCCGATGCCGGGCTGATGCTGGAAGCCATGGCAGGTTTTGACGCCAAGGACAGCACAAGCTCCAACCGCCCCGTGCCCGCATTCCACAAAGCCGTGGGCAAAAGCGTTAAGGGCCTGCGCGTGGGCATTCCCGCGGAATACCGCGCACCCGGCCTGCCAGCCGAAATTGTGGCCATGTGGGAACAGGGCATTGCGTGGCTGAAGGCCGCAGGCTGCGAAGTGGTGGATGTCTCTCTCCCCCATACGCGCTACGGGCTGACCACCTACTACATTATTGCCCCGGCCGAGTGCTCCTCCAACCTTGCACGGTATGATGGCATCCGCTTTGGCCTGCGCAAGGACGCCCCCTCGCTGGATGGTGTGTACGAAGCCACCCGTGCCGCAGGCTTTGGGCAGGAAGTGCGCAACCGTATTCTGATGGGCACGTATGTTCTGTCCGCCGGATATTACGATGCGTATTACCTGAAGGCGCAGAAGGTCCGCACCCTGATCAAGCGTGACTTTGAAAACGCGTTTGAAAACGTGGATGTGCTGCTGACCCCCACCGCCCCGTCCGCCGCCTTTGCACAGGGCGAAAACATGGACGACCCGGTGCAGATGTACCTCAACGACATCTTTACCGTGCCCGCCAGCATGGCCGGCGTGCCCGCACTTTCCGTGCCCGTAGGGCTGAACGATGCCGGGCTGCCGCTGGGGCTACAGGTTATTGGCAAGCATTTTGATGAAGAAACCGTGCTGTCCATTGGCGGCGCGCTGGAAGCGGCGGCAGGCTTTACGCACACGCCATCCGTCCATGCGGGAGCAGGCGCATGAGCTACACAATTGAAGGCCGTACCGGCACGTGGGAAATTGTGGTCGGGCTGGAAGTTCACGCCCAGATCATCAGCCATTCCAAGCTGTTCTCGGGTGCGTCCACAACATTTGGGGCCGACCCCAACACACAGGTCAGTCTGGTGGACGCGGCCCTGCCCGGCATGCTGCCCGTGCTCAACCACGAATGTGTGGCACAGGCCGTACGCACAGGGCTTGGGCTTAACGCACAGATCAACCTGTTCAGCCGCTTTGACCGCAAGAACTATTTTTATGCCGATCTGCCTCAGGGCTACCAGATCAGCCAGTTCGAGCACCCCATTGTTGGCAAGGGCGTGATCAGCATTGAGCTGCAGAATGGCGATGTGCGCGAAATTGGCATTACCCGCCTGCACATTGAGCAGGACGCAGGCAAGCTCCTGCACGATCAGGACCCCACCAAATCCTTTGTGGACCTGAACCGCTCGGGCGTGGCCCTGATGGAAATTGTGAGCGAACCCGATATTCGCGAACCCGAGGAAGCCGGGGCCTACCTGCGTAAGCTGCGCCAGATCCTGCGTTACCTTGGCACCTGCGATGGCAATATGGAAGAAGGCTCCATGCGGGCCGATGTCAACGTATCGGTCCGCAAAGCGGGGGAAGACTTCCGTACGCGTTGCGAGATCAAGAACGTGAACTCCATCCGCTTTGTCATGCAGGCCATTGAGGTGGAAGCCGCCCGTCAGGTGGAAATCTGGGAAAGTGGGGGCGAAGTGGACCAGGAAACCCGCCTGTTCGACCCCGGCCGGGGCGAAACCCGGACCATGCGCTCCAAGGAAGATGCGCATGACTACCGCTACTTCCCCGACCCCGACCTGCTGCCGCTGGTGCTGGAACAGGCATGGGTGGACGAACTGGCCACCAGACTGCCCGAACTGCCCGATGCCAAACGCGCGCGCTTTCAGGCCGAATACGGCATTGCCTTTTACGATGCCGGGGTGCTGATAGCCGAGCAGGCCGTAGCCGACTATTACGAGGCCGTTGCCCGTGGGCGGGACGGCAAGCTGGCAGCTACGTGGGTTATGGGCGACCTGTTTGCCGCCCTCAACCGCACCAGCAAAACGATTGAGACCAGCCCGGTCAGTGCTGATGCACTGGGCAAGATGCTGGACCTGATTGCGGACAAGACCATTAACGGCAAAATTGCCAAGGAGGTCTTTGAAGACATGGTGGAGACGGGTGAAAGCCCCGATGCCATCGTGGAAAAGAAGGGCCTGCGGCAGGTTACCGATACGGGTGCGATTGATGCGGCCATTACCGCCGTGCTGGAAAAACACCCTGATAAACTGGCCGAATACCGCTCCGGCAAAGACAAGCTGTTCGGCTTTTTTGTGGGGCAGGTCATGAAGGAAACCAAGGGCAAGGCCAACCCGGCCATGGTGAACGAAGCCCTGAAGACCCATCTGGACGCGTAAAAACGACCTGATAAAAAATAACACCAAATTACGCATCAGGGGGTTTGACGGAACGCGCCAAACCCCCTAAAAGCAGCGATGCAAACGTCGTGTCTGCACTCTTCGGCGGAGGGGTGGCCGAGAGGCTGAAGGCGGCGGTTTGCTAAACCGTTATACGATGTCAAGTCGTATCGAGGGTTCGAATCCCTTCCCCTCCGCCAAAGCCTTCCAAAAATCACAATAAAAATAACGGCTTAACGATTTTCTTGTAATCGTTCCAAGCGTATTGCCCATTTTAAAACGCGTGCCCGGTCCGTCATGCCCCCATGGTCGCTATGGCGTTCCATCAGCCCACACAGGTGGCCCCGTTTTGTCTGGTGCCCCCATTCCCCAATGGTTGGCAGAATGTCTGGCGCAGTAGAGACGCGTGCGAAGGGCTGGACGGTCATCCATTTCAATGTATCAAAGATCATGTGCCGGACTCCGCTGCTTTGGCGGGTCTTTGAAGACGAGATTTGAGCCAGCCCATGTCTATCCCCGATTATCAGTCCCTCATGCTTCCGGTGCTGCGTCTGGCCGCAACAGGCGTGCGCCGCGTGCCCGAAATTGCTCAGACAATTGCAGACGCACTGGCCCTGTCCGCGCAAGACCGGGCCGCCCTGCTGCCCAGTGGCACACAACTCCTGCTGCACAACCGTATTCACTGGGCAAAAACATATCTGCTTAAAGCAGGTTTGCTCTGCGCCCCTGCACGCGGCCAGTTTACAATCACGCCGGAAGGGCAGGCACTCCTTGCCTCCAACCCGCCCACCATTACGCGCACGATGCTGGAGCGGTACCCGTCTTTTTTGGGGTTTATTGGCAGCACATCACCCCAGACCACGCCCCTCCAGCCAGCCCCGGCTGATGCACCCGATGCAGATACCCAGACACCCGAAGAACGTATTGAAGCCGCCCACACAGAACTCATGGCCGAACTGCGTTCCGAGCTTCTGGAGCAGATACGCCAACAGAGCCCTGCCTTTTTTGAACAGCTGATTGTCGATCTTCTGGTGGCCATGGGCTACGGCGGCAGCCACGAAGATGCGGCAAGGCATTTGGGGGGCACGGGAGATGGCGGGGTTGATGGTGTTATCAATGAAGACCGGCTGGGGCTAGACCGCATTTACGTGCAGGCAAAACGGTATGCGGCCCATGTCAGCATCGGGCGGCCCGATGTGCAGTCCTTTGTTGGCAGTCTGGTCGGGCACGGGTCGGGCAAGGGGGTGTTTGTCACCACATCCACCTTCAGCGCCCCGGCTATGGACTACGTCCGCCATCTGGCACAAAGAGTTATTCTGATTGATGGGGCTATGCTTGCTGATCTGATGATCGAACATGGTGTGGGTGTTCGTATCAGTCGTGCAATCGAAATCAAACGACTTGATCTGGATTTTTTTGATCGTGGTTAAAATTCCCTGTCGTCATGGGGAGGTCGGGCCAAAGCCCGGACCAGTCAACTTTGCGCTAGGGGTCATTGTTATGGCGGGCCACGGCTCTTTATGATCTTGATGATTTACAAGAACAATGGAGAGCGCCACCCATGACTACCCTTGATCTGGTCGATGCGCAGCAACGCGACATGGTGGGATCGTTTCCTTCCTTCAATCCCGAGCACGGCAATCTGGCGACATTCCGCCATGATCTGGTGGAGGGCACAACAGCGCTGCTCAAATCCGGGTCAGCTACGTATGAGGAACAGTTCGTGCCGGGGCCACAAGGGGCCGGGCCTGTACGGGTTATTCTGTTCCGCCCGCCCGCAGTCGGGGCGAATGCGCCCGCCATTCTCTATGTTCATGGGGGCGGGATGATTGCTGGCACCCCAGACATGCAGGCAGGCGCACTGGAACTGCTGGCAGCACAGACTGGCTGCCTTATTGTCTCGGTTGATTATCGGCTTGCGCCGGAAGCGCCTTTCCCCGGCGGTCTGGAAGATGTGTATGCCGCTCTGGTCTGGCTCCATGCCCATGCGGATGATCTGGGGGTGGACCCCGGCCGTATCATGGTCATGGGGGATAGCGGGGGTGGGTGCCTGGCTGCCGCCACAGCACTCCTGGCGCGGGACCGGGGCAAGGTGGCCCTGCGCGCTCAGGTGCTGATCTACCCCATGCTGGACCTGCGCACCGGTGGTGCGGATGCCCCATCTGATGACCCCACAACAGGCGAGTTTGTATGGACCCGCGCCCAGAACCGGCACGCATGGGCGGCCGTGCGTGGCAAACTGGCAGCAGATGACCCACGGTTTGGCTATCTGTCTCCAGCCTTCATGCATGACCTGTCCGGGTTGCCTGCAACCTTTATTGTAACAGGCGCACTGGACCTGTTCCGTGATGAGGACATAACTTTTGCACAGCGTCTATGGCGGGCAGGCGTTGCAACCGAGCTCACCATTTACGCAAATGCCGTGCATGGCTTTGACCTTTTGCCATCCACCCTTGCCGATCGTGTGCATGCAGATGTCGTAGCCGCCATAAAACGCCTGCTGTAACACCACAGACATACCCCCCATGGCTGCGGGCCATGGGGGGGGGCCGCGTGAGAACGATCTGCACGGGCAACAGAATGCATGTTTTGTAAAAATTTATGGATTTCTCAGACTTTATTCACACAGGGCATGGGAACAAACCATATTCCTGCGTGTTCACGCCATGCCAGCACCTAAGGCTGCACGTACACCCCGCGCCACGCATCAGGCCCGTAATCCGCACTGGTCGTCTGCGCTGAAAACCCTATGACCCAGACTGGCTGGGGCTGCGCTGTCAATTCCGCGCAGCACCTGCCGGGCCAGAGGACCACGCTGCCTTTTTAGCCCCAAAACAGGCAACCCCAAGACAGAGGTCAAAAAGTTCAGTCGGCCCGGTCTGCCTGATTTTTAAGAGCCATTTTGCGGTAGCGCGCACGGCCTGCCTTGGCCCACATGGTCATAAGCGGCATGCACAGCCGCAGGAACCGCGGGGACCACAGGAACAGACTGCAAAAAAAACTGTCCACGCTGGATGGAAAACTTTCTACCCGGCCCTTGCCACTGCTGGCCAAAATCCATTCGGCTATGGCTTCTGGCTCCCTCGGGGCGGACATAAAGTTCAGGACCGACCCGCCCTGTTCCATTTCCTTGAGCAGCATGGTGGTGTTGACGCTGCCAGGGAATATTGAGGAAACGCGAATCCCGCGCGGCCTAAGCTCCTGCTCCAGCGCCAGTGCAAACCCACGCAGACCGAATTTTGATGCTGTATAGACACTGCTCCCGGCCAGAGGAAAAATACCGGCCATGGAGTTTGTGTAAACAATATGCGAACCCGCCGCCATGGCGGGCAGTATGGCGTTGGTCAGCAACATAACGCCAACCAGATTGATCTGGACCTGTTCCATAACAGGCTCATTCTGCAAGGTGGCCACGGGTTGGGGGGAAATTGCGCCAGCGCAGAAGACAAACAGGTCAATGTGGTCGCAGCTCTGCTGGAGTGCCTGAGCGGCTTGCGCAATAGAGGCCGTGTCCATCAGGTCGCAGACCACCATGCTGTCCATGCAGTCGGCGTCTTGCGGCTGGCTTTTCTGGCGCACCAGCGCAATCACCCGGTAGCCGCGCTTTTGCAGCAGGCCACACAAAGCACGCCCAATGCCGCCAGAAGCACCGCTTACGACCGCTACCTTCTGACGAGAGTCCTTATTTTCCTCAAACAAAACAATTGCCTATCGCAACAATGCCTAATCCGACCCACGCACGGCAGCCCATGGATATTTTGCCACAGACTGTGCGTTTCAGTACCATACCTTCACAGCCTTGTCCCCCCAGATCGCCGCACCGACCACCCCGGTAAAAGGAAGCCACCATTGTGCGCTGCGCCGGGCTGGCGACAGAGTAAAGCGCCGCGAAAATAATATCCATGCCAGAAAAAAGAAAACACACCATTCTTCACCAGAATTTCGCGGGCGGGCCACCACAAGAGGGAGGGACCCGTGCGGCAGCCCTCCCCAGCACCTGCAAAATTGAGGTGTGAGCGCCTTACAGGCTCTGCAATGCGTATAGCCGCTGGTATAACCCACCCGCATGCCCGACAAGCTGGGCGTGCGGGGCGTCCTCTACAATCTGGCCGTGGTCAAATACCAAAATGCGGTCCAGCCCCACCACGGTGGACAGGCGGTGTGCCACAATCAGCACCGTGCGGCCTTCCATCAGGCGCTCCATGGCGTCTTGCACCAGAGCTTCGGATTCGGAATCCAGACTGGCCGTGGCTTCATCAAGCACCAGAATGCGGGCATCGGCCAAAAAGGCGCGGGCTATGGCCACACGCTGACGCTCCCCGCCCGAAAGTTTAATGCCGCGCTCACCCACAAGCGTTGCGTAGCCTTCTGGCAGGCGTTCTATAAAGTCCGCCGCGTTGGCCAGATGCGCGGCATGTGCGATCTGCTCGGGTGTGGCATCGGGCCTGCCATAGGCAATGTTTTCGGCCAAGGAGCGATGGAACAGAATAGGCTCCTGGGGCACAAGGGCAATCTGGCGGCGCAGGTCGGACTGGCGCACACAGGCCGTGTCCACGCCATCAATCAGGATATGGCCGCTCTCTTGGGCATACAGGCGCAAAAGCAGCTTGGTAAAGCTGGACTTGCCAGACCCCGAAGGCCCAACCAGCCCCACCCGGCTGCCAGCTGCAATCTGCACCGACAGGTCGGTAAAAAGCGGTGCTTTCTGGCCCGGATACTTAAAGGTGACATGCTCGAACGTAAGTGCCCCGTGGGTTACGTGCAGGTTCTGGGGCTGTGCCGGGTCGGGCACACCCACAGGCGTGCGCCACAGCAAAAGCAGTTCCTCCATCTCATTCACCGAGCGCTGCACAACCGAGACCTGCTGCCCGATATCGCGCAGGTAGCCCTGCACCAGAAAGCTCATGGTCAGCACATAGGCCACATCCCCCGGCCCCGCACGCCCGTTACACCACAGCCACACAGCCGCCGCCGCCAGCGCCAGACGCATGACCACAACCGCAGCGGCCTGAATGTTGGCGCTATCTGTCCCGCGCACCCACATGCGGGTTGTGGCGGTGCGCCAGTGGTCCAGTGTTTGGGCCAGCCGCACTTCCTCGCGCGCTTCCGCCCCAAACGCCTTGACCACCGCGTTGCAGGTTATGGCATCGGCCAAGGCTGCGCCCACCTTGCTGTCCCCCGCATTGGCCGCCTGTGCGACAGGGGCCACGTACCGCAGGGTTAATACGCAGGACAGGGCAACAAACAGCGCGGACAAAACCCCAAGCATGGCCCCCATGGCAGGCCAATGCCAACCCAGCACAAGGGTGGTCAGCACCAGCAGGCAGAACTCGGGCAGCAGCATGAGCAAAAGCGTGTCATCAAGCATGTCCACCGCCCACATGCCGCGTGTCAGCCGCCGCACGGTAGAGCCTGCAAAGGTGTTGGCGTGCCACTCCATGCTCAGCCGCTGCACATGCGCGAACGACTCCGTGCTAATTTTTTGCATGACCTGCGTGGTCAGCCGCGTAATGCCCAGATAGGCGTAGCGTTTGGCCAGAACACCGCCAAACCCGCAGGCGGCAAGGGCTGCCACCATCCACAACGCATCATGCAGCCGCGCACTCTGGCTGGCAGGCTCCGCCACGTCGGACACAAGGCGGCCTGCGGCCAGAGGCATAAGCACATCGGCCAGAGTGGCCAGCAAAACCGTCCCCACGGTAACCGCCAGCGGTCGGGGAAAAGCCAGCCACAGACGGATGACAAAACCCAGCACATCAACAAACAGGGATGTTTTGCGCGCAGCACGGGCCGCACCGGAAGCAGAAGAGGGCATAAACCAGCAGTCCGAAAAAAAAACGTATCCATCCACCACCCCACGGTGGGTGTGCTGTCTGTATCGTGAAGGCGCGATATTGCGCAAACCCGCCGCCGCTGGAAAAATAGCGCCCCCAGCCCTTATGCGGTAAGCAGCCCCATGCCCCCCAAAGCCCCCCGCAA